>JAFDCJ010000057.1 GCA_019312835.1 Deltaproteobacteria bacterium
CGCCACCGGCACACCTACGGTTCCAGGCTTTATTTCCCCTCCCCAGGGCGTAATGGTGGCCATGGCGGTGGTTTCAGTCGAACCGTAAACCTCGCACATCGTCGCGCCGGTGAGATCCTTGAGATCCGCGATAGTATCGGCCGCCAGGGGAGCGGCCCCGGAAAAGAATCCTTTCATTGATGTAAAGTCCAGCTTCCTGAACTCCGGATCAGCCAGCAATCCCACAAAAATAGTGGGAACGCCGGGCAAGAATGTCGGTTTGTGTTTTCTAATCAGCTCAATATTGATTTTCGGGTCGGGACGTGGAACCATAATATTTTCCCAACCCTGCCAGGTAATGAAATTTTGGATGGCGGCAAAACCGGCGATATGAAAAACCGGAAAATTCCCCATCAAGCGCTCCTCACCCGGCTTGATATCCGGGAACCATGCGGCAAACTGCTGCGCATCACAGCTCAGGTTGGCGTGGCTGAGCATTACCCCTTTGCTGAGGCCCGTGGTACCCCCGGTATACAATAAGGCTGCAAGATCATTCCATTGGCTGGCATCTTCCACTGGTTCGGGCGAATAATTAGCAATCAAATCGCCAAAGACCTTGACATCCTCGGTCGGCTCAACCTTGCGATACATGTCTTTTTTAACAATGGGGAAAAGCTGCTTTTTCGGAAAAGGAAGGTAGGTGTTGATGTGACAGCCGATTATTTTGTCGATCTGTGTGTCAGGTTTAATCTTCTGCATCCGTGGAATCAGCAGGGTCAGGGTTATGACCATCCTGGATTCTGAATCATTCAGTTGATACGCCAGCTCTCTTTCAGTGTAAAGAGGGTTGTTCTGAACTGTAACGGCTCCGATCCGGAGAATGGCCAGGTTTGAGATAATTACCTGTGGAATGTTAGGCAGGCAGACTGCAATTTTGTCTCCTTTTTTAATCCCCATTTCCAGCAAAGCCCGCGCAAAACGATTGACCAGATCGTTGAGCTCCTTATAAGTGATTTTTTTCCCCATGTAGTTTAAAGCGGTATGATTCGGGAAGTTTTCCGCGGTTCGTGCCAGTGCTTGAGGGATTGTCAGTTCTTCATAATCCAAAGTCTTTTTGACTCCAGGAGCGTATGATTTGTGCCATAGTTTGTCTTCCATGGTGTTCCCTCCTTCCTGAAATAGTTGAACAGTTGATTAGTTGACTGGTTGATTAAGTAAGAAGGATGATATTCATTTAATCCATTTACTTATTCAACTCAATTTACTCAATCAACTTAATCAACCTAAAAAACCTCACCGATTCAATTCATCTAATAATGTTGAAGTTAGCCGACTGCCAGGCCATTAAGTCGACCCAGGAGTTGATCGGCTTCTGCCAGGATATCGTCGATGACCTGCTTTACCGATTTGATCTCGTCGATACATCCGGCGATCTGGCCGCAGGCGATGGGCGCTCCGTCCGGATCGCCGGTGTCATAGGCGACCTGGCCTTTGCCTCCGGCCACCGTATTGATAATCCGTTCAAAATCCGCCCCCTCGGCCTCGATGGCCAGGCATTCTTCCGCAAGCTTGTTTTTAATGCAGCGCACCGGATTCATAATCGTCGTCAATAACAAGGCCGTGTCCGTCTCCTTGGTTTCGAGCAGGCGATCTTTGATGTTTTGATGCACCTTGCACTCCGTGGTCATCATGAAGGCGGTGCCCATAAGCACCGCTTCGGCGCCCATGGCCAGGGCTCCCAGAAAGCCCTTGCCGTTGCAGATCCCCCCGCCGGCAATTACCGGAACATCCAGCGCGGCCACCGCCTTGGGCAGCAGAATAAACTGCGCCACGTTGTCGTTGCCGATGTGTCCGCCGGAGCCGAAACCGATCATGGTTACCGCATCGACACCCAGTTTTTGTGCGCTCAGGGCATGCTTTACCGATGTCAGTTTGTGAATCACGGTCACGCCGCCTGCCTTTAGTTTGGGCATCAAAGGCTCCGGGCTGCGGCCGGCGGTTTCAACGACTTTTACCCCCTCTTCGACGACCACATCACAAAACTGCAACGTTCTCTCCGGCAGACCGAATTCGGGAACCATGGACAGATTGACGCCAAAGGGTTTGTCCGTCAGGTCACGGGTCTTTTTAATCTCTTGTCGAAGATCCTCAGGCGTTGCCAGGCTTTCAGCGGTGATAAAAGCGATTCCACCGGCATTGGCCACGGATGCCACAATCTCGGCCCGGCTGATCCACTGCATGCCGCCGCAAATGATAGGGTGTTCGATACCGAGCATTTCGGTTATTTTGGTTTTGAATTTCTGCGTCATTTTTATTTATCTCCTTTCACAGTCACCCGTTTTATATTCACCGCCCGCTTTGCGCTCTCAGCGCCTCTGCGGTGGATCATTTCCGACTAATCCCCAGGATATCTCGTGCTTCGTCGGTTGTGGCCGGCTCGCGGCCGACGTCACGGGCGATCTTCACCAGGGCTTCGATGAGCTGGCCGTTGGTGGTGGCCCGCTCGCCGTCGGGCAGGTAAAAGGTGTCTTCCAGGCCGGTCCTGACGTCGCCGCCCAGCTCGAGGCAGCGCCGGTGAAGGTTCCAGATTTTTTCGCGTCCCGGACCCGTAGCGATGACCTGCCAGTGAGAATCGGCAACCAGTTCTTCTTTGAGAATGGGCAGCAGATCGGGATTGGCCGGCATCCCGCTGTCAACCCCCATGACAAAGGAAACGTGGGGCTCCCCCTCGAACATGGCATTGGCCTTGTACATACCGACGCTGCGCACGATACCGGTGTCAAAACATTCAAACTCCGGAATGATGTTGTGGGCCGTCATCACATCCAGAAACCTCTTGACCTTTTCGACCGGGTTGTCAAAAAGAGCCGGTGGCCAGGCCCAGCTGCCGTCTTGGCGGATTTTCAAATAATTCAGCGAACCGGCATTGCAGGCGGCCAGCTCCGGCTTATAGGCCTCCAGGCATCCGACCGGTCCCGAGATGTCATCCCCCAGCACACCCGTGCTCATGCAAATGATAATACCGGGGACCCGCTGTTTAATGGCGGCCAGAATATTGCCGACGGACGCCAGATCCCAGGTGGGAAAGGCCCCCATACCTTCCCGCTGATCCCTGAAATGGCAGTGCAGTACCGAGGCCCCGGCATCGTGGGACTGCTCGGCGGCATCCGCCATCTCCGCCGGGGTTACCGGCACGTTGAATTTGGCCGGGTCGGTCAGCAGCCCGGTCAGGGCGCAGGTGACGACTACCTTATTCGCTTGATTCACAGGTTATTCCTCCTATATCGATTGGTGTATAGCTTGGTTCTGGGTGCCTCATACCCTATACCTGACACCTTAAACCGTTTTTTTATTTTCCTTTGAACTCCGGCTTGCGTTTCTCGATAAACGCCGTAATCCCCTCCCGGGCGTCCTCGGTGGCCGCCACCTCGGCTATTTTGCCGGACAGAAAATCCACCGCTTCTTCAAAAGGCATATCGGCCATGGCATAAAAAGCCTCCTTGCCGATTTTCATTCCGATGGGGCTTTTGGCCGCCAGGCTGTCCGCAATTTGGGCAGTTTCCGCATCCAATGCCTCCGGTTGGACGACCCGTGTGATCAGCCCCATGCTCAGGGCCTGTGCGGCCGTGAGCCGCTCACCCAACAGAATCATCTCCATGGCCTTTTTGCGCAGCACATTGCGATAAATCAAAGCGCCGATCATCATGGGCCACAATCCCACGTTGACTTCCGGGGTTCCAAATTTGGCATCAGCCCTGGCGACGACAATGTCGCAGGCCAGCATCAGCCCCATTCCACCGGCCATGCAGGCCCCGTTGATGCGGGCCACCACCGGCTTGGGATAGCCGGACAACCGGGTGATCAGCTGCGCATAGCGTTTAAATCCCTGCTGAATCTTGCCGTCAACCGCTCCGCCCAGATCTGCTCCCGAGCAAAAGGCTTTATCTCCGGACCCGGTAACTAAGATAACGCGGACGGTTTCGTCCTTCTCGGCCTCATCCAGGTATTTTAAAAAAAGCTCGATGGCCTCCAGGCTGATGGCATTGCGTTGCGCCCCGCGATTAATCGTCATACGGCCGACATTTTTTTCGACATGGTAAAGCAAATGTTCTTCTGACATGGCGAACACTCCTAAAATAGTTGATTGAGTTGATTAAGTTGATTGAGTTAGGAAGTGAAAATCGACTTCATCATTTTTACTTAATCAACCCCAAATTTTTTTATTCAACTCAATCAACTATTCAACTATCAGTCATCATCATCTTCTTCTTCAGGTACAAATTTACTGATAAACCCGGTGTCGAAATCACCCCTGCAAAACGATGGATCTTCCATTACCTGGCGATAGAGCGGTATGGTGGTTTTGA
>JAFDCJ010000058.1 GCA_019312835.1 Deltaproteobacteria bacterium
ATGCAATAACACCACAAACCGTGGGGCCTCCCGGAATTACAGCCCCATTGATTTATGCCGGCCGGGGTGAGCTTCAGGACATGAATGGCAAGCAGGTTGCCGATGCGATTCTCTTAATGGAGTTGGATTCCGGTAAAAATTGGCTGCACGCCGCCAATCTGGGTGCCCGGGCGGTCATTTATATCGATCGGGGGGAATCACCCAAACAATATTATAAGGAAAAGTTTGAACTCTCGCCGCTTCAGTTCCCCCGGTTCTGGATGCCGCTGAACGAAGCCGAAAAAGTCTTCGGCGGTTTTGAAAACACCCCGGGTGGACTGGTGGCCGCCGAGGCGCAACTGTTATCTCAGGTCAGCTGGCAGGTTGTCAGTTCCGAAAACATTTACTGTTTTGTTGACGGCACTGATCCCAAGCTCAAGGAAAGACTGATAATGGTGGAGGCCTTTTATGACAGCACTGCCACCGTGGCCGGGCTCTCTCCCGGGGCAGATGAAGCGGTCGGCATCGCCACCCTGCTGGAGCTGGCGCGCTTTCTCAAGAAAAATCCCCCCCGGCGGTCGGTTTTGCTGATTGCCAGCAGCGGCCACGCCCAGACCCTTGCGGGTATGCGGGAAATGATCTGGAGTATTTCCGCCCGGTCGAAGGATATGCGCAATTTAAACAAGTCATATAAGACACTGGTGAAGAAAACGCGTAAAACTATCCAACTCTTAAAAGGCATGCCTCTGGATTCGGCCGGAACGGGGGATGCCGCAGATGTGGAATCCATCCATCAGCTAAAAGAAGCTATCGACGAGCGTTTGAAGACCGAATCGGATCGGGTCTCCCGGCTGCTGATGCAGCTTCGTCTGGAAAACAAGGATAAGACCAATACCAAAAAAATCGAGAAGCTGGCCGATGAAAGGCTGCTGATCAAGCGGCTGATGTTCAGCGGCGATTATACGGACCTGTCGGCTGAAGACCGCCGCGCGCTCTCAGAACTCATTCCTAAAACGATTGAAGATCAAAAGGCCATTCTTGAAGATGTCCGCAGACATTCCAGAGAGATCGGTGATGCGCGCAGTTTCAGAAGCCAGGTGAAGGCCTATGATCTGGATGTAGCCGTATCTTTGCATTTATCCAGCCACGGTGACGGATTCGGCGCCTTCAATTACGGCTGGATGTTTCCATTCAGACCCCGGATCAATCGGACCGCCATTTACAGCACGCTGGATGAGGTCCTGCGGCAGGGCGTTGCACGGATTGAAAAAGAGCTGGGGTATTCCGGTATGTACAAGGACAGCCTGCGGCCCAGCCGGAAAAGGTCCTGGCAAAGTTATTTTCTCGACCAGCCGCCCCTTGGTGGAGAGCTTACGGCGCTGAGCGGCGTACACGGGCTGACATTTGTTACGACGCATGACGCCAGGGCACGCTGGGGCACACCCTATGACAAGCCTGAATATATGGATTCCGCCTTTGCACTCAAACAAAGCGCGCTGATCTGCAGGCTGATCGAACATCTGGCCCGCACCCCCAGGCTGCATGACGATATCTTCCCCAGGTTCGGTTATTCGGCCGTCCTCGGCAGGGCCAAATTCCTGCGGCATGGAGAGTTGTTTGCCGATCAACCGGCGCCCGGAACCGTACTGCTTTGCTACCAGGGTCCGGCCCGTTTTCATGTCATGGTCGATCACCTGGGCATGTTTAACCTCAGGGGGGTGGCCGACAAAAAACACAGTTATCATAAGATCATTTTTGAAGGCTACAAATTCAATCCCGAAAGCGGCGAGGTTCTATGGACCATCGATAAAAAGAAGACCGGAAAAGACGCCTACCGAACCAAAATGTACCGGCGATTAATGGAAACCGATCTGGTGATGTTTGCCAGCGATGGAACCGCCATGTTCAATCTGCTGGAGCCGCGGACGTTCCGGCATCTGCACAAAGTCAAGATTCTCGACGGACGGCGGGAATCCGATCCCTTGCGCTGGTTTATGAGCCGGCTCGACACCTGGATTTCCGATTATTCCGACGCATCGATCATTTCGACCGTCTATCTGGAACCCGGGACCCCGTTGAAATTAACTTTGTCCGATACCGTGCTGCGAAATAAAGCCGTATTGCTCAATGCCAGCAAGGAAAAACCCACCGGCGTCGGATATATGGTGGGCAAAACCCCCTTTTTACACCGCACCGAATATCATGTGGCCGAAGACATGTGGAGGTTGCTGGAGCCCCGCATATCCAACCTTGAAAAACGCGGGATTTTCAACGAACGCATCCGCACCCTTCAACAGGAGGGGCTGTCGGCCCTTGAAGATGCCCGGGGGGCCTATGAGAATCAACTGTACGACCAGGCTTCGGAAGCCAGCGCCCGTTCATGGGCACTGGCGTCACGCGTTTATGATGATGTGGAAAAAACCCAGAAAGACGTGCTTTACGGGGTCTTATTCTACATCGCCCTTTTCATTCCCTTTGCCTTTTGCATGGAACGTCTTTTATTCTCCTATGCCAATATCTATAAGCGCATTATCGCTTTCGCCGTTATTCTTATTTTGCTGATCGCCCTGATCTATAATGTGCATCCGGCATTTCGCCTGGCATACAGCCCGCTGGTGGTTATTCTGGCGTTTTTCATCATGGGGCTTTCCCTGATGGTGACGCTGATTATCTTTCTACGATTTGAAGGCGAAATGACCCAGCTTCAGACCAGAGCGAAAATGATTCAGGCCGAAGAGCTCGGGCGCTGGAAGGCATTTGCCGCCGC
>JAFDCJ010000059.1 GCA_019312835.1 Deltaproteobacteria bacterium
CGGCGTGGCAAGAAGGCCTGGCGGAAGTCGTCCGGGTTCTGAAACACGGCGGCGTCTATTTTATGGAAGAGTATTATCCCAGCCTATATCAAAACTTTGTTACCAAACATATCGTCGTCCACCCCGAAAGCAATCGCTTCAACAGCCAGGATCTGCGGCAGGCATTTGAAGATGTAAACCTGTCCTTGACCCATACTTTTGAATTAAAAAGCATGGGAATTCTGGGCGTGGGCGTCAAGGCAGCCCCTGGATCCGTCGTCTGCAAACGCCATGAAGACGCCTGCCAGATCGTCTTAGACTGAGCATAAGGCGGAAATCTGTTGAATGCTCAGGATAGGAATTGAACCGAGACGCTATGCACTTGAATGAGACCGCAAAACACATGCTCACCGGCAAAAAGGGCCGGGCCTGCGAGCTGGCCATGAATATTCTTGGTGAATTGGGCGATCTCTATGGCGCAGAGAGGATGATCGCTGTATCGCAGGTGCATATCGATATGACGCTTTACATGGTAGATGCCGGTGTGGAATTTGCTGAAAGAATGGCAGATTGGGGCGGGCAATTCGCAGTTCCGGCGCAGCTGAATCCGGCATCTATTGATCTGATTCATCACGAAAAAATGCGTGTCCCCACAGAACTCCTCGAAAACAGCCGGAGGCTCGAGAGCGCATTTTTAAAAATGGGGGCAATTCCGACATGGACCTGTGCCCCCTATCAGCAGGGATTAATCCCTTCATTTGGAGATCAGGTCGCCTGGGGAGAATCCAATGCGGTGGCCTTCGTCAATTCCGTGATCGGCGCAAGAACCGAGAGATATGCCGACCTTACGGACGTTTGTGCCGCTATAACCGGGATGGTTCCGGAACTCGGCCTTCACCTGGCCGAAAATCGCAAAGCTGAAATCCTGTTAAGGATAGCGGATCTTCCAGCGCAAACATTCAATGACTCCCGAATTTACCCGCTGCTGGGATTTATTTTCGGAGAAATGGCCGGAGATCGCGTGGCCGGCATAGAAGGGATTCCCGGGCAGGTAACAGAAGACAATCTGAAATCATTCAGCGCGGCAGCCGCATCATCGGGGGCCGTCGGGTTGTTTCATATGATCGGTGTCACCCCTGAAGCTCCCGACATCAAAACCTGTTTTCGAAATGGTAAACCGCAAGATACCGTTGTTATCACCCGCGAAATGATCGACTCGGCCGAAACCCGTTTGATTCAAGGCGCCTGCCCCATGCCGGATCTCATCACGCTGGGATGCCCGCATTATTCGGTTGAGGAATTTATAAGGCTTGAAAAATATCTGGACTCGAGAAAGATTAAAAGCGGTATTGAATTCTGGGTCTTCACCAGCCGAAAAACGTATGACGCCATAAAGAAAAAGAATCTCCTGGAGAGGATAGAAAGATCCGGAGTAAAAATTTTCACGGATGGATGCTCGCTGCAATATCCGAAAGAGAGCTGGAATTTTACCTGTGCCATGTCGGACTCGGTGAAGTATGCCAACTACTGTTTCTCCCAGACGGGGCTTAATGTGCTTTTTTCAGGAACCCGCGATTGCGTTGAAACCGCGATTTCAGGGGAATTGAGGATAAGTTCATTATGGAAATAGCCGCAACCTGCATATTGCCGGGAACCTGCCGGGGACAGTTGCTGACAACCCGTCAGCCGATAAGCTTCTGGGGCTGTGTGGACCCCGTGACCGGCCATATTTCAGACAAGCGTCATGAATTGTTTGGAGAAACAGTATCAGAAAAGGTCCTGGTATTCCCCTTCGGCAAGGGTTCAAGCACAGGCTCGCTTATGATTTTAGAGCTTTTGCGATTGAATCTTGCGCCGGCTGCAATTATCAACATCCGAACAGAGCCATTGCTTGCCACCGGCCCGGTTGTTGGAAAACACTTTTACGAAAAGACGTTTCCCATCGTAAATGTTGATGAATCCGATTTCGAGCTTTTAAAAACCGGAATTTATGCGGAAATCGTCTCCAGGAAAAACGGTTCGTATATCCGTATTTGATACATCAATGTCCTCTACCCCCGCCGAATACAAAATTTCACCTCTTGATTAATCGATTAAGATGGGTGCTCAGAAACGAGTTTCAGGATTTTTCGACGGGGAACGTAAGATGCGCCCCAAACCACCCGATAACCACCACTATCGGGAAAAGGGAAACAACGAGCAGCAAATAAATGACATTGGCCCCCCGGATGGAATCCATTATTTGCGGGACATTTATTCGCCAGATAAAAACGATAATTTGGATCACCAGCAGTGTCAAAGAGAGGGGTATTTTCACTTTTGCAGCCGTCATCGGTTTGGCCATGTAGTTCAACCACCAAGTGTATAATCCGGTAAGAATCGCAACAACCGTAAATAATATGCCAGCACCCAGACTATGCAGGGCGGTGATCTCCAGTGATTTAATACCGGTAATCAGGAAGAGGATATTGAAAACTGAAGTTGTAAATGCGAACACAATCGGAAAGTGCACGGTCATCGGATGAGGATGACGCCTGAGCATGGGGAATTTGTCCAGCAGCAAGGCCAGCGAAGGTGGAATCTTTAATTCTTCAATTTCCGCGGCTTCTTCTTTCAACGTACCGATCAGCGGATATCTTTCTAAAACATCCGTCTCATGCGGTGCCCCCTGGAAGTCTACCGTCAGATCACCGCCGGCCTGATGGCGCTTCATATGGAGCCCATTGCGCCAGAGCTTGCTGTCGCTCACATCATAAACTTTGCCTTTATAGGCAATATAGATGGGTCGACCCTCTTTACCATCGTATTTTTCCAGCTCGGCAATATCAAATTCCTGCATAAATACCCTCCCCAAAGGTACGAACTCAGATGATCAGTTTGATGACGATAACAGCCAGCAGCGCCAGTGGATAATAGCTGGCCTTGTTGAAAAGAATCAACGCATGCGAGCTTTCTTCGGACTGGTATAATTTGATCGTCGGCATCAATAGAAAATAAAACCCCAC
>JAFDCJ010000060.1 GCA_019312835.1 Deltaproteobacteria bacterium
CGTTTCAGGGGTAATTTCAGAATGTTGCGGCGTCGCCGGGATTACAGGCCTAATGTTCATACGCTTAATCTTCCATCTAATTGTGTATGCACGATCACTGAATTGTCAACCTCCGATTTTGGTCAGGCAAGGTAAAAAGTGGATTTCAGCAATTCCGCGGCCCGGGAAGCCATCAGCAGATGTCCGTCTTTATTGGGATGCAGGCCGTCCTCCAAAAAATATTTGCCCTGCACGCCACCTTTTGCGTCCAAAAAGAGGTGGTAAAAGTCAAGGCTGGCAATATCGCTCTCGGCCGCGGAAGATGCCAGGGCCCCAACCAGACGATCCAATTTTTGAACGCAATTCTCCCATCCACCGATGGGCGCCATCATGTTTTGTTGCCGGGCGTTTTCAATGCAAAGGGGCAGGGGGAGGCCCACCACTGGAACGATATTGTGATACTCAGCCTGGCAGGTCATGGCGAATATGTTGGCCTGAATCAAATTGACGTCGAGATCCCACCACAGATCATTGGTGCCGCCCATGATCAGCACCATATCGGGTTTATGCCGAACCACATCAGGGTAAAAACGGGCCAGCAAACCACCGCTGGTATCTCCGCCGATGCCGCTGTTGACGACCTTCACATTTACCTGGTTTTCGACCAGGCGAGGCCAGGCATAATGGGGGTTTAGATCGGAGCCCTCGGTCAGGCTGTCACCATGACAGACAATTGTTTTCATCATGTTGCCTTTCGCCTGGCAAAAAATTCTTTAAGTGATTTCAACAGGGGTTTGCGGATGTGAACCTTTAGGAAGAGGTCTCCCGGTTTGCCCCCCCCCTTGCCTTCCTGTCCCATGCCGGCCAGCCGGATTCGCTGACCGGAACGAACCCCGGGGGGGATTTTAACCACCAGCTTTTTGGATTTTCGGCGCAGAAAATAGGCGTAAGGTCCGCCCCGCAGCGCCTGTTCGGGCGTCAGATACAGATGTTCATCAATATCGGCACCATCTTCCGGGAGTTGGACGCCGCTGATTTTGCGTATCAAAAAGCGCGCCATTTTCCCTTTATTCCCGCTTAACGGGAACGGCGCCTGCCCCGGGCGCCCGGCCTTGGACGGGTTGCCAAAAACATAACCCCGGGCGAATCCCCCGGGATTTCTGAATTCAAACCGCTGAAATCCCTTGCCGTAAAATTCTTTGAAAATTTCGTTGGATCCTCTGAGACCGAAGGCTTTGGCCATTTCCTCAAAAATGTGGTTGATGTCTGATCCGCTGAAGATATCCTGTTCGGAGTGATGGCTCCTGAAATGGGTGTAGGCTGAGGATCCAAACTGATTTTTTAAGGTGTTATATTCCTTTTTTTTAGCCGGATTCGAAAGCACGGCGTAGGCCTCGTTGACCTTTTTCATCTCTTCAACGGCCGCAGGGTTTTCTGTGTTGCGATCCGGATGGTATTTAAAGGCCAGCTTGCGGAAAGCCTCCTTGATCTGCTGGTCGGTGGCATTTTGATCCACCCCCAGAACCTGATAATAATCCCCTTGTGCCATTATGGTGTCATTCCCCTTACCCTGCCATCCTGATGCGCGTGCGTTGCGTATATAGTAAGGACAGTCGGCGGCAAGTCAACTTCACAGACGGCCGGTTTTTGAATAATTGGCAAGCACCAACCAGGCTTTGACGTCAAATTTCAGGCTGGGGTCGTTGCAAAGTCTGGCGGCCTGCGCCGGGGAGACAAAATCGACTTCAATTAATTCAGATGCGGTGTTTGCCGCTGTTGAAATTCGGCCGTTGCACTCAACGTATACCATGGTCACGGACTCGTCGGTCATACCGGCCGAGGAATAGAGTGGGGGGCTGACACGGATGATCCGGGTAAGATTCAATCCCGTTTCTTCTTTCAGCTCGCGGCGGACAGCCTGCTCGACACTCTCGTTTTCATCAACCAGGCCGGCCGGGAAACCATACTCGTAATCTGCCAGGGCCACCCTGTATTCCCGGGTAACGACAATTTTTTTCTCCGCGGTGTGAAACGCCACCATCACCACGGCATCAGGTGCTGCATAGCGGCCACTGATACACTTGGGCTGCCTGGCACGGGTGGCGATCTGCCAGGACTTGTTGCGGCCGTTTTTGTCCTGATAGGCGACATCGAACATATTCAACCATTTTAAGTCCGTCAATTTTTTCGCATTTTTAATTTTCATGGGGCTACTCTAGCAGGTTCTGGGTTTGGGGCTTCGCTCTACGAGCTACGACCCCACCAGCAGGGTTCAAGGTTCAGGGTTCAGAGGTGGAAGCTACGGTTGTTGGAGGTCTGAGGTTGGAGGTTAGAGGCTGATTGTCAGAAATAAAATGAGCCCATCCGAATTTGCCTCAAACCTGAAGCGAAGCGATCCTCAAACCTCAAACCGTAACATTCAAACCCTGAACTTTGAACCTTTGAACCTCTGAACCCAGAACGCTGAACCCTTAGTTTTTATTTTTATCAATCTGGTAAAGAGTCGCGCCTACAGGTGCAAATGAGAGAAACAATATATTGAGCACCGGAATCAAGAAAAGCAGGCCGAAGCCCAGGTGGAAAAGGAGGGAGCCCCTTAAGCTCCGGAATCTTTCACTGAACGGGACCAGCTGCCGGGCGGGGGTCAGGTCAGTGTTGTCCCAGGCCAGAAAGATAACGGCGATCCCCGCGGATAAGATGGTAATCATCGGACCCAAGGGCGTCAGCCAGCCGATTATGAGCAACAGCATTGACAATAATACCGGAACGATTGCGCGCGGGATTTCCTGTTTTATCAGAAACAAAAATTGCTGCCACCACGGCATCTTACGCGTTTCCCGGATAGTGCCGGTCACTTTTTTTTCGGTAATCCGGGACATCAGGTCCATGATGAGAACACTGAATAAAATTTGGGAAACCAAGAAAGATATCACGGCCGACAGGCCGACCAAAACAGCCGAAAGCAGCCAGGAAAGCAGATACCACAGCCACGTCACCCAGGGATTTTCAGGCTTGGTCCACATGAAACTCAGTATTTCCTGATGGTACACAAGGATCAGGCCGGCAGCAAAAATGGTGATAAGGATCACGATGAGAAAACGAATGAGACCCAGCAGCAGTAATTGCGGGGTTTTGAATCCCATCCCCAGACCGCGCAAATTATATTTAATGCCCTTGATCAGGTTCATCCACTCTCTATCCCTTTACTTTTGAATTCAAAACGACAATCTAAATCCGACAAACACCAGCTTCCCGTACTTTCTAAAAATCCGCAATCCCAAATCCGAAATTCATGGATTAGGCACTGCCGATGGTAAAATCTTCAATAAATTTTTTCAACCGGGATCTTTGTCGGCGATTCAAGCCTGTGAATCGGACGCTGAATCTTCGAACAAAATCCGATATTCTGGCACTGGAGACGGCAACGAATTCGGTGCGGCCCAGATAAAACCCGCCGCTGGACTGGAAAATGTCCAGCACGCTGGTTTGATCCAGACGTTCCAGGCTATGGATATAGCGAAATGAGAGCCCCTCCATGCTGATATCAATCAGCTTTCCCATGGTGGCCGGGTGCGACTTCAACACAACGATCGCATCACCATTTACGCGAAAGCGGGGATTATGTCTTCTTTCTGATCGATAATTCCAGATAAGCATCGGGCTATGACTGGGTCTAGCTGACTTCCCAGGATACTCACATGTTTTTTGGTAATACGGTTTTGATCGAACAGGGCCAAGGTAAAGTGTGGATGCGCACCTCCACGCTATCACATTTTTCTCCGGTTTTCAAAAATCTCGGCTGCATTTTTGGGTGGGTTGGCGTTTTTTTTGTTAACGCCCCTCGGCTACCCGGGGACGTGTGGACGGTCAACGGGCATCTTCTCCAGATTACAGATATCACTTTTATACCGCTTTTCATCAAAACGTTCTGGCTGGTATAAGTGGTTGCAGAAAAAAACCTTTGAATAACAGACCGTGTTTTTGCCAACCACTATAAAACATTAAAAAATCCTAAAGTCGGAGGTTATTTGGCCGATATTAAATTGGCAACCGGGTTTACACCGCTTTTCCCAATAATATCCCGGAAAAAGTGTTTACGGTATGCGTGGTGGTAGAAAAACTGCTGAATATCATTACGATTTTTTGGCAACCAAGATGTAAGTGCGTGTTGTGGTGAAATTAAATCTTACGGGAGTGCGAAATGCTGATCAAGGATAGAGACCCAGCCCAAACAGCCATTGCGCAGTTGAAGGAGCTGCTTTCCTTGAATCTGAGCGCCACGAAAAAGTTTCTGATTGAAAGAGAGCTGAAAAGGTTAAATTCGCAGGGAAACGGGGGCAAGACAGCCGCCCATTTCATAAATTTTTATTGTGCCGACTGTCCTGACTGGGCGATCATTCACGATTTAAAAATTGAATGCAGCGGCTTTGCCACCCACATTGACCATCTTCTCATCAACCAATTTCTGGATATCCATCTTTTCGAATCCCGCAGTTACAATGACACCATAAAAATCACCGCTGAAGGTGACTTTTTGGTCTACGATGGGCATCAATATCAAGCCGTGGCCTCCCCCATCGAAGAAAACATCAAAAGGATCCAGGTCCTGGCTGATCTGTTGATCGAGAATAAAATCCTTCCCAAAAGGCTGGGAATTCCTCTCAAACCCAAAATATCTTCCTACGTCCTCATATCCCCCGGCGCCAGCATCATCCGGCCTCCGGAGACGGTATACGATACCAGCTCGGTTATTACCGCCGACTATCTGACCCAAACCCTGCTCAAGCAGCTCAAGCGATTTAAAAGAGCATTGGCTAAATTCAGACACCTGCCCAAAGCATTTAAGGCCGACACGCTGGCAAAGGTGGCTGCCAAGTTGGCTGCCATGAACAAGCCCCGCTTGATCGACTATCGTCGGGTTTTTTGCCTGGACGACATCGATATTGCGCAAGTTCCCGTTATTTCGAACCAGGATAATGTGATCACCTGCGATTACGCCATTTAGTATATGGAAAATACGAATAAAAGCGGAAAAGTTGTGTTGTCGGATAACTGTGATCGGCCGGACCGAGAGCGCCGCTGTGGCGAGGATCGCAGGCAGATGAATAAGGCCGATTTCCGCTATTTTCTGATCAACGGTCGCAGGGAATCGGCCCGGCGTGAGGAAGACAAAGCCAGGATATTTTTTTTTGATCGCTACAATCAGCGAATTTTTACCGCCATCACTGCGATTTTGATGCTCAGCGTCTTTGATGCCCTGTTAACCCTGATTCTGATAGAGCGCGGATCATCAGAGCTGAATCCCGTGATGGCCTTTTTTCTTGAATACGGTCCCCTCCCGTTTATCATTGCCAAATACCTGTTGACCAGCTTCGGCGTTGTTATCTTGCTGATTTTCAAGAATGTGTTTATCAACAAATTAAACATGTATACCCATTCCCTGTTTTCCTGCGTGATCATAGCCTTTTCCACCGTTATCGCCTGGGAGCTTTTTTTGCTTTTTATGTCCCACTGACCTGATTCCAGTGCCGAAAAGCTGCTTTTTTCGTTTTTTGATCAAAGACCGTCACCTTCCGGGTGCTGTACCAATCCGGCAGGATGTACAGCGCCTTGGCATCCCGATTGCGATAGACGTATTCCCGGTGAAAATGGCCCATGAAGATAGGATCCGCACCCTCGGCAAAGCGGGATTCGGCGAAAGCTTCTATTTCCGCCCGGGGAAAATTTATTTTAAATCGGTGGTTGGTTTGCTTCAGCCGCCGTTTGACGGTTTGTGCCAGTCGGGGCCCGCCAGGCAGGTGGCACAGTATCCGGCGGGTCAACCGGTTTCTGATCAGTTTCCTGAAAACCAAATAGTTTTTGTCCCGGCGGTTGACCTGGTCCCCGTGCACAAACAGGCTTCCGGCATCATCCCGATACCAGGCATCTGCCGAGCACCATGAAAAAGCCTCTGATTTTTCCGCCGCCAGATAAAACTCATGGTTACCTTCCAAAAATCCAATGGTGCGCTGCCTTTTCTGCTCACGGCACCAGGCCACAAACGCATGGTGAATATCATTTTCATAGCGGGGCAGGGCCATCCATAAATCAAAAATATCTCCCAGAAAAATGATATCCTGTTGACCGCCCTTAACCAATTCAAGCATTTCGAAAAAGGTCGCATCGTTTCCGTTGGTTTTGCTAACGTGAGCGTCGGTGATGATGATCATATGGGCCGTGACGTGTGTGATTGACGAATTTATTCGTATTTTCCTAATTTTTAGATTCCTGCTATGATGGCAATATAACAAATATCGGCGACAATGTCATTCCCGCGCATGAGACGATGTCACAATTAAAAAAAACCGATACTTCCGGTTCGTCATTCCGGGCTTGATCCGGGATCCAGTGCTTTTTCGACCCCGTGCAATAACGGATGCCGGAGCGAGTCCGGCAAGGCAATCAGAAATTCGGCGGTTATTGTAATTGCAGCGCAGCCTGGCGGGTGGGAACTCAAAAAAAATAGTGTTTGGTAACTGGAGTTACGTTGCAAGCCTTAAAAGATTATCACGACATGATCGCCGATGTGAATCGGCGCTGCCGGCGGATCGTCAGCCGGCACCCAGAGCAGATTGCCTGCACCAAGGGGTGTGCCGGCAACTGCTGCCGAATCCATCTTACGGTTTATCCCGTTGAAGCCGTTGCCCTGGCCCGGGCGCTGCAAGCAAAACCGCCTGAAATGCGGCGCCGTATACGACAACAGGCCCGGCACACCAACACTTTCGGACCCTGTCCGCTGCTGGCAGACGGCGCCTGCCAACTGTACGCTGCCCGTGCCGTCATCTGCCGGACCCACGGCCTGCCGGTGCGCACTGAATACCGGGGCCACCGCTCCATCGGCTTTTGCCAAAAAAACTTCCGGTATTTATCCGCCATTCCTGCCGAAGACATCATCGATCTGGCTCGATTGAACAACAGGCTCGTCGACGTCAACCGCCGGTTTGTCAGTCAAATGACCCACCGACTGCCGCCAGGCGACAGATTCACCATCGCAACGGCCCTGCTGATGGCGGTGTGATCGTTTTTCTTTTTGAAAATTTTATTTGACCACCCATTGCGATTTCTGATACCAGAACAGCAGCCACTGCTGGAGCCCATTTGAGAACCGATATCATGAGGTGAGCATGAGTTCTTGGTCAAAACCCCGTTTCTCGTTTTGAGAGGATGAATCAAAATGACGATGACGTTAACATTGAAAAAGCTTTTTTTGGCGGCACCAGTCCTCATGTTGCTTCTTTTAGGATGCGGCCCGGATGTCTATGTCACGGATGTGGCCAATACGACCCTACCGCCCAATACCGGCCAACTCGATATATACAATTCGCCGGATGAGGTCAAAAGGCCCTACCAAACGATTGAGACCATTCGCGTGCAGGACGATCGCGTGGCAAGGCGTCAAAATGAGGAAGAAATGAAGCAAAAGGCGATTGCTACGGCCAAGGAATCCGGCGCCGACGCCATCATCATCACCAAATCAGGAATCCATAGATTTCGTGTCTCTGACGGACAGGGTGGATCGGTCACCTACAATTCAAAGTTCATGGAACTTGAAGCCATTGTTTACAGCGATAAATGATTGAAAGAAGCTGTTTCAAAAGGTCCACCAGCAGGATAAGACCGGACGGGTCTCCCCGCTATGCCGGGAGACCCACTTTTTTTGCGATGGCTACCTAACCTTTAACCCCACGCCGCTTGTTTTGGCGGCGATCCCTGCCTTTGCGCCGTTCTTTGCCGGTGCGGCGATCGAATTTGATGCCGGCGCCTTTGGGGCTGAGCCGGACCACCGTGCTTTTTAACTTCATTTCACGGTGCTTCTGGTCTCCCGGGATCACCAGCGTGATCTGCTGGCCCAGGGAGAATTTATATTTGCTTACGACAAAGGCGCCGGTGCGGCTGATGTTGGTAATAAATGCCTTGTAGCTGCGCTCTGCGGCGGTGAAAAAGGTTAACTTGCGGTAAGAGGACCGCGGATCCTGACGGGCGTCCGCTTTAAGTTTATAGCCGTTGTCCGGTGAAACCTCTGAGACCAGGCTGTCCGGGTCGATGGCTTCCAACACGGCATTGCGCGAATCCATAAATTGAGCGCCATAGCCGTACTGAAAGGTTGAACCCGTTAAAATCTTGCGCCATTTAATCTCGATCTGGGCGCAATTTTGGTAATCATTCTCAGACCCGGAGGGGTCTTTGATGGCGATGTAAATCGTTTCACCGGCATACAGGGTTTGATCCGATTCAAAATAGATACCCCCCTGGCTGATATCCCGCATTCTTGTTTCGTAAAAAATTCTTGAAAACAAATTGTCATGCCAGATGGTCGCTTCATACTTAAAGCGTTTTTTCTTGCGCTGGTCGGATTGAATGCTCACCATAGGCCTCAAATCTTATTTGTCGGTCTCAATGACGGGGGAAGCTCTTTGCGCCTTAAACCGTCCAACTCTTTCTTCACCACCCAGAAAATCTGATCGATGAAGGTGTTCAGCCTGCGGGTGGTTTCGAGTTCGGCGGCGATTTCCGGTCTCATAATTTGGGTTCTTACCTCCCTGAGTCTTTGGAGGGTATCCTGGGGCAGCATCTCGAACCCCGGCGGTGCATTGAGGATGGCATCCAACAGCAGACGGTTGCTGCCCTCGAAAAGGGATTGCCCAAAATGAGACAGAATTTGAGCTGACGGCATGCCGTAGAGTCGGTCGCGGACTTCACGTTCCCGCAGAAACTTCAATACGGATTCATCCTCAGCGCCAGATTCGACCGCCAGCTTGGTTTCCAATTCTTCTATCAAAGCCGATTTGGTTCTTCTCTCCTTTAAAAGCTCAAGTTTTCTGCCGGCCTGCTCCAGTACCTTGCGTCTCTCATTGCTTTTGGCCCGTTCATTGAGATTCTTGTCAGATTCAATACTATCGATTTCTTTGTTGATAAAGGTGTTGAGCTTTTTGATATCGGCGTACACCTGTTCAATGGCAGCTGCCGACTCGACCGGGAAATTTTGCTGCGCTTCTTTGACGGCTTTGCGAGCCCTGGCTATTGCATCTTTGAGCATTGTTTGGGGTCCTCAGACTGGCGCTAAATGGTTTCTAGGTGTCCCCACCGCAACGGTTACCGGTTAGTCAGGTGCCGTGAGGGACCAATATATTTAAGTATCGGCAATTAATCAGAAAACTTTATACCTGAATCCTGCACGCAAATACATGCGATCCGGAATGGGATTTCAGGTCGTAGACGGACCCAATGGCTTTTTTATGATGTTTTATATCCGGGGCGGGGGTGAACTTTTTTTCCGGCGGTCTCCACCGAAGCGTCGATCCAAGTCGTACCTGCGCTCGGCACCTGATCTGCGATCAAAGCTGATACCGAGCCCCTCTGAATCCACCCGCACAATCCAGCCCAGGCGCTCTGCCTTCGCCGTTGTTTTCCGTGCGGTGAAAACAATCCTGATTTCGCGGCCCAGGGGGAATTTGTTGCGGGTCTTTATAAACGCGCCTCCGCGGCTTATGCTCGTCATCCATCCGTTGCATACCTGCTGGCCGTGCCTGAAGACGATCGCTTTTCGACAGGGCCTGCGTGGAAACTGCCTGGCCTCGCTCTCATTTGTCACTGCTGTCTGCGGCAGCGAGAAAGGCACTTGTTTGATTCGTGCCGCTTTGATTTTATTCTCAATGGCATCGTTAAAAAATTTGAATCTGGCACCATAGCCATAGGGAAACGGCGCGTCCTGCAATTTTTTGCGCCAGACGATTTGGACATCAAATAAGAGCTCCAAATCGGTTTCGGATGTGGCAGCTCGATCTATGATTTCAACAAAAATTTCCTCCAGCGGCAAGAAGTTGTGTCTGGATTCAAAATACAGGCCCCGTTTACTGAAATTGTACATTTTTCCAGCAGGTCGGATCTCCGATGATAGAATATCATGGGAAATAATGGCCTCATATTGGTGGCGCTTATGCTTTCTTCTTTCCGGCGTTGAGCCCACGGCATTCCTTTTCTTAACCCCTGCGGCAACGATGTGATGAAATTTCTATTGGGGGAAAAAGATACGCCCAAGCCGCACCGAGAGACCTGGCGGGCTTGGGCGTAAATTTTGCTTGAATGAGATACGCCTTGGATATAAGCGTTCCAAACAATAATTCCAAAGTAATCATAGGGATATAAACAATCTGGACAGCTCCCTTGCGTGCGCGGCGGGCACAGCCATTTTCCCCCGTCATGGCTTCTGTCAATATCTGCGCGATTGCGGGCGGATATTGATGATGCGCGCGCCGAACAACATAACCCTACAAAATGCATGCCAAATAGGGGGGGTTGTATGAATATATATTAATTTCAATGTGTTGAACAGAATATGGCCGGTGTCTAAAGAAAAAATATTCGGAATAATAGGAGGGTTTGGTTCTCATGTTGGGTAAAAAATGTAATAGTTATGGGCATCACGTTTTGTCATGACCGGTCAATCAAAAATTGCAATTCAGCCGGTGGTGATGTAAGAAAACTATCATGGAACCAGACAGGTTTATTGCGAAACTGCATAGCGCCTATGCAGCCAGAAGGCCCAAGTCGAAGCAGATGCACGCCAGAGCCGGGAGATTTATGCCCGGGGGCGATACCAGGAGTGTGACGTTTTATTCTCCATTTCCGGCTTTTATGAAATACGGGCAGGGATTTACACTTGTTGATGTAGATGGGCTCGAGTACATTGATTTCCAAAACAACTACAACTCATTGATTCACGGTCATGCGCATCCAAAGATTACAGCGGCGGTGTCCGCCCAGATCCGTTCGGGAACGGTTTATGGTTCGCCGGCCGAGAGCCAGTATTTGCTGGCGGAAGCGCTATGCCGACGACTGCCCGGCGCAGATAAGATTCGATTTTGTAATTCCGGGACCGAAGCAACCATGCTGGCCATCAGTCTGGCAAGATACATCACCCGGCGCCATAAAATTTTGAAAATGGAAGGCGGATACCACGGCAGCCATGATAGTGTCCAAATCAGTATCAAGCCGCCATTGGCCGGTGCGGGCCCCATCGAAAATCCTTACTGCGTGCCTGAACATCGCGGAGTGCCGCCGAATATATTAGAAAACTGTGTAGTTGCACCTTTCAATGACAGCGAGATAACCGCAAAGATCATCAGTGCCCACCATCGAGACCTGGCGGCCATCATTGTCGAGCCCGTTGCAGGATCCTGCGGGATGATACCCCCGCTGCCGGGATTTCTCGAAATGCTCAGAGCGATGGCGACGCGGTTCAAGATCCTGTTGATTTTTGATGAAGTGCTGTGTTTTCGTCTGTCAAGGGGCGGGTGCCAGGAACTTTATGGCATTGTTCCTGATTTAACGACCCTGGGCAAGATCATTGGCGGCGGATTCCCGGTGGGAGCCCTGGCAGGTTCCAACACCTGCCTGCATCACTTCGCGCCGAATAAAACCGAATTTTTCGGTCATTCGGGAACCTTTAACGGAAACCCGGTGACGATGGCAGCCGGATTGGCGGCCATGACTGCCCTGACCGCTGCCGAGATCGATCGCATTAATCAGTTGGGGAAAAAGCTGCGCACCGGTCTGCGGAAAGTTTTGGACAGGCTTCAAATTACAGCTCAGGTAACCGGTGCAGGCTCTTTGGCCCAGATCCATTTTACCGAGCGTCAGGTTAAAGATTGGCGCAGTGCTGCGACCGGCCGTACGGATCTGAGAGCAATTTTTCGTCTGTTGTTGTTGGAGCAAGGCATTTTCAGTGCCACGCGTGCATTTTTTAATATCTCCACACCGATGGGGCCAACCCAGGTGCATAAATTGGTGGCTGCTTCCCAGAACGCGCTGACCGCAATGAGGCCCTATATCGAAAATACCTCACCGGAATTGATTGCCGGTTAAGAATTTTTTTGAATTTAGTGGTAAGTATAATAATTTTAAAGTATTATTTGATTCTTGATCCGGGACGGTTTCATAAATAGTGGGTTGGCGAAACGTCGGAGATGTGTTATAACATACTAAATTGGTATGAATTGGGCGGCTGAATAGCAGCCAGGTTCGACATAACCGACGGAGAGTTTGCATAAATGTATTTCACCCGAATTCATCCCGGTCTGTGTCCATCCTCCGGCGGCCTTCCCGCCCAGCATCCGTTCCCCTTAAACGCATAAAACTATCAGTTTGGGACCGCCCCATGTCCGCATATAAGAACATTCTGATTTGCACCGATTTTTCCGAACATGCCAATACGGCCTTTGTTCATGCCGTGGACTGGGCCAAAAAAGACAATGCCAAGTTGCATATTTTCAACGTTATTATGCCGGATGATCCCTGTGAAAATTCAGTGGCCCAAACGTCATCGGATTCCGATGGCACCGCCGATGCGGCCTCCAGTGGCGAGGATATCATCCAACAAACCATCGGGGCCTTGAAATTAAAATACAGAGACTCGCTGAAGGCTTACCTCAAGGATTTCGAATTCGTCGCCAAGATCGGTACGCCGGATGTCGAAATCATCAAGTATGCCAAGCAGAGCCGAATTGACATGATCATACTGGGGGCACTCGGCATACCTGAAAAAGACCGTGCCACCCGTGTTCGAACGGCCGCCAATGTCTCCAAATTTGCCCCGTGCCAGGTAGTCGTCATACAGAAAAATATTCAGCAAGCTTTTGGAATCTAAACCCGCGTACGTGCATCAGCTGGTGGAAATGACATGAAACAACCGGATGCCTCTCAGTTTCACGATTTGACCTTCAAAAGCGTTTTAGATGCCCTGCCGTGCCATTTAAGCATCCAGGATGCCAACCTGAACATTCTCTTTGGCAACCAGACCTTTATCAATGATTTCGGAAACGGCATCGGAAAATCCTGCTACTCGGTATTTCATGGTACCGAGCATAAGTGCAACGAGTGCCCGGTGCAGAAGACCTTCGCCGACAAACAGGTCCACGTCGCTGAAGAAACCATTCTGCTGAAGAACGGCGAGTCAGTCCAGATGATCGTCTACTCGGCCCCGCTTTTTGACATATTCGGCCGGGTATCGGCGGTAATTAAAATTTTAACCAATGTCAACCTGATCAAGGAAGCGCAAAAGGAGCTCGTAACCATCGGCCAGTCCTTTGCGCTGTTAACCCACGATATCAAGAATATGCTCGAGGGTCTCGAGGGCGGAGCCTATGTTGTCGATGAAGGCCTAAAAGATCGGGATTGGGAGTTGACCGCCAAGGGATGGCGGATCGTCAGCAAAAATGTTGCCGGGATTTCTCGGGTTACCCAGGATGTATTATTTTCGTCCAAGAAGCGGGCGCCCGAGTTCCAGTCGGTCAAGCCCAGCGAAGTCGCTCACCAGGCCGTCGAGCTATTTCACGAAAAAGCCGGCACCTTGGAGATCCAGCTCAATAGCCAGCTGAATCCTTCGCTGCCTTACACGACCCTGGATGCGCCCAGTATGATCCGCATGCTCAGCAACCTGATCTGGAATGCCCTGGAAGCCTGCGACAAGGATGATCAAAAACCGTCTCATTCCGTCATCGTTCGAGCAGATTTTTATGATAAAAATCATTTCATGTTTGAGATTGAAGACAACGCCGATGGCATGGATGAAACGACCCAGAAAAATTTATTTGAGGAATTTTATTCAACCAAAGGCGACAATGGCACCGGGCTGGGACTGCTCGTGGTTGACCGCATCGTCAGAAATCATAAAGGCAAAATCGAAGTCCTCACCAAAGCCGGCACCGGCAGTTTATTTAGAACAATATTCAAGATTTAAAATGGATTATAATATCCAAGACTGCTGAGACACAAACTCACACGGTTGCCTGTATCGCAATGTTTTTCAACCAACTGTGGCATCTTGACATGGTCGGCAACGACATTATCATATAGGAAATTTTTTTAAGGAGGATGATCCGATGCCGATCTATGAATACCAATGTAAAGCCTGCTGTCACTGTTTTGAAGAACTGACGATGTCGGCCAATGACCCGGCTCCCAAATGTCCCGAGTGTGATTGCAAGGATGTGGAAAAGCTGATGTCGGCAGGCTGCGTGCGGGCTCAGGGGATACCCTCCGGATCCGGCGGTTTTGCCGCCCCGTCCTGCAGGCCCTCCGGCTGAGGGATCTGATCTGTCCCCCAGGATGGGGGTAAA
>JAFDCJ010000061.1 GCA_019312835.1 Deltaproteobacteria bacterium
AATGGAAAATCCAAATTAGAGCAGAAGCTGCAATTTCTGGAAGATTTCGTCGGAGAAGTTCAGCGCTTAAAAGCCAGGGGAATGAAGCGGGAAGCGGTAATTAAAAAGATGGATCCCGGCATAGATAAGCTGTTCAAGCTGCTGACCATGGGTAATATCAGCTTTGCCAATATGCTGAAGTCGGCTTACCAATCGGATCGTGTCTGAACTCGGGCTGCAATTTTGATCAGATTTCAGCCGCCAGGATTGTTTGCGGGCAACGGTATGCCTTCTGTAAAAAAATCCATAAAAAAGCACAATGTTGAAATTGTGCTTTTTGTGTTTATAGTTTGTGGTGCCGAAGGCGAGAGTCGAACTCGCACAGGCATACGCCCACTAGACCCTGAACCTAGCGCGTCTACCAATTCCGCCACTTCGGCACACTTAAAAGGATTGATTTAATTTAAAGTTCGGACTAAATATATCTTTTTCGCTATTGATGTCAAGGCCTATTTCTCATCTTTGACATTGGTGCTTACATTGTTTTTATTGCAGGCTTGAGTAACCTCACCAGTGACCAAACGGAGTAATGGCATAGTGGAATACTGGAATAATGGGGTCGGACAAACAGTTTAAAGACCACTATTCCAACATTCCAATATTCCATTTTTCCAATAGAGACAAAATCATGATCAAACAGGGATTGGATGATTTTGCTTTGAAAGGAAGGAATTTAGAGAACGAGAGATATGAAGATCTTTGACCATCTTGATAAGATCCGTGAACCGTTTAAAAATGCCGTCATTACGATCGGCAATTTCGACGGGGTTCACATCGGGCATCAGGCCCTGTTCCATGAGGTCATCGAAAAAGCCGAGGCCATTGACGGCACCTCGATTGCCATGACGTTTGAGCCCCACCCAATTCGGGTATTGAAACAAAACGGCCACCCGCCGTTGATAACCCTATACGAACAAAAGGCCGAACTTATCGAGCGAACGGGCATCGATGTCCTCATCTGCGTACCCTTTAACAAGGCCTTTGCGTCCATGTCCGCGCATCAGTTTATCACAGATCTCCTGGTCAAAAGAATCGGAATGAAGGCCATCGTGGTCGGCAAAGACTACAGTTTTGGCAAAAATCGTGAGGGCACTATCGATATGATGAAATCCTATGCCCCCGATTACGGCTTTGAAGTCATCGTTGCCAACTGGATTAAAACGCCTCTCGGATCTGCGGGCAGGATCAGCAGCACCCGGATCAGAGAGTTGGTAATAGACGGGCAAATGACGGAAGCGGAAAAAATGCTGGGGCGCAACTACCAGATCAGGGGCCGGGTGGTGACCGGGCGTGACCGCGGCGGTAAGCTTCTGGGCATTCCGACTGCCAACATCAATCTGCACGATGAGCTTTGCCCGAAAACCGGGATCTATGCCGTGACCGTCGAAATCGAAGATCGCCAATATAACGGCGTTGCCAACATCGGATACAGTCCGACCTTTGAAGATCACGAGTTCACAGTTGAAGTGCATATTCTCGATTTTAATGCTAATATATATGGAGAAAAGATTCGCGTAAATTTTATCAAGCGCATACGGGATGAAATTAAATTTTCCAACATCTCAGAGCTGATTGAACAGATTAAAATGGACATTGCTGCTGCCCGGGAAATTTTTTCAAAATGACCAAAAAAATGGCCGCTTCCTTCATCGGGGGCATTGTTATATCGGTAGCAGCCCTTTATTTTGCTTTCAGAAATGTTCCCCTGTTGGAGCTTTTTAAGTACCTGGCAACCATTAATTACCTCTGGGTCCTGCCGGCAATCGCGGTTGTTTTGTTGTCCTTTTGGTTGCGCGCGTGGCGCTGGCGCATTATACTGGAATCCACCAGTAAGATCAGCATCTGGCGTGCATACAATCCCATGATGATCGGTTTTATGATCAATTGTGTGCTGCCGGGACGTCTCGGTGAAGTCGCCCGCCCGGTGATATTGCAAAAAGAGGAAAAAGTTCCTTTTACCACCGGTTTGGCCACAGTTGTCGCTGAACGAGTTTTCGATATTTGCATTTTGCTTCTGTTGTTTATGCTCACCGTGGGTATGCTGCAAATCAACCCTGACAAGAATGTGATCTTTGGATCCTATCAACTGAATTTAGAAACGCTGCAGACGGTATTCAATGGATTGTTAAAGCTGGGAGCCCTTTTGATATTAGGCATTGCGCTGTTCAGCATTGGAAAATTTCGTAAAATAATTTACCAGACAATCCTTGCGTTACCGGAGTTATTGTTCTTTACAAGCGAAGAGTTTAAATCTTCAGTCAGAACCAAAATTTGCGAGCGGATTATCGGTATCCTGAAAAATATTGCCACGGGTTTCATCCTGATTCGAAATCCGAAAAAATTATTATTCTGCACAGTGCTCTCCGTGCTTATATGGGGACTTGCCGCGTTGTCGTATTATATATTTTCACTCGGCAGCCCGGGTGTGAACTTGACGTATCTTGAAATAACAACAGTTATGGTAATCGTCTGTTTTTTTATTTCCCTACCTTCGGTACCCGGCTGGTGGGGACTTTGGGAGGCGGGTGGAGTCTTCGCGCTTTCTTTGTTTGGTGTCACGACCAAAGAAGCGGCCGGTTTCACCCTGGCCAATCACGCGATCCAGATCATTCCGGTGATCATTGCCGGAATTGTGTCCGCAATGGTTCTCAGCGTGAATATACGCCAGATGTCCTACCAGGGCAAAGAATTTCAAAAAGAGCAAATAGTGGCTAAGAGCGAGTGGAAGAAATAGTCGAAGCCTACACAAGGTTATTAGTTCATGCGTCCATAGATAGTTGAGTTCATAAGCTCATGAGTGCATAAGCTCTTAAGCTCATGAGCTCATAAGTTCATAAGCAAAAAAAGAGACTCAGAATTGTCTGAAATTTCAGGCTCAACAACTTATGAACTTAAGAACTTAAGAACTTTCTTTAGAAAATTATGAACAATTTAAAAATACTAACATATCCGGATAAAACCCTGAACCAGGCCACTGCGCCGCTGGACAATATTGACGGACAGGTCCAGGAGATGATCGACGGCATGGCCAATGCCATGTATGAAGCACCCGGCATCGGGCTGGCGGCCATCCAGGTCGGCTGGGATAAGAGCGTGTTGATTTACGATATTTCTCCCCGCGAAGACGGCCGGGAATTGCATGTCCTGATCAATCCAAAAATAGTCAATCAGGAAGGACAGGTGATCTCCGAAAATGAAGGCTGCCTCAGCGTTCCTGATTTCAGGGCGGATGTGAAGCGATCGGAGTTCCTTACGGTCGAAGGCCATGACAGGGAGGGGAAGCCCATCCGGCTGGATGCCGAAGGTATCCTGGCAATTGTATTGCAGCACGAAATCGATCACTTAAACGGCACCCTGTTTATAGAACGCATAAGCTCCCTGAAAAGACAGATGTACAAGCGGCGGATGAAGAAAAAGTTAAAGCAATAATCTCAATTCAGTGGTTGGTGTTTGGTGATTGCTTCTGCTTTGTAACCAAAGCAAAATTCCAAATCACAAGCACCAAGTTCCAAATAAATTCCAAATTCGAAATTTAAATGACCGAAACAAACTGCTCTTATTAGTTCCTGTAGTACTATATTAAAAGGCCATAAATCGATACATTCGCGTCATCCGAATTAAAGACCGAGCAGGTTAAAGCGTGGCCAAATTTGCCAATCAATTAACATCGCAATGCCGATGATCACCATCACATCTTTTGTTTGTGATTTGAATATTCGGTCATTCGATATGATTTGTAATTTGGGATTTGGGATTTGTTTTTTCCGGTTTTTCGCGATAACGTTACGCAGGTTTGATTGGTCGTTTGTGCAATAATACAGGCTCAAAATGAAAAAGAAATTCCGCATCATATTCATGGGGACGCCGCCGTTTGCGGTACCGGGCTTGCGCGCCCTGCATGACAACGGCTATGATATCGCCATGGTCGTCACCCAACCGGATCGCCCGCGCGGAAGGGGCCGCAAGGTATCGCCGCCGGCGGTAAAGGCTCTGGCACAGGATTTGGGATACCGCGTCGAACAG
This sequence comes from Deltaproteobacteria bacterium, assembly GCA_019312835.1. Taxonomy (GTDB): domain Bacteria; phylum Desulfobacterota; class Desulfobacteria; order Desulfobacterales; family JAFDCJ01; genus JAFDCJ01. The sequence continues at coordinate 4,063 of JAFDCJ010000061.1, forward strand.
CCGGCATCCATCAAAACCGCGGAATTTTCCGATTTGGTCTCGGAGCTAAAACCGGATTTTCTCATTGTAATCGCTTACGGAAAAATATTGCCTGAGAATGTGCTGGCATTGCCCCGTTTGGGAACGATCAATGTGCATGCCTCCCTGCTGCCCAAATATCGTGGTCCCGCTCCAATCCAATGGGCTGTGATCAACGGTGAAAAAGAAACCGGGGTGTGCACCCAGCTCATGGAAAAGGAGCTCGACACCGGTGACCTGCTGCTGAGCGTACCTGAGCCCATCCATCCGGATGATTCCGCCGGAGACCTCCATGATCGTTTGGCGCTCAAAGGTGCAACCGTTTTGATCAACACCCTGAAGGGCTTAGCAGACAAAACGATCCAGCCTGTCCGCCAGGACCACAGCCTGGCGACCTATGCGCCCATGCTCACCAAGGATGACGGTCTCATCAATTGGAACAAACCGGCCGAATTCCTGGAGTGCTTTATCCGCGGTGTAACGCCATGGCCGGGCGCTTATACCTTCCTCGGGGATCAACGGTTAAAGATATTTAAATCCCGACCCGTGGAATGCGAAACTGCGGAAGCTCCCGGCACCATCCTGGAAGGATTTCCGGATGAATTGCGCATCGCCACTGCCAAAGGGGCCTTATCGATAAAAGAAATTCAGGGTGCTGCCGGAAAACGCCTTTCAATTTCGGATTTCCTTCATGGACATGAAATAAAACCGGGAGAGATCCTGGGATAGCTTTCATCCACATTACGCAGAACTTCTCACTCGTCATTCCGGCGAAAGCCGGAATCCAGTGATTTTGTACAATTCGGGACTCCCGGCTTTGGCCGGAGTGACGGAGGGGAAAATTTACGCGCCCGTCAAAACTGCAATATCCGATTTTGGGATTTTGGTCATTGTAATTCAGTGGTTGCTTGGAATTTGAGATTTGTTTTTTTATCTATATTAACTCTTTGATATTATAAAAATTCCATAAATTCGTAAACCATATCAAAAAAACCAGATCATGCCCTTCGATGCTCGCAAAGCTGCAATTGAAATCTTAAACAAACTTGACCGGGGACATCGTACCCTTGACAACCTGCTGGAAGAATTTGATGCCTATAGCACCATTATCTCGAGACGGGACCGGGCTTTATTTCAAGCCCTTGTTTTCGGGGTGTTGCGATGGCGGGGTCGCCTGGATTTTATCATCAAGCATTTTTCCAGCACCCGTTTTGATAAAATCGATCCCAAGGTATTGAACATCCTGCGCCTCGCCCTGTTTCAGATAATCTATCTGGATCGTATTCCCGAATCAGCGGCCGTCAACACGGCGGTGGCAATTGCGAAAACGGCTGTAGCGCCCTGGGTGGCGGGCTTTGTCAACGGGGTGCTGCGGACGGCTGTCCGTGGTATACCCCAACTTGGTTTTCCGTCTGTCGAAAAAGACCCGATCGCGGCAACCGCAGCGGCCAAGTCGTTTCCGGAATGGATTGTTCGCCGCTGGATCGGGCGTTACGGCTTGGAAGCCACAGCAGCGCTGTGCGACGCTTTAAATGCCATACCCCCCATAACCATCCGAACCAATCGCTTAAAAACATCACCCCATGATCTAATGAAATCTCTTGCCTCTCAGGCAGGTCAGGTAGAGCCAACGCCTTATTCCCCGGACGGGATCAGTTTTGTCAATCCGGTAACGTCAATAGGAAAACTACGCGCCTTTCAATCCGGCTGGTTCCAGGTTCAGGATGAAGCTGCCCAGCTTGTATCGCTGTTGTTAGATCCGCAGCCCGGTGAGTCCGTTCTGGATGCCTGCGCCGGTTTTGGCGGCAAAACCGGCCATATCGCTCAGCTCATGAAAAACGAGGGGTCGGTTGTCGCTCTCGACAATCACGCCCAGAAGCTTTCGCGGCTTGAAGCAGAAATGCCGCGGCTGGGAATTTCCATCGCCCGAACGGTTTGCCGCAACCTGGAAGAACCGGATCTATCCCAGCAACTGGGCTCATTCGATCGTATCTTATTAGATGCCCCCTGCTCCGGGTTAGGCGTGGTGCGCCGCAATCCGGATATTAAATGGCGTGCCTCCCAAAATCACTTCGCAAAATTGAAAGTGAAACAATTGGCACTGCTCAACAACTTATCCCAACTGGTCAAATCCTCCGGTGTTCTGGTCTATGCGGTCTGCAGCCCGGAACCTGAGGAAACTGAAGAAGTCGTCAATGAGTTTTTGAAAATTAACAGCAAGTTTGTTATAGATAAAGAATTTAATGCGCTTCCGGAAAAAATGCGCTCTATCCAAGCGCCCGATGGTTGGTATAAGACGTTTCCGCATCACAGTCACATGGACGGATTTTCTTTTGTGCGATTGAAAAGAACCCGATGATTGCTAAAATTGTTAAAATAGCAGCGCTTTGTGCCGCCTTTTTGCTGGCTGCCGGCGCCAGCGCCTATCTGACCCTGACCTTTATCATTAAAAGCGAAGATACGGTCATCGTACCGGACCTGGTCGGCAAGGATGTCGTGTCAGCGCTGGAGCTGTTAACTGATTTGCAGCTGAATACCAAGGTCAGCGGTTCTGAATACAGTCATCAAATCCCCAAAAATCACGTTACCTTCCAGGAGCCCGAAGCAGGATCGTCAATTAAAAAGGATCGTGACGTCCGCATAATGATATCAAAGGGCACCCGCCGTATATTAATGCCCAACTTAATCGCCTTATCCGAGCAACAGGCCCGCATGATACTGGAAGAAAACGGCATTTCACAAGGGCATCTGTCCCGGGTATTCCAAAAAGAAATTGAAAAGGATCATATTATGGCCCAGGTTCCCGCCCCCGGGGTCATGATCTCCCGCGGTGCTTCGGTTGACCTTCT
>JAFDCJ010000062.1 GCA_019312835.1 Deltaproteobacteria bacterium
ACCCGGAACGCGCAACCCGCAACCCGCAACGCCGGATAACGACTCAAATATTTATAGCTTTGAATCAGCTGGTAAGGGTTTGTGTTAAGGAAACTAACCCTTGATCTTCTCCATCCTGATAAAAAAGATAAGCAGGGACGGGATAACGAACACGGTAAAAATGGTGGAAACCGCCAGTCCGCCGAGCACCACACTGCCCAATCCCCGGTAAAACTCGGAACCCGGTCCCGGCACCAGCACCAGGGGCAGCATGCCGCAGATGCTCGTGGTGGCGCTCATAAAGATGGGCCTCAGCCGGGTGCGGGTGGCCTCCAGCACGGCTTCGCGGGAGGCCATGTTGTGGATACGGACATTGTTCAAGGACTGATGCACGATCAGAATGGCATTATTGACGACCACCCCGACCAGAATGACGAAACCCAGCATGGTCAGGATATCAAGGGCCTGGTCGGCAATCAGCAGGTTGACCAGCTTCAGCCCGGTCAGACCGCCCACGGCGGCCAGCGGCAGGGTGAACATAATAATTAACGGGTAAATGAAATTGCCGAACAACGCGGCCATCAACAAATAGGCGATGACCGCCGCCAGGACAAAATTCCATTGCAGGCTTTTGCGGGTATCGGTGAGCTTATCGGCGACACCGCTCTGGCCGATATCGACACCCCGCAGCATTCCCTGCCCGGCCATCGGTGCTACAATTTTGGAAGTAATGATTTCCATGGCTTCCTGCAGCGGCAAAGAAGTCGGTGGTGTGACCTGCAGGGTGATGGTGCGCTGTCTTTCCAGATGCCTTATCTGGGTGATGCCGGCTGTGCGCTCCAGGCGGGAAAGGGCGGACACCGGCACCACCTGGCCGCCCGGGATGGCAATCAGTGAATCATACAGCTTTTCCGGAGTGGAGATATCTTTTTCAGAGGCTTTGAGAATCAGGTCGACCTTTTTTTGCCCCTCCTGTTTGAATTCGCCGATTTCACGGCCATCCATCAGAACGTCGATGGCAACGCCGAAATCCCGGGCCGTCAAACCCGCCGCCTTGATTCGATCGCGTTCGGGGATCAGGCGCACTTCGGGAAACAGCAATTCAAGGGAAGGCACCGGTCTGATCTGAGCTTCGGGAATCTCTCTTTTGATGGCGCCAAACAGCATTCCGGCTGCCTGGACGATGCGGTTCAAGTCATCGCCGCTGACATCAACCTCAACCGAGCGCCCCCTGCCGAGGCTGGTCTGAAATACACCCGCCTGGAGGCTGATGCCGTACATGCCGGGGATAGAGTAAATCGTGCGCATCATCAGCGGTATTAACTCGCCGGCGCGCTGTTCGTGTGTGCTGATGATGCCAAAGAGCATGATCTGCTCGGCACCCACATAGAACATCTGCTTGATACCGGGAAAACCGTCTTTGTCCTTACCCAGATACGGTTCATTCATCCGGTAGATATGCTCGCCGATGGCCTTGCGTTCATCAAAGGACAGGCCGGGTGGCGGAATCAGGATATTGATGACCAAATTACGGTTGCCCTGGGGCAGGTATTCCATTTTGGGCATGAGCAGGTAGGCGCAGACAATCGAAAGGATGCTCAGGCTCAACACCGTGGCCGCCTGCGTGATCCAGTTTTTGGTGGCCAACTGCACCAGCCCCATGATGCCTTTTTCAGTTAGACGTCCGGCGCCTCCCAACAGAGATTTGGATTTGCCCGGGCGTTGCCTGCGTCGGCTCCAGCCAAAGAGCTTTCGGGCGAACATCGGGATGACCGAAACCGATACAAACAAGCTTATCGCGACGGCCGATGTTACCGCAATGGCAATATCCCTGAAGAGCTGGCCCGCCTCCTCCTCCATAAAAACCACCGGCAGAAAAACCGCAATGGTGGTCAGGGTGGATGCCAGGATGGCGCCCCAGACCTCGCGGGTGGCTTCATAGGCGGCTTTAAAGGCAGATTTGCCCATGGTGCGGTGGCGATCGATATTTTCCAGGACGACGATGGCACTGTCGATCAGCATGCCGACGGCGAAGGCGATACCGGCCAGACTGACGACGTTCAAGTTTCTGTCCAGCAGGTTCATGAACATAAAGGTGCCGATGATACTGATCGGGATGGCGGTCGCCACAATAATGGTGGACATGAAACTTCTTAAAAAAATCAACAGGACGATAACGGCCAGGGTCCCGCCCAGCAGAATGTTCTGTCGCACCAGCGAAATAGCCCCCCGAATATAGCGGCGTTGATCGTATACCCAGTCCAGCATGATCTTTTCGCCGGCCAGCTTTTCCGTGTTGAGCCAGTTGACGACCTTTTCGAGCTGATCGGAAAGCTCCAAAATATTGGCATTGGGTTCCGGCTTGACGCCAATGGCAATGCCTTCTGTGCCGCGATGGAGCATGGCGGCGTTGATTTTTTCATAACCGAACCCCACATCGGCGACATCCGCTACCCGGATGCGCTGGAAACCGGTGGAGCGGATGATCATGTTTTCGATGTCTGCGGGCGAATTAAATTCGGCCACCGCCCTGATGCGGTAGTCCCGTCGCCCGACCCCCAGTGTGCCGGCGGAAATGTTGATGTTTTCGGAGCGCAGGATATTGATCAGGTCGGTGATGGTCAGGCCGTAGGCCGCCAACCTTTCCGGCTTGACGATGATATGCATCTCTTTGGCAATGCCGCCGCCGATAAACAGGTCGGCAACGCCTTCGGTGCGCTCCAGGTATTGTCGAATATTGTTTTCAAAGTAGGTCCGGTAGGTATAGGTGGAATTGGGATTGCCTTCCAGGGTTTTCAAGACCATCCATATGACGGGTGAGGTGGCCGCCCCGGTGGCGGAAATCACCGGTTTGTCGACATTTTCAGGGTAGGCCCGCACTTCGTCGAGTTTATTGGAAACCCTCAGCAGGACAGCATCGACATCGGTGCCGATGCTGAATTTCAGGGTAACGGTTCCCCGGCTGTTGGACGAGGTGCTTTCCATCTCCACCAGGCCGGGAATGCCTTTTAACACCTTTTCCTGCTCCTCGATGATTTCCCGCTCAATCTCGTAGGGGGTGGCGCCGGGCCAGGTGGTCGTGACGGTGATCTCGGGCTCGATCACCGTCGGGCTGATTTGATAGGGCAGGCTCGTCAGGCCGATCCATCCAAAAAGGAGAACGAGGATAATACCGACGATGACGGTTACCGGTTTTTCAATTGAAAACCTGACGGGGTCCATGCTGTTGGTCTCGTGTTTCTTGTCGCTGAAATTCAGGGCCGAAACATTTTATACTGAATGCTAATAAAAATAGGCCCGCGGCTCAAGGCCTAAGGCGCAAGGCAAATGGCAAAACGGTTAGGCTGTTGTGCAGTAGCCGTGCGCCCTGCGCCGTGAGCCTTGCGCCGGTTAATTATTGTTATTAATTCTGTTCTGAAAGCCAACTGCTTTGTGAATGCCTATTTGTTGCCCGGAGGCCTAAATGCTATCGTCTGCCCGTCTCTGAGCCGTTCGTTGCCGTCGACAACGACCAGCATCCCTTCCTTTAAGCCCGAGGCGGTCACACCGGCATCCAGGCCTTCGAAGCCAATGACCTGAACCGGTAGCATGGTCGCCTTGCCGTCCTGGGCTGTGAATACCGCGGTCTGATCGAATTTGGCGATGACGGCATCCCGGGGTATGATCAGGGTTTTTTTAACCTCGCCCGTGGGCATGGTGACTTTGGCCGACATGCCCTCGATCAACGCAAACGTATTGGGCGTTCGAATCTTGACCGGAAAGGTGCGGGTGCTGACATCCCCCTTGGGAACGATGGCATTCACGGTCCCTTTGAAATCCTTGCCATTGGCGGTCGCTGTAACCTGCATGCCGATCCTAACATACTGAACAATTTGTTCCGGTAGCTGCGCCACAATGTCGACGATGTCATCTTTGCCGATCACAGCCACGGTTTCACCTTCCGAAATCCATTCCCCCCGGTCCACATGTCTTTGGATAACCACTCCATCAAAGGGCGCCCGGATGATCTTTTTTTCAAGCTCGATGGCCAGCTGTTCAACCTCGGCGTTTAATGAAGCCGCATACTTTTCCGTCCCGATGACCCGATAGCGGTTTTCATCGTAGGCTTGTTGTGAAATGGATTTCTTTTCATACAGCGCCTGGCGCCTTTTCAAATCGATGCGCGCGATCTCCAGCTCGGACAGCACCTGTTCATATTTCAATTTGGCGGCCTTAAGTCGTTTACGCAGTATATCAGCACCAAGGGTTACCAGGATTTGTCCTTTTTTTACCCTTCGTCCTTCCTCGAAACGTACCTCCGCCGCCAGACCGCTGGTTTCAGAGGCCGTCTCGGATATCTCCTGATAAAAAATGGTGGCAATAAATTCACTCTGGGGGGCAACCATGCCGGTTTTCACTTGCGCAACGGAGACACTGGCCGGCGGGGGGCCCTTAGGTTTTTGCTGGCCCCACAAAAGAGGTGGTTGGGACGCCATCAGAAAACATGAACCGGCGAGGAAGATGACAAAATGAATTGATTTGTGAATCAAGTATTATCTCCTAGTCGTAAATTCAGGAAAAATCCAAGCACCAAATAACAAATAATATCCAAATCTGAATTTCCAATTACCCAAACGAGCATACAAATACACCGAGAAACATACCAACCGCTGCTCAAATTTTCAACTACAATATGAAGCCGTTCGTTTGAGGTAAAAGTTTGACACAAAGGATAAACAAATACCGGCTCCGAATAACAAACAAATAGCTGCCAAGCAAATTCAATTTTTTGGTCATTGAAATTTGGAATTTACTTGTGATTTGGTGCTTGGATTTTGGGATTTTTTTGAAGGGAGATACACTGCGATTCAATATTTAGAGGATAGATCTCGGACAATACTTTCTTTCAGGTTTAGAAAAGGTGGGCCACATCCGCGATGATGGTCTTAACCTCCTCGCCGATGCCTTCAATCTGTTCGGGCTTCAGTTTAAGAATTTGAGCGGATGGGATTTCGGCGAAGATTACTTGCTCTTCGAACAGGCTGAAGCCTATCCGACGGGTGAGCATGTTGGCGAGATGAACGACCAGAATCTCTTTGACGGTATCCGGGCTAAATTCCGTATCATCATGGTGGTTGATAACATTGATAAATTCTGCATCGAATCCCCAGCGTTTAAGGAGCATACGACCCATTCCGATGTGAGCTTCTTGAAGATTGGCGCCAATCGTCTCAATGCTCAATGATGAGCCCTCTGAAGTCTCCGTAAATTCTTTCAACAACAAAATTTTGCCAACATCATGGGTCAGACCCATCAAAAAATATTTTTCGACATCGTCCAGTTTCAATGCCTGGGCGATCAGTTTCGACCCGTAGGCGCACGCCAGGGCGTGCACCCAGAGCTTATCCATCAAAATTTTGAATCTGACTTTTTTGGTTTCATAGAGGCTTTTATTTGCGATTGCCACAACGACATTAAGGGTTTCTTTAAGACCCAGGCGGGGAATGGATGCTTTTACGCTATGGATCTTGGTCATGCCACGATAGACGGGACTGTTGGCGATAGAAACCAAACGCAGGGAGATGGTTGGGTCTCTTTCGATGACTTGCGCCAGTTCCTCCGGCGTTGAATTCGGCTGCTTAATCAACGTCTGCATTTCGCGCACAACCTGCGGCATCACCGGCGGATTAATCTTACCGGATTTGAATTTGCCAAGGATTTCAACAAAAAGGGTTCTAATCGTGCCGGTCTGCTGATTCAGCCGATAAGCTTCGGATTTACCGGCGTTAGACTCGACAAATGTAATGAAATCTTGAATCAAACCCCGATCAAACTGCTGTCCTGCGCGGCCGTTAATTTCAACCAGGGCGTCTTCCATGCTCAGTGCCTGGTCGGAGGCACGCGGAAATATCAGGTTGTCCAGAGAATTAAATAACCCCAAAACACGTGCACCGAGGGGAATGTCTGCGCCTGTTAAATTATCCGGGTACCCGGACCCGTCAAATGCCTCATGATGGTGACGGACTATCGGCAAAACATCTTCCAGAAAAAACAAGTTACCCAATATTTTTTCACCGCTGACGGGATGCCTCCGTATCCGGATCATTTCCTCTTCCGTCAGCGGGGCGGTTCTATGCAATAAATCGATGGGAATGGAGACGATACCGATATCGTGCAGCAGTCCTGCAATGTAAATGGTCTCAACATCCTCCTTGCGGATAATTCCATATTCTTCACAGAAATTAGCGCAATTGCTGGCAACGCGTTCGGAGTGTTTTCTTAGGAAGGGGTCTTTTTCCTCGATCAGTGCAAGCAGAGTTCCAACTATTTCAAACACAAATTCTTTGAATTCAGCCTCATTTCTGGGAATGTCAGGCGTGGACATGGTTCGTATTCTTTTTGATTTTTCCTATGCGCGATGTACGCTGCGCCTTGCCCTAGAAAAGGTGGGCCACATCCGCGATGATGGACTTGACCTCCTCGACGAAGGTCACAATCTGGACAGGTTCCAGTTTAAGTATTTTAGCCGATTCGACTTCGGCAAAATCTACGTCAACTTCAAACAGGCTTAAGCCGATCTGTCGGGTGAGTATGTTGGCGAGATGAACGACCAGAATCTCCTTGACGGTATCCGGGCTGAATTCCTTATCCTCATGGTGGTTGATCACGTTGATAAATTCCGCATCGAATCCCCAGCGCTTGAGGAGCATGCTGCCCAGTCCGATGTGCGCCTCTTGGACATTGGCTTCGATGGCGTCCATTTTCAATGTGCCGCCCCTTTTGACTTCGGAAAAGGCTTTCAGCAGCAAAATTTTACCGATATCATGGATCAGACCCATGAGGAAATATTTTTCCTGGTCCTCGAGTTTTAAGCTTTGAGCAATCAGTTTGGATGCATAGGCACACGCCAGGGCATGCACCCACAGCTTGTCCATCAGGATTTTGAATTTGACATTCTTGCTTTCATAGAGGTTTTTGTTGGCGATGGCCAATACGATGTTAAGGGTTTCTTTAAGACCCAGGCGCGGAATGGCGCTTTTTACATTGCGGATTTCGGTGATACCGCGATAGACGGGGCTGTTGGCAACCGAAATCAACCGCAGGGAGATGGTCGGGTCTTTTTCGATGACCTCCGCCAGTTGTTCCGGTGTTGACTTCGGCTGTTTAATCACGGTTTGCATTTCCCGCACAACCTGGGGCATCACCGGCGGATTGATTTTGCCGGACTTGAATTGACTGAGGATCTCGGTAAAAATACTCCTCATCGTATTGGCTTGCTTTTTCTGTAAATAATCCTCGGATGTACCGGCGTTGGATTTAACGAAGGCCATAAAATTTTGAATCAAGCCCTGATCAAACTGCTTGCCGGCTTTGGCGTTAATTTCCACCAGGGCATCTTCGACGCTCAGTGCCTTTGCGGCGTGTCGCGGAAACATCAGCGTATCCAGGGAATTGAACATCCCTAAAACCCGGGCGCCGACCGGAATGTCATCACCTTTTAAACGATCCGGATACCCGGACCCGTCAAATGCTTCGTGATGATGACGGACCAGCGGCAAAACATCTTCAAGAAAAAACAGGCTGCTGAGCACTTTTTCGCCGCTGACCGGATGCTTCCTTATCCGAACCATTTCCTCTTCCGTAAGCGGCTCGGCGCGGTGCAATAAGTCGATGGGAATGGCCACAATACCGATATCATGCAGCAGCCCCGCTAAGTAAACCGTTTCAACATCCTCTGTGGCGACAATTTCATACTGCTCGCAAAAATTGGCGCTATTGCTGGCAACCCGCTCGGAGTGTTTTCGCAGATACGGATCCTTTTCCTCGATCAGGGTCACCAGGGTTTTGGCGACAGCAAATACAATCTCTTTGAACTCAGCTTCACTTTTGGGAATGTCAGGCTTGGCCATCGTTATTCTTCTTTTCGATTTTTGAGAATGATCTTATCACCAGATGGTGGTGGGAAACTTTTTGCTCCCTTGCCGGTTGCGGGGGAAAAACGACCTAGGGATAAGGTGCCGGTTTTGAGATAGGTCCTGGTAATAATTGGTCTTAGGTCGACTTCAACATTATTAGTTTAATAAATCCAGGGGGTTGTTGTCAAGTAAAACCCTGCGGTGCTTGACGCCGGCCGGGATTCTTGCATCTGCTCCAGGCCCACAGTTGGCTGTTGCAATTTATGGAAACCTGCATATTATCTAAAATAACCATAATTGCTAACTTATCAATTATATTTGACACATACCGGTCTTTTCCATATGATCCGCCTGGGATGCATTGGATGCTCCCCCCGGCTCGCAAAGGGGGGGGCGGATATTCGCTTCATTCAAAAATGCGGGTCCCGCTTCATCCCATGGGAATGCTGCCCTGGGGGTGGATCCGGTCCACATTGTTTGCAAAACGGATTTGACGACATGAATCTTACGGTAGCCTGGAACGCTGACTATATAGATGCCCAGTACGAGCGCTGGAAATCAGCGCCGCAATCACTTTCCAGAGAATGGCGCTTTTTCTTCGAAGGTTTTGAGTTGGCCGCCGCCGGACCCAGACCCTTCGGTGAAGCCGGCGATGAAGAACAGCTGCGGCGCCAGGCCCGGGTCCAGGCCCTCATCTACCGCTACCGGGATCTCGGTCACCTGATGGCCTGTCTCGATCCGCTGGCAGCATGTCCGACGGATCATCCCCTTTTGAACCTGGCCGCTTTCAATCTTACCGCCCGTGATCTGGACCGCAAATTTTTTGCCCGGCGCTTTGCAGCGTCCGGGCAGCTGCCCCTGGGCGAGATTATCCAGGCGTTGAAGGAAACCTACTGCCATTCCATCGGGGTCGAATTCATGCATCTGCAGGATCCGGACGAGCGCGAGTGGCTGCTGGACCGCATGGAACCCGCCCGCAATCGTCTGTCGCTGGAAGTTTCTGCCAGACGCCGGATAGCGGAAAAACTATTCCAGGCGGCCCTGTTTGAGCAGTTCATCAACAAAAAATATATCGCCGTGACGCGCTTTTCCCTGGAAGGCGGGGATGCGATCATTCCGGCCCTTGACAGCCTGCTCAACCACGTGGTCCTAAAAGGATGCCGGGAAGTCATCCTGGGAATGGCCCACCGCGGCCGTTTAAACGTGCAGGCCCATATCCTGAATAAGCCTTATGAAGATATATTCGGCGAGTTTGAAAACTGCTACAATCCGGATGACCTGACGGGCAGCGGCGATGTCAAATATCACAACGGTTACCTGGCTGATCTGGAAATAACCGCTGGGCAAAGTCTGCGTATTTTCCTGATGAACAACCCGAGCCATCTCGAGGCGGTGGATCCGGTGGTGGAAGGATTCGCCCGGGCACGGCAGGACCTCACAGCCGACCGGCAGCCGAACCTGGTGCTGCCGCTTCTGATTCACGGAGATGCCGCCTTTGCCGGGCAGGGCATTGTGACCGAAACCTTGAACATGTCTCAACTGGAAGGCTACCGCACCGGCGGTACCCTTCATCTGGTGATCAACAACCAGATAGGCTACACCACCCTGCCAGAAAATGCCCGCTCCACCCGCTACAGCACCGATATCGCCAAGATGCTCATGGCGCCGATCTTTCACGTCCACGGCGAAGACCCGGAGGCCCTGGTGCATGTGTTTCAGCTGGCGGCCGATTACCGCTGGAAGTTCGGCAAGGATGTTGTCATCGATGTGGTCTGTTATCGCCGCTATGGTCACAATGAAGGCGACGAGCCCTATTTCACCCAGCCCCAAATGTACGAACAGATTCGACAGCGGCCCTCTTTGCACCAGATCTATGCCGATAAACTCCTGGAAGAGAAGATCGTTAAAAAAAGCGATATTGAGAATATGACCCAAACGGTCAACACCCGTCTGAATGCGGCCTATGAAGCCGTTCACGGCAGTGAATGCCCGTTCCCCGAAGTCGAGTTTTATGATAACTGGCAGGAGATTGCAGCCGATTTTTCCCATGCCCCGGTGGGCACCGGTGTTAAAAAAGAGGCGCTGTTGTCCCTTTCCCAGAAACTGAATTCCGTCCCGCAAGAATTTACGCTGAACCCAAAACTCGAGCGACTGCTGCACAAAAGGCGGCAGGTTGTCGAAAGCGGACATGGGGTGGATTGGGCCGGTGCTGAAGCGCTGGCCTTTGCCTCCCTGCTGACCGAGGGGTTCCCCATCCGTCTCAGCGGCCAGGACAGTGCCCGGGGCACTTTCAGTCAGCGACACAGCGTGTGGGTGGATACTCAGACCGGTCGAAAATTTATACCGCTCAATGCCCTGGCCGAACAGCAGGCGCCGTTTGCAGTGTATGACAGTCTATTATCAGAGGCAGGCGTCCTCGGGTTTGAATACGGTTATTCGCTGGCCCAACCCCATGGATTGGTGCTCTGGGAAGCCCAGTTTGGTGATTTTGCCAATAATGCCCAATCCATCATTGACCTGTTTATTGCCAGCGGGGAGTCCAAATGGCAGCGTCAGAGCGGTTTGGTGCTGCTGCTTCCCCATGGGTTTGAAGGGCTGGGACCCGAGCATTCCAGCGCGCGTCTGGAGCGCTTCCTGCAGCTATGTGCCGACGACAATATTCAGGTCTGCTATCCAACCACCCCGGCCCAATACTTTCATTTGCTGCGACGGCAGATCAAAGCCAAATTTCGTAAACCGCTGGTTGTTTTAACGCCCAAAAGCCTGTTGCGTCTTCCGGCGGCGGTATCCACGGTGGATGAGCTGGCCCGGGGCCCCTTTCAAACCGTGATTGACGACCCCAGCGCCATCAAGGATCTGCGCACCGTTTTATTATGCAGCGGTAAAATATATTATGAGCTTGCCGCCCGGCGCCGGGAGTTGGAAAAAACCGGTATCGCCATTTTGCGGTTGGAACAAATCTATCCCTTCCCCCGCGACTTGCTGCAAATGGTGGCTAAAAAATACGCCAAAGCCAGGCATTGGTGCTGGGTCCAGGAAGAACCTGAAAACATGGGTGGCTGGCAGTTTATCCGGCCGCGCTTGGAAGCCCTTATCAAACCGACGTTGACCTATATCGGCAGAAAAGCGGCATCCAGCCCCGCAACCGGTTTTCCGTTGATTTTCAGACAGGAGCAAAATGAAATCATAGCCAAAGCTGTGGGGCCGACGACGGGCAGCCAGCAGCAGGCGGAAGTCAGCTGAGCCCAGTCTTCTGCAGCCGTTCAACCGCAAATGATATTTTAGCCTTGAGGCGTCTTTAACGAGAACGAAAAACGAATCTCGAATATCCAAGGAAGGAATGCTGTCGGTTTTTATTTGAAAGACAGCGCGCGGCGATACCATCCTTCGAAATTCTGCGGTTGGATATTCTGCTGTTCTGCGGTTCGATTTTAAGCTGGTTATTTAATAATCAGCATCAGGATTCATAATAACAAGATAAGGTGCAACTATGCTCATCGAAATAAAGGTCCCCAGCGTGGGAGAATCCGTTACCGAAGCGCTGCTGGCGCAGTGGTTTAAAAATGACGGCGATCTGGTAAAAAAAGATGAACCCCTTTTTGTCATTGAAACCGACAAGGTTACCCTTGAGGTTGTGGCCGAAGCCGATGGGGTGTTGACGATCACGGTAACCGAAGGCGAAACGGTCGCCATCGGTGCCGTCGTCGGAACCCTGGACTCGCAAGGCGCTGAACGGGCTGAAGCGCCGGCTGCGGCAGCGGACGAGAATGAAGCGGCAGCAGCCGAGAGTGAGACGGCAACGGCTGAGAGGGAAACGGCAACTGAGGCCGCGCCCCCCGTCGAGCCGGACCAACCGCCGTCACCGGCACCGCCGCCTGAACCTGCCGCACCGGTGCCCGCGTCTGAGCCGTCGCCCGCCTCCCGGGAAACCGCCCGCCCGGCAATTGCTGAATTGCCATTGGCGCCGGCAGTCAGAAGGCTGGTGGCGGAGAAAAACCTGGATCCAACCCGGATATCGGGAACCGGACCCGGCGGCCGCATCACCAAAGGAGATGTGGTGTTATACCTGGAAAGCGGTGCATCCCCGGGTTCGGCCGGCCGGCCCGAGGCTTCTGCCGTTCCAGCCGCGTCTGAACCGGAACCGGCCCCATCCATCGCGGCCGCAGAATCCATCAGCCGCAAACCGATGAGCCCGATCCGGCGGCGCATCGCCGCCCGCCTGCTGGAGGCCAAACACAGCACGGCCATGCTGACCACTTTCAATGAAATCGATATGTCCAACGTCATGGCCATCCGGAAACAGTATAAAGAAGCCTTTAAACAAAAATATGGCGTTAATCTGGGGATGATGTCATTTTTCATCAAAGCCTCCGTCGAGGCTCTCAAGGAGATCTCTCAAATCAATGCGTTTGTTGACGGCCAGGACATCATTGAGCACCACTATTATCATATCGGCGTGGCGGTGGGTTCCGAACGCGGCCTGGTGGTGCCCGTCATCCGGCACGCGGATCAGCTCAGTTTCGCCGGCCTGGAACAGGCCATTGTAGATTATGTCAAGAAAATCCAGGAAAATCGGCTCGAACTGGCAGACCTTGAGGGGGGCACCTTTACAATCAGCAACGGCGGTGTTTACGGATCCTTGTTAAGCACGCCGATTTTAAATACCCCCCAAAGCGCCATTTTGGGAATGCACAAAATTGAAAAGCGGCCGGTGGTGATCGACGATGAGATTGTTATCCGGCCCATGATGTATGTGGCCTTAAGCTACGACCACCGCATTGTGGACGGCAGGGAGGCGGTCACCTTCCTCAAACGAATCAAGGAATTTGTCGAAAACCCGGAACGCATGATGATGGAGATTTAAAATGACCAAGGATCAAGACTATGATGTCGTTATTATCGGAAGCGGTCCCGGCGGCTATGTGGCCGCGGTTCGTGCCGCCCAGCTGGGTATGAAGGTGGCATGTGTTGAAAAAGAGCCGCGCCTGGGAGGGGTATGCCTCAACCAGGGCTGTATCCCCAGCAAGGCCTTGCTGGACTCCAGCGAATACTACCATTTGGCCAAAGAACAATTTGCGGCCCACGGCATCAAGACCGGCAAGCTGGCGCTGGACCTGCCGACCATGATGGCGCGCAAAGAAAAAGTCGTTGAGGAATTGACGGCCAATGTCAGAAAGCTGCTGGAGGGCCACAAAATCGAGATCATTCACGGTACCGGCCGACTGGCCGGCGCGGATCGTGTTGAAGTTGCGCCCGGCGATTCCGGCGACCAAAAAGGAAAGATTTTAGGTCTCCAGGCCCAGGCCATTGTCCTGGCCACCGGCGGGGAGCCGGTGCCGGTGCCGGGCCTGGAGTTTGACGGCCGGCATTTCATCAGCTCCCGGGAGGCCTTAACCCTGGAAAAGGTCCCCAGGCATCTGGGGATTGTCGGGGGTGGCTATATCGGCCTGGAATTGGGTTCGGTCTGGCGGCGGCTGGGCGCAGAGGTAACGGTGATTGAAATGCTGCCCAAGATTGCCACCGGGCTTGACGGGCAGGTGGGGCGCAAGCTGCAGCGGGTTCTTAAACGGCAGGGTATTAATTTTCGGATGCAGACCAAGGTAACCGCTGCCAAGATTTCCAATAATTCTGTGAAAGTGGACCTGGAAACCAAGAAAGGCGAAGATACCCTGACCTGCCATCCCCTTTTGATCAGCGTGGGCCGCCGCCCCCGCACCGGGGGATTGGGTATCGAGGCGGTGGGCATCAAAACAGATCCCGACAGCGGACATCTGCTGGTGGATGAATCTTATCGCACCAACATCGCATCCATTTATGCCATCGGCGATCTGATTGCCGGGCCGATGCTGGCTCACAAAGCCTCGGCGGAAGGCATCGCGGCGGTCGAATGCATCGCCGGCAAACCCGGCGAGGTCAACTATGACGCCATTCCAGCGGTGATCTACACCTGGCCGGAAGTTGCCAGCGTCGGGCTTACCGAAGAACAGGTCAAGGCGCGCGGCATCGATTATTGTACCGGCACCTATCCCTTCTCCGGTGCCGGGCGGGCGCGCTGCATGGGTGAAACCGAGGGCTTCGTCAAGGTCATTGCCCATCAAAAAACCGACCGGATCCTGGGGGTGCACATCATCGGGCCACGCGCCGCGGACATGATCGCCGAATGTGTTCTGGCCGTTGAGTTCGGTGCCAGTTCCGAAGATATTGCCCGCACCATCCACGGACATCCGACCTTTGCCGAGGCCTTGCAGGAAGCGGCCATGGCGGTTCAAAACTGCTCGATATATGCCTCGTAGCGACAGAAGCCATCTCAAAATTTTGAGATGGCTTCCAGGCGGTGTCTTGCCCGGAAAATGGCCATGACGCCATCCAATCCCAGACGCCTGAAATTGCCATGGAAAGATGAGCGGTCGCCGGGGCAGGGCCGCATGAGCCCCTCACCAAATTATTCGAAGGTATATAAGGAACAGGAATGATTGTCAATTCGGGTGGTGTCACCCATCATGCCCATCAAAACAATTTCTTGACTTTCTGCCTATACATAGCATAATTCTTTTGGGCCCGTTCAGGCAGGGCATTGGTTGGCGTTTCGAATCCCTTATCGGGTAATGCCGTGTTTCAGAAAAATTATGATCAAAGCTATCGATCTGTCCTCGGTCTTAAAAGGGACCCGTTTGCACCCGAACCGGATGCCAAGTTTTATTACCCTTTTGATTCCTTTGAACAGCGGTTGCAGTTGCTCAGTTATCTGGTTCAGGGGACGGACCTGCTGGTACTGGTGATTGGGGAGGCCGGGTGCGGCAAAACCACGCTGTTGCATCGCTATCTGGTCAAATCCGATGAAACCTGGAGGGCCGATCGGATCAGGCCCGAGTCTGCCGGTGAATCCGATTCAGCTTCAGCAGGTGAGCAACAGGACGGATATCCGGTTTTCATTCAGCAGGATGCGGCCGATCCGATTGTCATCGTTGACGATGCGCATAAACTGCCGGAAAAGGATTTGAGGTTTTTGTTGCGCGAAGCACTGGTGCCCGAAAGCACGCATAAAATCAAGCGACTGGTGCTTTTCGGGGAACCAAGCCTAAGCAAATATATCATCGCGCTGCCGGAATCAGCTGCCGGTGACACGGCGATTAACAAGATTACCATGCCGGTGCTTTCCAGACAGGAATGCGAATCCTATCTTCACTATCGGCCGGCTTTGGCTGGCTATACCGGCGCGAGCCTGTTTAAACCTTCCGTCATTAAAAGGATCCACAAGAAATCAGATGGGCTTCCCGGACAGATCAACGCACACGCCGATCGCTGGCTCAAGCGAAAATATGCATCCAATTCACCCAAGGAGGGCTTTTTCACCTTGCTAAAAAATCTGCCAATAAAAGCAGTCGGCTGGGGCGTTGGCGCATTGGCCGCAGTGGTTGTGGGGCTGGTTGTTCTCGGTCAAATGGATTCGACCCCGCGCACATCAACCGGTCAGCAAACGGCATCAATGCGTGTTTTCCGTGCCAAAATTCCGGCCATTGTGGATTACGGTGCGCCGCAAGCCATCCCGCAGATGACACCCAAGGCCGAGCAGGCGGTCCCGGAAGCCCCGCAAGCTGCGGAAACCGAGGCGCCGGCACCGGTGGCCGAACAGCCGACGGTCTTGGCAAAGGCGCCGCCCCAGCCGGTTGAACAGCCGGCCGTAAAGCCGCCGCCCCCCCAACCGGTAGCACTCCCCAAAGCCCCTGCTAAACATACGATTTACCGTGAAGGCTGGCTCCTGGACCAGGAGTCCTCTTTTTACACCTTGCAGGTGCTTGGTGTTCGCCATGAAGAATCGCTATTGGACTTCATTAAATCTCATCAACTGCTACAGAGCCAAAATGTTGCTTATTATAAAACCGTCTATAAAGGCAAGCAGTGGTATCCGTTGCTATACGGCGTTTATCCCACCAAGTCCGAAGCAGCGGCCGCCGTCAAAGGGCTGCCCGAGCAGATCCAAAAATCCGTACCCTGGATTCGCAAAATGTCAGCCATACAAAGAGAAGTTCAGGCAGAGGCGAAGAGATAGGAGGGAACACATGAATTACCGCCTGCATCACGTCCATCTAATCTGCCGGGATCTGGAAAAAATGATCACCTTTTTTAAAGGGGATATTGGCGCCAAGCTCGTCAAGCGCCGGAAATTCGGGGACGCTGATGGCGCGATGCTGGAACTGGAGGGGACTTACATCAACCTGCGGGTGGCCCGCGATGGTGAAGAAATAGGAGAAAACCCTGCGCCGTCTAACTATGGGTACGATCACATCGGCCTGCAGGTGGAAGATGTTCAGGCGGCCTATGAAGCGCTTGCCAAACGCGGCTACTCGTTTTTTAAGCCGCCCACCGAAGCCGCCGGCTCAATGATCGCCTTTTTCAAGGGCCCTGAGAATATTACCATCGAGCTGATACAACCGAAAGCTTGAAAGAGGTCTTTTATTCTTTTAAAGAGACGTAATGGTCTTTGTCGGCTCCCAGCATTTCTTCGGTTTCCATCCACATGACATTGATAATGCCGAAAGCGCAGGCCAGCAAAACGCCTAAAATCCATGCGAAATACCACATCGTATGTTCCTTTGTGGGCTATTTATTAATTTTTAGTTCTAAGACTTATCGAGATCCACTCATATGGAGTATTGGAGTAATGGAGTATTGGAATAGCTATTCCGATGTTCTTTTCATTACTCCAACACTTCAGTACTCCAATACTCCAATCAGTCTTTGTTAATATGCCGTATGCGTTTCCCGCTTTATCTTTTCTTCGGTCACCTTGCCCCGCAAAACCCGGTATACCCAGCTGGTGTATGCGATGACAATGGGCAAAAAGACCACTACCGCCATAAACATCAAGTTCAGCGTTCGGTGACTGGAGGTGGCGTCATACACCGTCAGGCTGCTGGCGGGATCCGTGCTGGAAGGGATCACAAACGAGTACATGGCAAACCCGGCGGTCAGGATGACGCCGGCCAAAGCGGTCCCGCTGAAGACAAAAGCCCATCCGGGCAGGTTGATTCCCGACAATAGGAGCGCTGCAAGGCCGCCTGCAAATGCCATCACCGGCGCGATGATGGTCCAGCCGCAGGTTGAGTAGTTTTGCATCCATGCCCCGGCGGCCACCTCCACCTTTTTGGCCAGCGGGCTGAATGCCGAGCCCGCATCCGGCATTGAAACGATGCGATAGCCGTCGATACCGAAGGCCTGCCAGATGCCGGCTCCGGCAAAGGCGACCATGAAGACAATTCCGAAAATCCGGACCGCTTTGCGGGCACGGGCGTTGATGTCGCCGTCGGTGCGCAACTGAAGATACACTGCGCCGTGCATAATCAACATGGTCAGGCTGACAATGCCGGCCAGCAGCGCAAACGGGTTCAGCAAGCCCCAGAAACTGCCCGTGTAAGTCGGCCTTACAAACTCATCGTATGCAAGGGGTACGCCCTGCAGTAAATTGCCGAAGGCGACACCGAACACCAGGGCCGGCACAAATCCGCCCACAAACAATCCCCAATCCCAGGCCGCACGCCAGCGGGGGTCGGCGATTTTGCTGCGGTATTCGAATCCAAGGGGCCTGAAAAACAGGGCGAACAGCACCAGCAATATGGCCCAGTAAAAGCCGGAAAAGGCCGCCGCGTAGACCAGGGGCCAGGCCGCAAACAGGGCCCCGCCGGCCGTAATCAGCCAGACCTGGTTTCCCTCCCAGGTAGGGCCGATGGCATTGAGCATCACGCGCCGCTGCGCATCGGTGCGGGCGACAAACGGCAAAAGGGCACCGATACCCAGATCAAAGCCGTCCATCAGGGCAAATCCAATCAGCAGGACGCCGACAAACAGCCACCAGATGATCTTCAGTGTTAGATAGTCGAACAACATTATATTTCTCCTGTCGGTGAAGAACTAAAAATATCGAAATTCGAATGTTCAAAAATCCGAAAATATCAAATCAATAATATTAAAACATCTCTGCGTTATACCGTTTTGAATTTGAAAATTTTGGTCATTCGGATTTCGAATTTAACATTGGTTTCCCCTATGTATTATGACCTCCTCGATATGTGTTGCTATGTCGCCGCACCCTGCTCAAAATGATACCTTCCGGTATGAAGGCTGCTGGGCCCCTTGCGTACGAATTTTGTCATCAAATACATCTCGACGATCAGAAAAACAGTGTAAAGCCCGATCATAATAGCCATACTGCCGATGACATCGGCGACGCTCAAAGTTGATGTCGAAAGATAGGTAGGCAGCACCCCGCCGATCGTCCAGGGCTGACGCCCGTATTCGGCCACAAACCAGCCGAGTTCTATGGCAATCCAGGGCACCGGCAAACTGAGCACCAACAATTTTAGCAGCCACTTTTTCTGGTCGAAAACCCGCTTGGCGCAGAAATAAAAGGACAGCGCGATTAAAGCCAGCAAGTAAAAACCGATCCCTACCATAATCCGGAAAGACCAGAACATAGCCGCCACATTGGGGATGGTGTCCTTGGCGGCCTGTCTGATCTGGCTGTCGGTGGCATCCGTCACCTGCGGCGCGTAGCGCTTGAGCAACAGTCCGTAGCCCAGATTCTCTTTGTTGAGATTAAAGCGGAATTTGGTTTGGTCGGATCGATCCCCTGCGCGTAATTTTTCCAGGGACTCGTAGGCAATCATGCCGCTGCGGATGCGCTGCTCATTTTCGGCGATCAGGTCCTTTACGCCGATCACCGGTGTGTCAAGGGATCGGGTAACAATAATGCCCCCAACCCAGGGGATGCGGACTTCGGCGTCGGTCTCCTGGGCTTCCTGGTCTGGAAGACCGAACACCGTGAAATGGCCGGGGGGCGGTTCGGTTTCCCATTCGGCTTCCATGGTGGCCAGCTTAACTTTCTGGACCTGGCCGACGACGTATCCGGTTTCATCACCCAGGACAATAACCGACAGGATGGAGGCTAAGCCGAAACCGGCCGCCACGGCAAAAGAACGCCGGGCAAACGCCAGATCCCGGCCCCTGAGAAGGTAATAAGAGCTGACGGCCAGGACGAAAATGGAGGCGGCCACATATCCGGCCCCGACGGTGTGGACGAATTTCACCTGGGCCACCGGATTGAAAAACAGCTCCTTGAAACTGGTCAATTCCATGCGCATGGTTTCAAAGTTAAATTCAGCGCCGATGGGATGCTGCATCCAGGCATTGGCGATCAGGATCCATAACGCGGACAGGTTGGTCCCCAATGCCACCAGAAACGTAACCGCCAGGTGGGCCCGCTTGCTCAAGCGATCCCAGCCGAAGAAGAAAAGTCCGACAAAGGTAGACTCAAGGAAAAAAGCCATCAAGCCCTCGATGGCCAGGGGCGCTCCGAAAATATCTCCGACGTAATGGGAGTAATAGGCCCAGTTGGTGCCGAATTGAAATTCCATGGTGATGCCGGTGGTCACCCCAATGGCAAAGTTGATGGCAAAAAGCTTGCCCCAGAAACGGGTCATGTCCTTGTAGACTTCCCTGCCGGTCATGACGTAGACGGATTCCATGATAAACAGAATCCAGGACAAGCCCAGTGTCAGCGGAACAAAAAGAAAATGATACAGGGCTGTCAGCGCAAACTGCCAGCGGGACAGTTCGACAAAAGTCTCAGTTGGTAGCATATGCGACCCCCTCTTTTAGACTTGAACGGGATACCATTGGTAGGGTAAGAGGTTACAGAGGACAGACGTCAGCTGACAGAAGTCGGATGATCCATCCGTACATTCTGAGTTTGCTCCTTGGTCATCTGACACCTGAAACCAAACACCAAAATGTCATAATAGATTTAGAACCAAGAATTACCCCTGATATGCAGGAATAGCTTTTATTTCTTTCGAGAAACGATTGAATTTCTAATATAATCTTTTGTTACTTGTCAATCAGTTTTCATATGAAACCCGCGATGAAATCAGACCACAAAAAAGCCCGGCGCTGGTTGATTAAGCGCGCTTTGGCGGCACGCACCTGGATTCTGCTTTCGGTGGTCCTGGGTCTGAGCGGCGGTCTGCTGCTGATTGTTCAGGCCCGGTTTTTGGCCCGTATCGTCCACGGCGCATTTATCGAAGACCGGGGCACGGATACCCTATGGCCGCTTTTTGCTATCCTGGCGGGTGTTATCAGCCTGCGGTCTGTTCTCGGCTGGGCGAGGGAGACGGCCGGATTCTATGCCGGGGCCGGCCTACGGCAGGAGCTGCGTGAAGCGCTCTTGGAACATATCGTCTCCCTTGGCCCCGGCTATACGAGTCGCCAGAGCAGCGGCGCCCTGACCAGCACGCTGCTGGAGCATGTCGAAGGGCTGCATGATTTCTATGCCTTCTATCTGCCGCAGCTGGCCCTGGCAGTGATGATTCCGGCCGCCATTGTCGCCTTTGTATTTCCCCACAGCTGGGCCGCCGGGGGCTTGCTTCTGGCAACCGCTCCCCTGATCCCTTTGTTCATGGTTCTGGTGGGCATGGGCGCTGAAAGCATCAGCCAGCGCCATTTCCAGTCACTGGCCCGCATGAGTGCCTATTTTCTGGATGTACTCCGAGGGATAGCGACCCTGAAATTATTCAATCGCAGTAAAGGGGCGGAGGAAACCATTGCCAGGGTGTCTAACGATTATCGCCTGCGAACCATGCGGGTTTTGCGGGTGGCCTTTCTGTCATCGGCCGTTTTGGAATTTTTCAGTTCCATTTCCATTGCCCTCGTGGCGGTCTACCTGGCCATGAGCTATCTGGGCTACTTTTCCTTCGGTCTTTATGGGCAATCGCTTAGTTTGGCCGCCGGCTTATTCATCCTTCTGCTGGCTCCGGATTTTTACCTGCCGTTGCGGGAGCTGGGGACCCATTACCATGCCCGGGCCGGGGCCGTGGGTGCGGCTGAAGAAATATTAAAAATTTTAGCCGTTCCCCGGGTTAAAACCCTCAACGGGGTTCATCAGTGGGTCAAGGCCGCTCCGCTTCATATTCAGCTTGAAGACGTCCATCTGGCCTTTGACGGTGGTCAAAGGCCCGCGCTCAGGGGGGTCAGTTTCGAACTCAGGGAAGAAGAACAGGTTGCCCTGGTCGGAGCCAGCGGGGCCGGCAAATCCACAACGCTTAATCTGTTGCTGGGATTTTTGCTGCCCGACAAAGGTGAGATTAAGGTCAACGGCATGCCGCTGGCGGCTATGGCACCCGGCAGCTGGCGCCGGTACATCGCCTGGGTTGGCCAGCACCCGGTCCTGTTTCAGGGAACGATAAAAGACAATATCCGTCTGGGACTGCCGCACGCATCCGACAGCCAAATTGAGCAGGCCGCTGGCGATGCCAGGGTACTGGATTTCGCCAGGCATCTGCCCGAAGGGTTGAACGCGCCGGTAGGCGAACATGGTTTCGGGTTGTCGCGCGGTCAGGCCCAGCGTGTGGCGCTGGCACGCGCCTTTTTAAAAGGCGCGCCCCTGCTGCTGCTGGATGAGCCTGCCGCCGGACTTGATGTCGAGAATGAAGCCCTGGTCCTGAGTGCCCTCAAGACCCTATCCCGGGGTCGCACCGTGCTGATGCTCACCCATCGGCTGACCCACATCACAGAGGTGAGCCGCATTCTGGTCCTGGAAAAGGGTCGCATTGTTGAGCAGGGAACTTACGCTGAGTTGACCGCTGCGGGGGGTAGATTTCATCGGATGGTATTAGGGAACGATTAGATAAAGACGAATGACTATTGACAAATGACTAATGGCGGAAGTCGCCTCGCCCCATCGATTTTTTAATTAATGTAAAATGGATCCGCCGCAGGCGGACGACAATTAGTCATTCGTCATTAGACATTATTCATTTAAGAAGAGGGAGATAACCGTGCTCAAAAGACGGCAAGCGCTATTACCGTTTCTGAAGCTATACCGGACGCATCTAAGGTGGATGATCCTGGGCGTTCTGTGCGCCCTGCTTGCGGTGCTGTCGGCGATCGGGCTTCTGGCCCTGTCGGGCTGGTTTATCTCCGCGGCAGCCTATGCCGGTCTGACATTGGCCACGGCCCAGCTGTTTAATTTTTTCCACCCCAGCATCGGAGTCCGCCTGTTTGCCATCGGCCGCACGTTGGCCCGCTATGCCGAAAGAATTGTATCCCATGATGCCACGTTCCGAATATTGCAAAGTCTGCGAAGCTGGTTTTACATCCACCTGGAACCACTGGCGCCGTCGCGACTGATGATGTTTCGCAGCGGCGACGTGTTAAATCGTATCGTGGCCGACATCGATGCGCTGGACAATCTGTATTTGCGGGTCCTGTCTCCGAGCACCGTCGCGCTTGTAACATCGCTGCTGGTGGTAGGGTTTTTGTGGGTATTTGATCCGGGCATCGCCCTGTGGACCGGGATCTATCTTGCCGTCGCCGGATTGGGGGTTACGGGGGCCGCGATGAAGCTGGGTGAAACCTGCGGACGGGAAATAACCCGCTGCACCTCCGAGCTGCGCGTGCGGGCCATCGATACGCTGCAGGGCCTGGCGGAACTGTTGGTTTTTGAAGCCTGTCACCACCAGCTCGAGGCCGTGAAGCTGTCCAGCCGTGCACTGCTCAAGCGGCAGCTGCGAATGAGTCATATCCGGGGCCTGTCGTTGGCTTTGATCACATTGATCTCCGGGCTGGCGGCACTGACGGCACTTTATCTGGCAGTCGATTTGGTAAGCCATGATTTGCTAAACGGGGCCAACCTGGCGGTGATCATGCTGGCGATTCTGGCCGCCTTCGAGGTAATGTTGCCCCTGCCGGTGGCCTATCAATTTCTCGGTCATACCCGGGAGGCCGGTCGGCGTTTGATGGAAATCGTTGACATGAAGCCGGAGGTGACCTTTCCCGATACCACCGTCGCCCTGCGCGCCCAGCCGGACATCCGGTTTGATAATATCAGCTTTCGTTACCGTGAAAGCGCTCCCTGGGTGCTCAAAGATATCAATCTTCAAATTCCCGCCGGTCATCGCGTTGCCGTCATCGGTCAAACCGGGTCGGGCAAATCGACACTGATTCATCTGCTGGTGCGGTTATGGAATCCCGTATCCGGGCGCATTCGCCTGGGCGATCAGGATATCCGTACCCTGGGGGAGGGCGATCTTCGCCGGGCAATTTCAGTGGTTTCCCAACAGCCCCATATGTTCAACGCCAGTTTAAGGGAAAACCTTCAAATTGCGCAGCCCGGAGCAAGCGACGATGACCTGTGGGCAGCCCTGGAATCCGCCCGGCTGAAAGAGTTTGTCAAAAAGCTGCCGGACGGGCTGGATACCTGGGTCGGGGAGGATGCCAGGCTTTTATCCGGCGGGCAGGCCCGCCGGGTGGCCGTTGCCCGGGCCATCCTGCACGATGCGCCCGTATGGGTGCTGGACGAACCGACGGAGGGCCTGGATACCCTTACCGAAAGACAATTGATGCAGGTACTGGAGCGTAAAACAAAGGATCGAACGCTGCTGCTGATCACCCATCGGCTGGTTGATCTGCATTGGATGGATCATATTGTTATGATGGAAAAGGGGAAGGTCGTCGACCAGGGAAACCATCAGGAACTGTTGGAAAACAACGCGCACTACGCTGCGTTGCATGTGAGAATAGCTTGATAATATGACGGAAGAATAGGCGTGGATTATAAAATAACAAATCACAAGCACCAAATCCCAAATAAATTCCAAATTCCAATGACCTAAACCCAGAGCGCATCCAGTCTAACAAGATCGCATTCATGTTTTGAATTTGATATTTCGGTCATTGGATATTATTTGTTATTTGGGATTTGATATTTGTATTTTTATTGTCCCACCGATGTTCGAAAGACAATACCTTACCAATTTGACCTTACAACTACCAGCCATCACTTAAACAAATCCGTACTAATATACCGTTCACCGGTGCTGGGAATAATCGTCACGATGGTTTTGCCTTCTGATTCCGGGCGGACGGCAACATCCAGGGCGGCCTTGATGGCGGCACCGGATGAAATACCGCAAAGAATCCCTTCCAGTTTGGCGGCACTGCGTGCCGTTTCAAAGGCATCGTCGTTGCTGACCGTCACCACATCATCGAGCAATGCTTGATCCAGAACCTCGGGTATGAACCCGGCGCCGATGCCCTGAATTTTATGGGGCCCTTTTTCGCCGCCGGATAAAACCGGCGAATCGGCCGGTTCCACGGCGATGGCCTTGAAAGACGGTTTGCGGGGCTTAATCACCTGGGCCACACCCGTGATGGTTCCGCCGGTACCCACACCGGCGATCAGGATATCGACCTGGCCCTCGGTATCGCGCCAGATTTCTTCAGCCGTGGTCTCCCGGTGAGCCCGTGGATTGGCCGGGTTGGCAAATTGGTTGGGCATGAAGGAACCCTTTTCAGATTCAAGGATCTCCTGGGCTTTGCCGATCGCGCCTTTCATGCCTTCGGACCCCGGTGTCAATACCAGTTCGGCCCCCAGGTGTTTGAGCAGCCGGCGACGTTCCTCGCTCATGGTGTCTGGCATGGTCAAACAGAGCCGGTAATTTTTGGCGGCGCAGATAAACGCCAGGGCAATGCCGGTGTTTCCGCTGGTGGGTTCGACAATCAACGTCTCAGGCGTAATCTTGCCTTCGATTTCGGCAGCCTCTATCATGGATGCTGCAATACGGTCTTTGACACTTCCCAGGGGGTTGAAAAATTCAAGTTTGGCATATATCCGGGCATCAATGTCTTTACAGATGCGGTTAAGCCGGACCAACGGCGTCGACCCAATGGTGCTGCTGATGATGGAATGGAATTTCATGACCGGCCTCCTTTACTATGGCAAAAGCGTCATTCGTTATTGGTTGTTCGAGGCGTATCAGCTGCGAGAAGATTCCGTAAGGCCGCCAATCAACACTTAACTAATAACAATTAACGCCTAACTTCCTAGATGACGGCGTCAAACATTTTGAGCGCCGATTGTTTATTTTTTGATTTGTAGGTGAGTCGCGGGGATTCCAGAGAAACCGTCGTGTCCGGCGGAATCGATTGGGTCAGCCAGACGTTGCCGCCGATAACCGATCGGGCCCCGATGGTGGTGTCGCCACCGAGAATGGTTGCCCCCGAATAGATGATAACGTCATCCTCGATGGTGGGATGCCGCTTTTTGCCCCGAAACGTATCTCCTGAATCTCTCGGTATGGATAGGGCGCCAAGGGTGACGCTCTGGTAAATGCGTACATTCTTGCCGATGGAGGTGGTTTCACCGACAACCACCCCGGTGCCATGGTCAATCACAAAACTCTCGCCGATTTGGGCACCGGGATGGATGTCGATCCCGGTGACGCTGTGGGCATACTCGGTCATGATGCGGGGCAGCAACGGCACGCCGCTTTTGAACAGCTGATGGGCCACCCGGTAAACGGCAATGGCAAAAATGCCCGGGTAGCTGAAAATAATCTCATCAAAGCTTTTCGCCGCAGGATCGCCTTCATAGGAGGCCTTAACGTCGGTGGCCAGGACCCTGCGAATGTTGGGGATTTCCTCCAGCAAATTGAGCGCTATCTTGTGGCCGTTTTCTTCACAATCCGTGCAGGGTTGATCGTAGCGAAAGCAGTCATGGCGGA
>JAFDCJ010000063.1 GCA_019312835.1 Deltaproteobacteria bacterium
ACCTGTTTGATATATACATGAGGTAATAATGTGATGGGAGTTCCCGAATCAATCAAGCAGATCGACTGCGATTCCGATCAAACGCAGCGATGTTCACAATTGGTTAGTGTCAACTACTGTCGTCCTGGAATAATGTCCCGTTGCAGCGCCGGGATCGTATGGGAAAAACAGAAAAAGTGCAGATTTTCAAAAAAATCTTCTGTCAGCGAGCGATGCATGCACTACATTGCGTCTCGCGACGGCCATTGTGACAGTGTGGATGCGCAAAGAGAAAGCTATTCGCCGGATAGGATTTGAGGTGATGTCGGTTTGCCCAAAAAAATCCCCCGGAAGGTAGCGGAACCCTTCCGGGGGGCTCAGGGTTAAGGTCATAGCAAGTATTCGAGTTAGGTTTACGATCTGTAAGGCGGTATAACGGTAATAATTTAGCATCTGGCAGTCTGCTATGACCAGCCGCGGCAGCGCCATTTGCGCACTGCCAACCTCACAACCTTTGACAAAAGGGGACGGGGGATAAAACCGTCCTTTTTCAAGGAGGGATATCTATTTCTATCACAATATATTGTTGTATGTCAAGAAAAAAATCAATATGTTGTGTTTTTTGGGTCAGTTTACCATTTGGCCCCGCCGACAGCAAAGCGGCGAGCCCGTTGATTGACCGGGGCGTGCACGCCTCCTTCCCATAACCCGACCCGGTGGCGGTCAAAAAAATACAATGACCCTGCTTCAAATTGATTAAATCATGCTTACTGTTTAGACTACACCGTGTTTTTGGATGCAGCCCCAGGGTTGCATACCGGATCGTTGGCCGATGGGAACTGCCGGGATATGAACGTGCGACCGAAACTAACCATAACGATTGGACTCCTGCTCAGCTGGCTGGTAGTGACGGCCCCGCTGGCCGCCGGAACGGCGCTGACCAGCCTGGTCAATCAAATCCGCCCGGCTGTGGTAACGGTGGTTGTATACGGCGCTGATCAGAAAGTTGCCAATATCGGCAGCGGATTTTTTATCGACAAATACGGTCATTTAATTACCAACTATCACGTTCTGGACGGCCGCTACAAAGCAGAGGTCCGAACGGCTGACGGCAGAACCTACCCCATAAAGCTGGTTATCGCCGATGACAGAGCCACCGACCTGGTGAAGGTGCTGGTCGATATTCCCCGCCACAAGATCAAATGGGTCAAAACCGCGAACCGCTTGCCGTCCATTGCCGAACAGATCATGGTGGTCGGCAGCCCGATGGGACTGGAGCAGACGGTCAGCGAGGGTATTGTATCCTCGATCCGGGAAATTCCGTCTGTGGGCGAATTTTTCCAGATGTCCGCGCCCATCTCCCCGGGTTCGAGCGGCAGTCCGGTCATCAATCTCAAAGGTCAAGTCGTCGGTGTGGCCACCTTTCAGATGGTCAAGGGCCAAAACCTCAATTTTGCCGTTTCGACGAAATCCGTCAAGAAGCTGAAGCCGGTCACGGCCGGGATGTCTCTGGCTCTGTGGACGTTTAACAACAGCTTGCGCCAACCCGGGCTTGCGGAAAAACTCTGCCGCCAGGGATATCAACTGTCCATAAACGGAGAGGATCAGAAGGCCCTTGAATTTTTCAAGGAAGCGATTGCCAAAGATCCTGAAAACACCAGGGCATGGAATGGATTGGGATCTTGTCATGTTGGATTGAACAACCCGGAGGCTGCTATAAAGGCCTACCGTCAGGCCATCAAAACCAACCCCACCGATGAAACCCTGCATTTTATTCTGGGGGATTATTACGTCAAACTCGAACAGCATCAGGAAGCCATCGACGCCTTCCGCGAGGTGATCCGCCTGAAGCCTGATTTCGAAGAGGCCCATTTCAAACTGGGGGTTGTCTACAGCCGGCTGGGGCGTCTGGATGAAGGCACAGACGCCTTCGAAACGGTCATCCGATTGAATCCCGATGCCGTGCCGGCCCATTTTAATGTCGGGTTAGCTTACGCCCAGATGGGACGCTATCAGGATGCCCTCAGCGCCAATCAGGCGGCGCTGCGCGTTGATCCGGAATATGCACCCGCCCACAACAACATCGGCCTCATTCAACAAAAGCTCGGCAATACCGACCTGGAAATCGACGCTTACAAACGGGCGATCCGGATTGATCCGGATTTTGCATCCGCGCATTACAATTTAGGGGTTGCGCTGCTGCGGACCGGAGATAAAGCTGCCGCCCTGGACGAGTATAAAATTTTAAAAGCACTCGACAAAGCCAGTGCCGACCAACTCTTCAATCAAATTTATTACTAGCATGGAAAATAAAATAAATCCCAGACGACTACCGAACCGCGAAACCCACAATTGTTTCGGGTGCAGCCCGATCAATCGATCCGGACTGCAAATGAAATTTTACACCCGGGATTCTGCTGTCTTTTCCCGCCTAACGGTACCGGATCATCTCTGCGGGTGGGACCGGCTGGTGCACGGAGGGGTCATTTCAACGATCCTGGACGAGGTCATGAGCTGGACCGGCATTTATTTGCTCAAGCAGATCACCATGACCAAATCCATGACGGTGGATTTTATCAAACCGGTTTATATCAACAGCGAATTGAAAGCCGAGGGCCTGGTGCTGGAGAAAACCGGCAAGCACGAGGCCCTGCTCGAGGGCCGCCTGTACAACCAGGAGGACACGCTGTGCGCCCGGTCCCGGGCCACGTTTGTCATTTTTTCACCGGCGGTGGCCAAACGGCTGGGGATTGCCAGAAAAGAGCACCTGGAGTGGTTTGAAGAGATTTATAACTTCTAACGCGATAGACATCGTTGCAGCGGCAGCGACGGCCGCCCTCTGACCTTTTCTTGCTTGCTGATAAGATGTAATGAAATTCCTCGGACCCTATCCAAACCCATTGAAATTTCCAGTGGCATTGCAGGCCAAAAAGAAGCCAGGGTTCGCTTGGTACTCGCCTTCGTCATGCCGGATTTGATCCATCAAGATCTTCCAGTCTGAACTTCGGTTGATTGACCAACCGCTCTATTTCTTCCCGGTCCATTTCCCGCCGTTCGGCTATCCTGGCGGCCGGCACGCCGGCCCAGATTTCGTAGGGACCGGGATTTTTGGTCAGCACCGATCCGGCGCCCAGGACCACCCCGTCGGGGATGTGGGTCACCTGATACAGCACGATGGCGCCGTCGTGAATCCAGACGTCCGCTCCGATGTATTTGTCCTGCCACAAAACGCCGATGGTTTCCTCCAGCAGGGCCAGGGGTTCGGTGCCGTAATGGATGGTGTCGTGGGTGTAGATGCGGGTCCGCGGACCGATATTGCACCAGGGCCCGATGTGGATGGAGCCGGTGCAGTCCAGGATGCAAAAGGGGCTGATAACCAGGTTGGTCTCCCGGCCGGGGGTCTGAAAGGCCTCG
Source organism: Deltaproteobacteria bacterium (assembly GCA_019312835.1). Classification (GTDB taxonomy): domain Bacteria; phylum Desulfobacterota; class Desulfobacteria; order Desulfobacterales; family JAFDCJ01; genus JAFDCJ01. Next base: position 3,394 of record JAFDCJ010000063.1, read on the forward strand.
GGCGATATGACCAGATCGCCTTTTTGCAGATTTTTGTGCGGATAGCGCCGGGCCTGGGCGATGGCCGCTTCCAGTTTTTCCCGGGACAGGGTGGCAGGCTTAAATCCCATGAGATGCCTTAACCTTTCATCAGTTTTATTTTATCCGTAATTTAAGCGAGGAGTTTATTTTCATGTAACTCGGTGTTATATTCTATGCAACCATGTTGCAACAGAAATATCAATACCCCAATTGAGTTAATCCCGATTGGCAGTTGAATAGCGGTTCAATCGGGAATCTTTTCATGTCGCGCGCTCGCAGGAGGAGTTATGGCACGATCAGAAGTGCACCCCGTGCATCGCTTCGAAGACTGGCAGGTGTGGCCGGGGTCCTATCAAAACCCGCCGGCTGACGGCACCTACCGTTTTCCGCAGCAGACGGATCTGCAGATCACGCGTGCCACGCCGATTGCCTCCATGGGCTCGTGCTTTGCCAGGGAAATCAGGCGCAAACTGCTTTATTTCGACTTCAACTACATCACGGAAGAAACCCATCACCCGGCGGCCGTGCATGCCAGCGCGGCCTGGGAGCGCACCTACAATACGTTTTCCATGCGCCAGATTTTCGAATACACCTTTGAGGACTGGACACCCGACCTGCGCTGGTGGACCGCACCCCAGAGCGGCAGGGTGCAGGATCCGTATCGCCGGATTATTCTTTACGACTCCCTTAA
>JAFDCJ010000064.1 GCA_019312835.1 Deltaproteobacteria bacterium
AAAACTATCCCAACATTAAGATTCAGCTCAACGAGGGCAGTTCACTGGACATGATCCACAGCCTGCTGGATTTTAAAATAGAGGTGGCCGTGATTGCCAGGACAGAAGACAACCCGGAAATCTATTTTTTCCCATTCAGTCGTGAAGAAATGGCGGTCATCGTTTCGACCGATCATCATTTGAGCCGGGAAAAAGCCATCACGTTTAAAGACCTGGCAGCGGAACCTTTTATTATGAAAGAAAAAGGCTCCGGGACGCGCAAGTTGGTGGAAGAATTATTCGAAGCTGAACACTGCATGCCCGACATCCTGATGGAAACCAGCAATACCGAATTCATCAAACAGCTGGTGCAGCGCGGCGAAGGGGTTTCGTTTGTGGTCCGGGAAGCGGTTACCGCCGAACTGAAGGAAAAAAAACTGGCAGCCGTTCCGCTCAAAGGCCCGAAAGTGTTCCTGGATGTCAGCATTGCCTACCTGAAAGACCAGGTGCTCTCGCCTGCGGCCAGGGCCTTTGTCGATACATTGATCGGTTTGAGGTCTGACGACCTGCACCCCATGGGTATCGGTCTGATGATGGCCAAAATGCTTTCCCAGCGAAAAAAGGAGCAAAGAAAAATTTCCAGAATAAAAAGGTCCCCATGAACGACAGTACTGTTTTCAAGCAAATTTACCAGCTCGCCGAACCTTATCTAAAAACGCGGTTCAATGAGGTTCATACGCAGATGTCCATGCAGCTCGCATACGATTTGCTGACTGCAGAGGGTGGGCAGGAAGATATCGTGATTCCGGCCATTATCTTGCATGATGTCGGTTGGCATAAAGTCCCGGCGGCACTTCATCTGAAGGCATTCGGCCCCAATGCGACCTCACCGGAGCTAAACCGAACCCACGAGCGTGAAGGCGTAAGGCTCGCTGGAAGAATTCTGAAGGAAGTTCATTATGACAGGGAGAAAATTTCGGAAATACTGAAAATTATTGACGGTCATGATTCCAGAAAAGAATCGATCTCGTTAAATGACAGTCTTGTCAAAGACGCCGACAAGCTCTGGCGCTTTACCCATACGGGATTTCATATCGACCATCAGCGATTTGAAGAGACCGTTGCGGATGGTTTGGACCGCCTGCGAAAATATCTGCCCGGGTGGTTTTTTACCGATACGGCCCATCAAATCGCAAAAGAAGAGCTGCAGCAGCGGGAAAGGGAAGCTGAGAATGATTCGAGACTGGCCGGTAATTAGCCGGGAGCAGATTGGGGACTTCAGGCTTTTTTCGTTGACGAAAAAAACGGTGCGCTCACCGCGCACGGGCGAAATCAGCGAGGTACAAACCCTCCAATTTCCGGACTGGGTTTTGATTCTGGCGCTTACACCCGGGGAGAACGTCGTAATGGTGCGCCAATTCCGCCACGGCACCGAGCGGGTCTGTGTGGAGCTGCCCGGCGGACTGGTTGATCCGGGTGACGGTTCCCCCGAATTATCCGCCCGGCGGGAACTGCTCGAAGAGACAGGATATCAGGCCAATACGGTGACACTTCTGGGCGTGAGCTGCCCGCAGCCCGCGATTTTGACTAACCGGTGTTTTTTCTACCTGGCCCGGAATGCGGTCCGGGTTCAAGATCAGATCCTGGATGCCGGCGAGGACATCGAAATTTTTGAAGTTCCTTTGAATGAGATTCCGGCCAGAATCAGAAACGGGGAAATCGATCACGGCATGGTGTTGTTGACCTTCTTTTTTTTCTGGATGAAGCAGGGACAGATCGGATAGAGAAACATGCAATCTGTTACCCCAAAACGCCGGCCAAGGATCTTGTCTGGCAGGCTTCGTCTGGTTTCCGGGTTCGAAACTCGCTTTTCCATTGACCGCCTGGAGTATCAGGTCGGTCCGGGAAAATATGCGGAGATGGGTGTTATCTCAAAAAATGTGGATATTCTGGTAACGCTTGAGGTTCTCAAAGAATAGTGATGGGAGATGATATGACTTCCAAAAAGAATGGTGCCATGCGCAAGAAGGCCGGCCAGATCTATAACTTCATCGAAGAAAGTTTATATCTGAATCGACCGGATATGGAAATCAATGGCACCCGATTTAATTCCGCCCTGCTGATGAGTCTTCTGACGGGTCTCTGTCAGGGCAGGGAACTGATTATCGGGGAACCGGGTTTGGGAAAGACCACGTCAGCGGAATATATCTGTGCGCTGATCTATCGATTTCCTTTAGGAACCATCTGGAGCAGCGAAGTTTCCGGGCATCCTGAGCAAACCGAAGAAAAGATTATCGGTCGCCCTGACCTCGGCAGGCTCAATCAGGGCGAAGAATTCGTCATATGGTCCAACTTTGCCCTGCTGCCAATTAAAATTGTTGACGAGATCAACCGGCTCCCGGAGACAAAACAAAGCATCATATTAAATGGTGTCGATCGGGGTAACTGGGAATATCTAAATGACACTGTCATCAACAAAGAATTCTGTCTTTTTGCCACTGCCAACTATCAGGATAGGGCCACCCACACCATCATCGCCCCCCTCGTCGATCGATTTGATATCATGGTAGAATCAAAGCACCCGGGCCCTAATCTGGCCTATATCATCGGCTCCCAGGGAACCCATGACCATTTTTTGCGACACGAAGAATTGGAAGCGCAATTTAAGCAGGTTCTCAGCGAAAGAATTCCCTACCATGAGCGCATGGACCGCAGCGACAAACTATGCGAGCGTTTTGGTGAATACCTGGCCCAGGATTCAGGCATTCCATCATGCTCCCGAACGGATCGAAGCTCGATTCGCTCCGAGCTGTCGGCCATAACCTTTGATTTGGATGCCAATGCCTTTTTGCGGCTGGTTCTCGCAGAGTTGTCCTTTTGTTATCATTTTGGCCAGAAGCGTTCGCAAGAGGCCTGCGTTAAGGGCTGCCACTTTACAGAATACCTCTGCCATGCCGTAAAAAACTGTGCCTCCAACCGGCTGCCCATGAGCGTGCGCAGCTTCGCGCAGGCGTTAGCCTGGTTCATGGGGGATGAAAAAGTGGATCTGCAGCACCTCAAAGCCATTCTGCCGTATACCCTGGCGCATCGGATTCAATGGACGGAGGAAGTTGTCGCCCAAAGTGAAAAGCAATCCCGCAGCGATCCGCTTGAGATTTATATGGCCCGCAAAGCGGTTGCTAAAATGCATCGACGGTATATTGAACAAGGCTCTGAAATCAAGAACGCATTGTCTATCGCCAGCCGTATTGCCGAAGGAGCGTCAATGGAGCCGATCGAGGGAGATCATCCTATCTACTGGGAGATTCGAAAGGATCTGGAAAAGGGGGTGGTCGGGTCATGAAGAACCCGTTTGGCGATTTTCAGGCGGTTGTCTATCAAAAAAAAGAAATCCCTTTGAAGCGTATTGTGAAAGCCAGGCAGGAGGCGCTTTCAAAAATACTCGATGGCTACCTGCAAATCGTCGAAGCCGAGGCCCGGGACTTTGTCTGGTTGGTTGAGCAAAGCCGTGTGCTCAGGACATACAATACCGCTGTCAAACAGATTCAGGGGCTGCATTATGACCCGGACGACATCGAGGAATTCTGCAGCGAACTGGACAGTTCCTCCAAGATCCCTTATATGATTGAAGGGCCGGCGGGGATTTACTTATCCGCCCTGATCAACCAGCTGGGTGAAGAACGGATTGTGTTGAGACTTAAAGATTTTCAAAAAAAATTTCATTTGCTGGGTTACCGGCTTCCCACCGGAAAGACGCTTGTCATACAGGGCGATGTGGGAGATTTTATCGGAACCAGCCTCATCGGGGGGCATCTGGTGGTGGAGGGCTCGGTTGGCAATTGGTGCGGTGCCGGCATGCTGCAGGGTGAAATTCGGGTTACGGG
>JAFDCJ010000065.1 GCA_019312835.1 Deltaproteobacteria bacterium
GCTGCTAACCGCACTTATTACACTTGCGCTGGTTCCGGCGACCGCATTTGCCGAAAACGTCACTTCTGCGCCAAGGCTCATTTTGCAGATCACCGTGGACCAGTTACGTGGCGATCTGCCGGGTCGCTATGCCGAACGATACGGAGAAGGCGGCTTTCGCTATCTATTGAAAAAGGGAACGCATTATTCCAACGCCCACTATCAGCACAGCAACTTGGAAACCATCGTAGGACATGTTGTCCTGGCCACGGGAGCATTCCCTTCGGCTCAGGGCATGGTGGCCAACGTCTGGTTGGATCGAGAAACCGGCGAACTTGGGTACGCCATCGAGGACAATCAATACGATTTAGTTGGCTCTTTGGGCGGTGTTGACAAAAAAACGGAAATCGACCCAACCCAGGCAGCCGCCAGGAGTGATGGCCGTTCCCCCAGGGCTATCCTCACTTCTACATTCAGCGACGAACTGGCTGTGGCCACTGCCGGGCGCGCGAAAATCTTCGGTGTATCAGTCAAAGACCGGGGCGCCATTTCCTTGGCCGGACACGCGGGCAAAGCCTTCTGGTTTTCCAAAAAAACCGGGGAATTTGTCAGCAGCACATACTACTATGAGCAATATCCGGACTGGGTGAAAGAATGGAATGAAAAAAGATTGGCGGACAGTTACGAAGGGAAATCCTGGGAGTTGATGCAGGATCGTTCAAAATATGTCTATCGAGATACGGACGATCGCCCTTATGAAACGGCACTACCGGGTTACGGCAGAGTTTTTCCCCATCCGTTCGGCAAAAGTGACAATAAGCTATTCTATACCCTGCTCACATTAAGCCCGGTCGGCGATGATCTCACCCTTGATTTTGCCAAAAACCTGATCGAAAACGAACAGCTCGGGCAGGACGAGGTTCCCGACTATCTGGCCATCAGTTTTTCCTCAACGGATTATGTGGGCCACATCTTCGGAATCGCCAGTTTGGAGAGCGAGGACAATATGCTGAAGCTCGACCGGACTTTGGCCGATCTGTTCGGATATTTGGACAAAAAAATCGGTTTGAAAAACATACTGATCGTCCTGTCTGCCGATCACGGTGCGCCTGAAGCCCCGGAATACATGGCGAGTCTGGGAATGGATGTGAACCGCCTTACCCCTTCGACTTACGATGCCACCCCAGCTCTTGAAGCTCTCAAAAAGCGATTCGGAATCGGAAAAAAACTCATTAAAATGTATAAACACCCCTATGTGTATCTGGATTACAACGTCATCCGGGAAAAGGGGTTAGACCGGGCCGAGGTGGAACGTGCCCTGGCAGAGGAACTAATGAAATTCGACGGCATTGCCCTGGCCGTTTCAAGCAGTGACTTGCGAAGCGGGCGCTTGCCCGAAGCCCCTATGATTCAGCAAATCCGGCGCAATTTTCATCCCAAACGCTCCGGAGACATCTATCTGGTTCAGGAACCTTATTGGTTTCTGTACAGCGACGAGTCCGTTCCTTTATGCACCATTCACGGATCGCCCTGGCGCTACGATACCTATGTGCCCATCATATTTGCAGGTGCCGGTGTTCCCGCTCAACAAATCAACCGTCTTGTGCATCCTGTGGACATCGCCGCAACTCTTTCTTCATGGGTGGGGGCCAAGCCCACTTCAGCTGCCGCTGGCGAACCTCTGCTGGAAGTTCTAAACCGATAGCCTACATCATATACACAATATATTGGGGTTTATGGTGTTAGTGTGAAACCTGTACTATCTCCAACGTACTACTACCCTGCTGTTTCTATTGACCATTGGGATATCGTTTTCATATCTCAGAGCCAAAATTCCACCGTCTAGGGAAATCTCCGTAGGTTTATATTCGCCATACGAAACGCACACTTTGGCTGAAGTTTATCAATCGGCTATCTATACGTAACAAACGCTGATATTTCTTTGGCGCATCATAAACGCTCAGCATTATTCTGCAAAACTTAATTGCACGAGTGTAATCAATAAAACGGGAACTTTTCCCAGAATTCCTCGTCTTTTTTCTGCCAGTTGGGACCGAATTTTTTTTCGAAAAAGGAGGCCATCCTGCCGTACCAGCTGGTCCAGGGGTTTTTGCCCTGTTGGCGGGATTTTAGGATGTCTTCAAGAAAGGAGGCGATATTGATCATCTCTTCCTTGGGCAGATAAGCGGCGGCGCCTTCTTTGTATGATCGGACGACATTTTCGGGACTCAAGGCATGGGCGGTCAACATGACGGCGATGATATTGCGGCCGACGGCGATGTGCAGCAATTCATAACCCTCGACCCCCATGATGTCCAAAACCGCCAGGTCGAATTGCTGCGTTTCCATGTAATCCCTGGCGGCTTTATAATGGGTGCATTTGACCACCTCGCACATCGACAATAAATCTTCCAGAGTGTCCAGAACATCCGGCTCGTCATCCACCAGCAATACCCTTTTTCCATCTATTAAGCTTTCATCCGCCATTTTTACACTCCCTGAGTGGATTCAAATTATGTCCTAACTTAATTCTTTTTCGGGTTGTATCAAGGTAGGTGACACATCAAAGCTCATATCTCATAGCCGATAGCTTATCGTAAAAAGGATTTCAATTCGTTAGACTATCAGTCGCACTGCGGTGAAACTGCGAACTATCCGTATCTATCCCTGCCAGTTATCAATGATTAAGGGAATGATTTTCAGAATAGCGTAAATGATTAATGCGAAAATAATAATTATCGGGATAAATAGAGAAATGGCCAATGAATACAGAGAAAGGGTTTCTCTCCTTTCGCGTTCCTCGCGGGTGGTTGCCCTGTGCGTTACGAGTATGACAACGGCCGGAATAATCAGTGCTATCAGCAGGATGTTGCGAGTCCAGAAGCCGGCCGCAGCCAGAACAGAGGCCGCAACAATGGCAACGTCAACCAGCCGGATGCGTTTAGTTTTTTGTAAAACTCTCACATTACTCGAGTAGCTGTTCATGCGTATAGAATTGATTTCAATCGCCAGATTAGGCGCGAGTGCCCCGCTGAACAGATGATATTGCATTTGATAAAGCGGTCTCATTTACTGATCCGGCATTCCGGGCTTGACCCGTCATCCAGAACTGTTGCGATGATTCGGTTTCTGGATGCCGGATCAAGTCCGGCATGACAAACAGAAAATCAAAGAACGGGATTACGGATCTAATCAAGGGCACAGGCATCCTTAAACTGCGCCCCGACCCGGCCGGCGGAAACCGCCATTACAACGGACTGGACCGCACCGATTTCGTCATCGCTCAGGCCTTCTTCCCTGGCTACACCAAGGTAATGCGCCATTCACGGATAGCAACCAATGGCCATGGCGGATGCCAGGTGCAGCATCAAGGTGGTTTTGGGCTCCAGGATTTCATTGTAGCGCGCCGCATCATAAAATTTTCTGTACGTTTCCTTTTGCTTTTCTGGTAACAATTTCTACTCCTTCCCAAAAAGGTTGACAGGCATACGGGTTAACTTCAGAATCTGATCGACATGCAGGTCAGCCCCCCATCCATCTTGCGCACTTCGCTGGTATCCAGCTCGATGATGTCAAAACCAAGCGTTTCAAGCTTTTTGCGTGTGTCGGGATAGCCCCGGGGAACCAGGAGACGACCGTTAATAAACAGGGTATTGGCTGCGTATGATTCGTCTCTGTTTACGACGATGGTATCATATCCTTCAAGCTGGTCGTTGTCGACGAAATCTTCCGTGATGAGCAGGGTGTTTTTGCCGACATAATTGACACCGGACTTGAAGTGCAGGCCTTCGCCGACAGGTACGACCGTGTAGGTATAACCATAGCGTGTCAATATGCGGCTCAGTTGGCCGGCACCTTCATGGTTGGTGCGTTCGGATAGGCCGATAAAAAAATGCGAGCCCACCTGAAGGACATCACCGCCGTCCACGGTTCCGGGAGGTCGGATCTTTTCGGTTTTGCGGTATTGCGCCAGGACGGCTGCGATGGTCTCTTCTTCGCCTTTGCGGGCATCGGCCCCGGGATTCGTGATGATTGCCACATCGGCTGTCACCACGGCGGTATCCTCGACAAAATAGGCATCGGGATGATCCGGCAGCGCATCGAGTAAAACCACCGACAAGCCGATGGATCTCAGTGTGGCCAGGTACGTCTCGTGCTGGCTGACGAGGGTTTCATAATCAGGAGGGCTTGCGTTCACAGCAGTGGTAATTCCCTGGTCGAAATTGGGTCCCGGCTTGCGGGCAATGGCATGGGTAAACATAAAGCGTTATTCCTCCTAGCGAATGCATATAGCAGATAGTTCCGATAATATAAAGGGTGGCAGATAATACGCCGGTGAAAAGAGATCCCCTTGATCGAGCGGGACGGAAGTGCCGCAAAAAGACGAGGGGTCAGCTACCATCAGTAACTATCGCGAAATATTGATAGCTTCCGAGGTCTATCGATGGATAGGCATTGAGTGGTATGTTTATTATTGTCAGCAGCCTGCCTGGGCTCTTTTGGCCGGCTGGCGTTCACCTTTGGGCGAGTTGCGCAAAATTTGCATTATCTCCCTGATGTAGGCGCATTCACATTGCGCGCTGCAGGGTGCGAGCGCATCTCGGTCGAGACAATACCCGGGACAATCCTCGGAACCCGTTTTACGATCTGAAAATATCGGCCCGTCATAAAGGTCTCTGAAACGGCCGGCAGGAACGGCAATCGTCGATTGGCAGACCAAATGGTTGAAAAGGAAATAGCCCAATTCAAGGTTGGAGAAATTAACCTGATAGCCAATGAAATCAAGTTTGCTGTCTCCCAGGAATTCCTCACGGGAATACCAGGGGGTTTTACAGCAGGTGCATTCTTTAAAAATCAGCATGTTTTCACCATATCGTCGCCTGCTCGGCAAAATCAACCCAGTCTTCATTCAGCGAAAGCGAATTCCGTTCGCCGCATAACCTTATGTTAAATATGCAAAAATTGTTCCTGACGATTCATCTCAGATCTTCTTCAGCAGGATCCCACACCCGGTTGGTGCAAAACCGGCACCGGCACGTATTTGACAAGAACCTCCTATCATAGGCCGGTTGTATTTCGACGCTGCCCAGGCAGCATGACAAGCCAACGATTGTCAAAAAAATGGCACTGCCGTAAGGTAAATACTTCGACGCCAAATCTAGTTTTTCTCGAACTCAAGCACGGTTGATTGATCGCTGCTGACGACCACAAGCATTTCTTTTTTCAGATAAAGACCGGAGGTCAGCGGTAGGGCCTGCATGAATTTCGCTTCCTGATCCATCAATTCCGGCGGACCCGCCATTCGCGTCATACCAAAAGCCTTGCTCCAGATAAGTTCACCATCTTCCTTAAGGTTAAAGTTGCCGAAATATCGGTTGAGCGATGCAAGCCCGGCGACTTTACCGTTTGCATCACACGAAAACGTGATGTTGGTGTCTGTTATCAGAGAAAAGGTCTCGTTGTTTACCTTCATTCGTTTCAAATACCATTCGACGCCGACGATGTCCTTTAGATGCCCGGGGGTAATCAGGACGGCGTCGGCACCCGTTGCGGGATCCCCGGTCTGGTTTCCCGCACAGGCAAGCAGTGATACGAGGCCCACTATACCCACAATGGCTTTATAGCGTTTCATTTTAATTATAATTCCTTTCCGGTATTCCGCAATTCGAGACCCAAGATCCGGGAGCCCAAATCCCTGCCCACCGCCGAGCCCGCCCATGCCTTGCGTGGCAGGCGGGTGGTGAGCCGCTCAGGCGAGGCGGGCGGGCCGAATCATATCTTTCCATTTAAGTAGCCCTGTCTTTTGCCTTCTGGAAATTTTTCGATGGCATATCTGAGCATGGCGCGCGGCATTTTTTTGTAGTGTTCCGTCAAAAAGGCTTCCTCCGTCGCAACATCACGCTTTCCGATTTCGCGCAGCATCCAGCCCGTGGCCTTGTGAATTAAGTCATGCGGGTCGGTTAGCAATATTTGGGCGATTTTAAGGGTTTCCGAAAATTCATGGTGCTTGATATATTCAAAGGTCGCCACGATAGCGATTCTTCGTTCCCACAAATTTTTTGATCGTGCCAGGCGATACAACGGACGCTTGTTTTTATGTATCAGGTAGGCGCCGACGATATGCGCGGCCGAGACATCCACCAGATCCCAATTGTTGATATACTCGGTGGATTTCAAATACAGCTCGTAGATATATTTGCAGGCCTTACCATCTTTCTTTTTAAAATTACGAATTAATATCAATATTGCAAGGATCCGTTCTTCATGGAACGGGGAGTGCAACAGGATTTCACCTTCGCTGACGGGCAAATTCCTGAATTCACCGGCCAGCTCCCGAAGCACCGGCATGCGGATACCGAGAAACTTATCTCCTTCACCGTATTCTCCCGGCCCGGTTTTAAAAAACCGCTGGCCAACAGCGGCATGCTCCGGATCACCCAGTTTTTTCAGTCGCTTTTGAACCTCCCGTGCCGTATTAGGAGATGTCATCCTTACCGAACCTTAAACCTTACGCCTTATGCCTTATACCGCAAGATTGCACCGGGCAATCTGGCTACTCTTTTTCCATCGCACCGATAAACGCATCGGCTTCTTTTATGGAAGCTTCCATGTCCCTGATCAATGAGGCCACCTCAGCTTCGACCGATCCCAGTTCGGTTTGCAGGGAAGCGATGGCTTTGGCATTCAGATTGTGCTTCAAATATAGGACCTGATCGTGAAAGGCGGTGAGAACGGGATCCATTTTGCTTTCGGCCCGTCTCATGGCGTTGATGAGCTGGGAATATTGCCGTTTGGTGTGTCTTAGCTTGCGGGCACTGCTGCGACGCAAACTGGCGTTGGCGTATTCATTCAGCTCTTCTTCCCACTCCTCGAACAGTGCCTCGGCTACGTCTTCGACGGATTCAATGCGATCCCGGACAGTTTCAGCCCGGGCATTGCTTCGATCGTAAGCCGATTTCAGCTGATCGTATTTGTCTTCCAGTTTGCCCCCGTCAAATTGCAGAACGCTGCTGAATTTTTCGAGGGCCGACTCAAATTCCTCTTTGGCTTCTTCCTGGGCGTCACGGGCGGATTCGACGCGGTTTACCATCAGGTCCCGTTTGTGATAGCCCAGCTGTTCCATCGTGCCATAGTAAGCCGATGAACATCCCAGCAGGGCGATCAAACCGATCGCGATTACCGTTTTTCGCATTAGATAGTCCTTTCCCGAAAATAATTTACCAAAGCTGGCTATGAATTGTGGGAGCGGCTTCCAGCCGCGATTGTACTATCGGAATAATTCCGAATCGCGGCTGGAAGCCGCTCCCACCAGGAGGTTATCATATAAAGATCACTAGATTGATACCTATGCATCAGATCGGTGGTAGCGTCTCGAAGCACAGGCATCCAGTGGCTTTCTAATTATAGTAACAGCTGGGACATGCCACTAGACCACCAGCGCCGCCATATCCCGGCCAAACAGGCCGATACGGTCTGAAGATTTCACGGCTACTGTTAATTCCCAGTCGTAGGGGTTTCCCCTCACCTGAGGGTAGCCGACCATTGAGGCCATGCCGGAACGGGCCGCCAGCAATTTCGAATTGTAAAAAATTGAATAAATCTCATCAACAGGGATACCGACACGAGCCAACAGGCGATCCAGAGTTTCATCCGGTTCTGGAGAGACCCGGATGACATTGTCATCGTCGGCCGGAATATTCCGTGCTACCTGGCGCAGTTTTCCATATATGTGGATTTGAATCATAGGTTTGCCTCATATTCATATACTCTTTTTTATCCTTGGATTTCTCCAGGTTTATAATCCGCATCTAAGCTCATGAAATAAAATAACAAATCCCAAATTACAAATAACAAATAAATTCCAATGACCAAAATTCAAAATTAACCCCGGTGGCCCTCGACAATCTCAGGCCCAGAGGCAATAAAGGGAAATCCTTCGGCGTTTAAAACTCTGATAGAAGAAGGTTCGTTGCAGGGCAATCGTTTTGGTCATTGAATATTGGATATTGAAATTTTTTTGTTATTTGATGCTTGTTATTTGTGATTTAACATTCACTCAATAGAGATGATTATGTAATCTTAAGTGTTCTTGCGATACTATTTCATAGGGATAAAAACTTTTAGGGTCTTGCCGCCATACTCATGAACCGAGTCATGCGCCCTGACAGTGACTTCGGTGATGGGTGCCGGGATTTCCACATCGGAGAGGCTGCGGGTGAATGGCTGTTCATCAACATGCGGGTGATAGAGCGTGCGGGTTCCCAGAACGGTACCGTCGGGTGCCACGACATCCCACTTGTTGGCGTAGTGATCCCAGCCTTCATCGGCGTGACGAACGGTTACCTTGAAAAAGTAGATAGTATCAGCCGTTTTCTTTATGTCTACCTCAATCACATCCGCTTCACCTGCATACGTTGCCGTGGTCAATATAAGTAGACTGGTGAAAAGGATAATAGCCAATTCCAATATTGATGATAGTGCTTTGAATTTCTTTAAACACCTCATAGTTCCTGGTTCCGTGACTCTTAGCTGGTTTTGTGTTTTTAATATATCCTGACACCTGAAACCTGACACCCGCAACCTTTGAATCCGGAAGTGCCGTACCCATAAGTGGATTAATTTCGGTTTGATATAGCTGGCTCATATTCTAAAAATTCACCGATAGGTCCGGATTCACTTACTTGGCCGGCAGGGTGTTAGCGAATTTTTTTGCTTTTTCAAGCCAGGCCCGCAAATCCTTATCGCTCCTATACCCATTTTCGGCCACCATGACCCAACCCTTCATCGCTTTGCCGGTGATATCAAATTCTCGGACATCCCCTGCGCCCATCGCTTCCCGGGCTGTTTTTTCACCGAGTCTTAAAATCAAGGCATCCTTATGCACTCCACAAAACATGTTGCCGTTTATCAGGTGGCAAACCCCACCGAACATTTTCTTATTGGCCGTGTTCTTCCATCCGGACACCATCTTTTTTATGCGGGCATCCAGTTCTTTATTATAAGCCATATCCGCTCTCTCCGGGATTTCATCATCTGTGCTTATAAATGACCCTGCACACGAAATTTTATCCCTGGTTCGATAGTGAACAATCGGTTAGCGTGGTTTTAATAGAAAACGTCAATAACCCTTCCATCCGACAACTGACAGATGCCAAATCCGCCGCTTTTGAAGCCTAAAATGACGTCAGTCAAAAGAAACCGGCACTGCATGATGTTGCCCCTGTCACCGGACAACACGGCCTCGGCGTTGCCCTGAAATGTCTCCACGGCTTCAAATCTGTCCATGCTGGTCGTGGCACCGGCGTTGGGTCGGGTTTGGTTTATACCCCTTTCAGCACGCCCTTCAAAACGCTCTCCCCCGGGCAGCGTAACCTGCAGGTTGGCATTTCCGACTTGTGAGTTCGAATAGTTAAACGACACCCTGTTGGCATCATTGCGCAGCACACCTCGCAGGGAACCCGAACATGCCGCCGTGGTCATCAGAATTACGGCGATAAGGGCATACAACCATCTCTGCGTCATTTCCTAATCCTTTCTGAGCGCTACGCCGACGGCATTGGGAATCGGCCAGGAAAACAGCGAATTTGTGTTGGCACCTAAATCTATCTCAGAATGGCCGATGAACTCGTATTCATGCTCGCCGCTTTTGATGTAAAGCTGGGCCTGGGGACCGCCTTCGGTATACATCGCCCGATCAATTTCCAGGGGGAGGTTTTGGAGAATGTTGATCAGGTCATGGGTGCTGAATGGGGACCCCACATGAATAAACAACACCCGGTCGGCCTTATCCACGCCAATCGCCACCGTGCTGTATTTTTTGGGCTGTTGACGCCACACGTTTCTTCCGCTGCATGAAATCATGCGAATGCTCTGGACCAGGGTTCCATATTTATGTTTCCAGATTCTGAAGTCCTCGCACTGGCGATCGATAATTTTGACCTCAGGGATATCGGTGCCGAGTCTGTCAAAGGCCAGGACGGTCATATCTTTGGAGATTCTCGGGTTGTTAACGTGGGTTCGAGTTCGCATAAACGACACGCTGGTTTTGTAATCGGCCTGGTACATACTGGCATTAATGGCGGCTACCAGCCCATTTTGACGACACCATTGCTTGGCGGATAGAGAGCGTCCTTCTTTGGAGACCGAGGCATTGAGCAGTTTTAATTCGTAGCGTACGGGGTCGATTCTCAGGATTCGTATTTTTGAGTCGCCAATTTCGGCGGGCTGAGGGGAATCAAAAATGCCGAGTTCAAGGCCATCGGCAAGTTTTAGCCACCCGGGTTCTGATTTGGCAGCAGTTGCCCCGGGTTGATGATCAGTTCCGGCTGATGGTGCTGGAATTGAAAGGAATATGCAAATTATGATCAGTGTCGCAGCAAGTTTCATAAGGGTGAAATCTTGGGATGAAATAGTTTGTTTCGCTGATATCAGCGGACTGTAGTGTTTTAGCTATTGAAACTTTCTTCAAATACTTTTGCCAAAGCGGCAAGTTCATCGGAAGCGGTTTCATAGAAATTTTCAAGTTGCGTAATCTGACCGGTGGTAGGGATCCGCACGCCACGTTCCAGCTCACTTAATCTGGATTGGGGGATACCGACTTTTTGACAAGCTTCCTTCACGCTCAGTCCACGCGCCGTTCTCAAACTCATTAATTTTGCTCCGAATTCACTCATTTCAAATCTCCTTCCAGATAGATTGCAAGCGCCATGGGGCTGGTCCTCGTTCAGGTGGGGTGAAGTCCCGTATTATTTCTTTATAAAACATGTGGCTGTCACTTGTAAAGTGTCAAGATTGCTGTGAAATAAATGGCCATGCTTAAAAATTTGTTGAAAGCAACCGGTCACTCCTGTAAAGTCTTATGGCGTTCTTGTTAGAAAGGAGATTTTCCATGACAGGCACAAGTGATACCCAAGACCAAACTGAAAAAATGCGCCGGGCTCCGGAGGACAATCTCAATGCCAAAATCGGTGTTTTGACCAGACGTGAGGTCGAAGCCCGCATTCTGGCACCGATGCTCGATGCCATGGGGGAGGCATTTGGGCGGGAACGGGTGGTACAGGTAATGCGTGATACCATTACTAGGATTGCCAGAAAACAAGGCTCTGAACTGGCCGGGCACATGGGCGGTATCACCCTTCAACATTTTGCAGAGTCTTTAAAACACTGGACCAGGGACGATGCCCTTGAAATCGATGTGGTCGAGCAGACCGAAGAGGTGTTTTCTTTCAACGTCACCCGCTGCCGCTATGCCGAGCTGTATGAGAAACTGGGAATTCGCGAGCTCGGCACGGCACTGTCCTGTGCCCGGGATTATGCGCTGATCGAAGGGTTTAATCCCGACGTAACGCTCAAAAGAACCCGGACCATCATGGAAGGGGCGCCGCACTGCGATTTTCGTTACTGTCTTAAAAAATAGGGCAGTAATCCTTCAGACTCTCAGCCATCAACGATGAGCCATCAACTTTTTTTGGAGGTTATGCCATGAGATTTTTTTTAATTCTGATTTTTTTATCCCCGTTTTCAGTTTGGGCGCAATCCGAACTGGTTACCGGCGCAGCTACCGCCGCAGAGGTCTATGAAAAAGTAGCGGAGGCAGCCGCTTTCCTGTCAGAGACCGGAGAATCAGGATTAAGTGAGTTTCAAAAATCTAACGGCCGATTTGTCTGGAAGAACACCCATGTCGAGGTAACCAGGTGTATCGATAATTATTGTCTTCCGGGCCCCAAAAGCAAGGATGTCGGACTGAACATGTCGAAACTGAAATGTTATAAAACGGGCAAGTTCTACATTCTGGAGCTGTGCAACGAAGCCATGTATAATCCCAAAGGGGCCTGGATAGAATACTGGCATCCAAAGCCGGGATTTGACAAACCCCAGCGCAAAGTAAGTTTCATGATGCCGGTCGCCAATACCGATTACCAGGTCGTCTCCGGGATCTATGACGATTCTACGACCTTGGTGGAGTTGAATAAGATGGCGAACCGGTAATCGGCGCTTCATATTGCTTTGTTGAGAGACTGGCTTATCGCCTTTTGTTAAATCCTGCGAATAAAGATTATTTCTAATAAATGGGACAAATTCAGATTCGATTTTCTTTGATTACCTGCTTGTGTTCTATTTTATTGTCATGCGCATCAACCAATCCTTTCTCTGTCCCTGAGGGAAGTGGAGGCATTTTAAAAAATTCATACGAATACAAAGATGGAAAATATTATGGATATTGCTTTAAGGCAATCGATGGAGTGCACCTGGATCATGGTTGGATTGCGCCAGAAAGAGAAGCCTATTATATAGCTCCAGCAGGATTAAGAAAATTAGTTGTCAAGATTGTTTACGCTCCCAATGGAATTGGCGCATTCAAACCAATTTATAATATCTGGGCTATGATAGAAACAAAAATAGATAAGGAATCGGTATATTATACCAAATGCGATTATAGAAGTGATAACATTGAAATATGGATAGACAATGGAACTGGTAAAATAAAAAGTGATATTGTTAATGCATATGAAATTTTCCGGGTTCATTAATCTGTTTTCCTTACTGGTATCCGCGATTTTTATATTTTCGCGTGTGGGCTTTAAGGAAGCCTACGAAAACCGTGTATGCTGGGATGGAAACTCAGCGGTACCAGTTCAGTGCGACGAAGTTTTCATCAACCTCAAGTGTCCTGATAACTTGAAATCGCTGAGTGGCCCTGTGATGCCAGCTAATAAGAAAATAGTCATAAAGCCAGTTGGGGGCTTTTCAGCGCCTAAGGTCGGTGAGCTGTTCAGTCATCATGGTTCAATCCCCATTTTCGTCATAGGCGGGTCGCCCTGGAACACTCTGTATGATGATGTGGCGTATATACTTCAGCAGTTAGGTTATGAAGTCAGAGACAAAGGAGATGGTTCCGAAAGTGTGATAGAAGCTGACATGAAGCTTCTCGATGTTCGATCAAATTCCGGTGGATGGTTTGATTTAAAAGGGACCACGCAGGCAACCGCGTCCTTCCGAGTCGTCCTTCTACACAATACGGATAAGGATTCATGGACTGCAGAGTTCACTGGTAAACACCAAATCAAGGTGTCCTATTTTTTATTAAGCGACGCGGAGAAAACTTTGGGAGAGGCATACTGTCGTGCGCTGGAGAATTTCGCTTATACTGTAAGAACACAAAAATTCCATAACATGGTCAGATGAAAAATAAATGTCTTAAAAGAGTTTTATAGTTGTATTGATATTCCAGAAGATTTAGCCAGACGCTCCATCCGATCGTAAACCCGTATATTCATTTGCACATGAGCTTTGTCGTTAAGGATCCAGATAACTAATCAGCAGCAATGAGACGCCCAAAAAGTGTGATATCATCAATTCCATTTCCCGGCGCTGGATAGCATTTATCTGCTATGTACCAGAAGTTTTGAGGCGACATGATATCTTGTGATAAAAAACAATATCTGTAAAAGGAGCCAAGTTGTGATAATGGCAACTCGACTTGTCCTTACCTTTCCAACTTTCCGAACTTTATTAATTTTAATTCCAACACAAGAGGAGATTAGCTATGGGAGCACAAATTGATACGATCGAATTAGGAATTGGAAATTGTTATGTTATAAAGGATCAGGGTGCAATTTTAGTAGATGGTGGTGATACGAAAAAATCAAAAGAATTTATAAAAAGTATAGGAGAAATATCAATAAAGCCGGAAGATATAAAATTGATTGTGATAACTCATGGCCATTTCGACCACATCGGATCTGCAGCTGAAATAAAAGAAATCACAAAAGCAAAGATTGCAATGCATGAGCAAGAAAAAGACTGGTTGGAAAAGGGTCTAAAGCCTCTCCCGCCAGGGCTCAGTGCATGGGGGAATTTTTTATGTGTAATAATGAAAACTTTATTTACGCCCTTTAGAACAATAAAGCCTACGAATGTCGATATTGTTTTGGATAACAATGAATTTTCTCTGGCAGACTATGGCATTGCAGGGAAAGTTATTTATACGCCTGGTCACTCATCTGGTTCAGTTAGTGTCATATTGGAAACAGGTGAAGCGTTTGTCGGTGATCTGGCTATGAACGCACTGCCTATGACATTTCGTCCGGGTCCCCCGGTCTTTGGAGATAATATGGATATGATAAAAAATAGCTGGAAAACACTTTTAAATCAGGGAGCCAAAAAAGTTTATCCAGGCCATGGAGAGCCTTTCTCTGTGAGTGTTATAGAAAAAGAATTGGCTATAAGCTGATTAATGGCAGAGATCATGTGACGCTGCCATTTTTTTGATATTTGCTGAGACTGTCGAAAAAGGTACCATTTAGCGGCAACTTGTCGATAAAAATTAAAGTTTTTGATCCTGCTCAATACTCAATTCAAATACCCACAAGCATCTACTACCCATGCATTTTTTCATTAGACAATATTTAGTTGTATTGCTGGCTAATGATCAGCTGTTAAACCAATAAACAGGCTAATCTGGAGCGAGCAAAGCGATGGCCAAATTTAAGCGCTATGATTATTCTCAAAAGGGCGATAACGGCCAGGCGCAGGTGGATGACAAGCACCAGATTATCGTTCGTGCAGCGGCTTTTGGCAGCGGACAGGATGCCAAACACCTTGCGCCCATGGTTGATGGTTCCAAAGCCAACATGCAAAAAATCGGTCAGCATGCCGATTATTTTAAAGGCAAAATTTTGACCGCTGATGCCAATTACCACAATCAAGGCAATTTAAAAAAGTGCCACGATGAACAGATCGATGCGTATATACCGGCTTTAAAATTTCGCAACCGCGACAGCCGCTTTGCTACCCGTCCGAGGAATAAACCCAAGAAGGGCAAAAAATTTGTATTAGAAGATTTTAAGCACCACAAAGCTGCCGATCACTATATTTGCCCCAATGGCAGGGGATCTTAAAAGAAACTATGAAGCAACTATTGACAAGGCATGGGAAGCAACGCTTAAAGCGGTTGAAGAGTTGAAGCTGACAGTTGAATCCAAACAAAATGACGCATTCAGTGGCGTCATCAAGGGTAAAATGGCTGATGGGAAGAGCTTCGCGATTAATCTTAAAAAGTTAACAGAAACATCGACCGAGATTGGTGTTCGAATCGACGCTTTCGGCGATAGACAAAAATCTGAGACAATCCACGACAAAATTCTTTCAAAACTATAGACAATATATAGCAGCCCTTAACAAATACGTTTGATTACACATTCCTGTTATCAACACGGATTTCTTAGCATTGCTGAAACAGGAGGCTAGTCCAACGGACAGCCCAAAATGGATGTCAGTAAAACACTCTGATATTTGTATGGTATCTGGAACAGTCGTCCTTTGGTTGTTATCGGAAGTTTTTTGAAATATCTCAAAATCATCCCAATTGTGACCGCATCTGACACAGGTATTTGGTAACATCTCCCCCGGAACAGGAGGAAATAGCATGAATACCGATCAGATGGATCGGCCGGCCATGACCGCCGACCAGCTTGCGGATGTAAAACAGAAGATCGTTCAGACCTATCTTTATCTTGTCAGCCGCACCGGGTATGATCCCAGGGTGATAGAGATTATGAAATTATCGGCGTTGGCGGATGTGCAGCGGCGATTTGAGGCCAAGGAGCCCTGGTAAAACCGGCCATCTATCCCACAGGTGTATCCAATCCGGGCTAAAATTATTGTCACTGTTCTGTCATTCCGGACTTGATCCGGATCCAGTTTTTTTGGGGTGGGATACTTTCCTGGATGCCGGATCAGGACCGGCATGACGATCAGAAAGGGAGCCTTTGCTGAAATACCGACTTCGTCTCATGCACGGGGATCACCAATAATTGCCGTATTGAAACGAATCGCAAAGGCGCCTTCATTCCTTCCGGGATAGCGCCCTAGCTTAACCCGCCAAGCGCCTGATCCAGATCGGCAATCAGGTCATCCGCATCCTCGATACCCACTGAGTAGCGCACCAGGTTTTCCGGAATGCCCATGGCGGCCCGTTCTTCGGCGGTGCACTCCACGTGGCTGGTGGTGGCCGGTGGGCCGGCGATGGTTTCCACCGCCCCCAGGTTGGCGGCGCGATGGGCGTACCTTAACCGGGGCAAAACCTGGCAAACCGTTTCGAAGCCGCCCTTGATCGAAAAACTCAAAATGCCGCCAAAAGCCTTCATCTGGCGTTTGGCAACATCATGCTGGGGATGGGATTCAAGCCCGGGATAGAAGACCTGCTCGATTTGGGGGCGGCTCTCCAGGTGGCGGGCTATCCTCAATGCGTTTTCGCTTTGGCGGTGAACCCTTATATCCAGGGTTTTCATACCGCGCAGCAGGAGGTAGGCGGCCATGGGATCGAGAGCGGCACCGTTGATTTCCCGGAAATGATAAATTGCGGTTATCAATTCCGGCGGACCGCAAACAACGCCGCCCAGGGCGTCGGCGTGACCCCCCAGAAATTTGGTGGCACTGTGCAAAACCAGATCGGCGCCCAGTGCGAGGGGATTTTGCAGAATCGGTGTGGCAAAGGTATTGTCCACCACCACCAGCGCGCCGTGCTCATGGGCTTTTTGGGCAAGACCGGCAATGTCGACAACTTTCAGGGTCGGATTGGTGGGGCTTTCAAGATACAGCATGCGGCAACCTGCGGCCACCGCCGTTTCAATGGCCTGGTGATCCGTTGTATCGCACAGGGCGACATCGATCTGAAACCGGGGCATAAATTCAGTGAACAGCTTGTTCGTGCCGCCATAGCTGTCCTTGATCGATACAATCCGGTCCCCCGGGGATAGAAATGTAAAGAAGGTGTTGCTGATGGCAGCCATGCCACTGGCAAAACCCGTGGCGGCTTCTGATCCTTCCAATCGGGCCACCTTGTCCTCAAAGGCCTGGACGGTGGGGTTGGTGTTGCGGCTATATATGTGCCCGGAGGCCTTCCCCTGGCCGGTTTTCAACCATTCATCCATGTCGTTGTAGCCAAAAGAGACGCTGTGTACCACCGGCACCTGGGTGGATCGTTCCCAGAAAGGGCCATCCTCTCCCGCCCACACCGTTAAAGTAGCGGATTTGGGTTCTTTGGGTTTTTTCATTTCAGAACCTTTAAAACTAAAGTTATTCGTTATTTGTTATTGGTTAATAGAAGAGCAACAGATATGATCGGTAAATCAACAGGTTCTTGCAGGACTATAACTCAAAATTTCTATAAAACCTAGAAATGGATTTGAGTTCGGTTCGAAGGATACGAATAACCAATAACAAATAACGGCAGATTGATTCTAGACTCAATCTGTCACTAGTAGAAAGGAAATTTATCCCAGAAATCCTTGTCGGGGTCTTGCCACTTGGCGCCGAAGGTGCGTTCGCAATAGCCGGCCAGCCGGTTCATCCAGTTGTCCCATGTGCTTTTGCCCTTTTGCTGGGCTTCCAGTATTTCTTCCAGAAACGAGGCAATGTTGACCATTTCCTCTTTCGGCAAGAAATAGGCGGCACCCTGCCTGTATGACTTCACGATATTTTCCGGGGTCAATGCATGGGCGGTGAGCATGACGGCCGTCATGTTTTTTCCCGTCGCCAGAGCCAGGAGGTCATATCCGGAAACCCCCATGATATCCAGAATGACCAGGTCGAACGGATCCCGTTTGATGAGGTCCCTGGCGGCTTCATAACTGGAAGCTTTGACAACCTCGCACATTGACAGCAGTTCTTCGAGCGATTCCAGCACATCCGGCTCATCGTCGACCACCAGAACTTTTTTCCCATCCAGCAGATTGTTCGTTTCCATAATCAGGTTCCTGTCCCAATTAAATTTTGCAGCCACCGCACTACTTTTAATCAATGCAGTCGCTTATCTATTCAAGATGCGGTCAGCGGTCCTGTCTGACCGTCTTTTAAATTGACCAGGCCCTCCTCGCATATTCGCAGGTAGGGGATAGCAGCTCCGGTGAGGGTGATCAAGGTCAGCAACGGATCCGGGTGGGGTACCCCTAAAGCTGCAGCGGTTTTTCTGATCCGTTTCAATTTTTCTACGATTTCTTCGATCGGAAGGTCAGACATGATGCCGAATACAGGCAGGGGCAATTCGGCCAGGATTTGACCATTTTCACATATGACCGCACCGCCTTGAAGTGCCCGGATGCGATTTACTGCACAGGCCATGTCCTCATCAGTAGCCCCGACAACGACGATGTCGGATGAATCCCAGGCCGCGCTGCAGGCCATGGCACCCGATTGCAGGCCGAATCCTTTGATCAGGCCGCTGAAAATTTTGCCGGGCTTGTGGGTGCGATCGATAGCGGCTACCTTGAGGATGTCCTGAGCCCTATCCGGTTTGAGCTCTCCCTCCGATAAGGGCAGCTGCATTTTGGTTTCAGCTGTGACCAGATCGGTCACCAGATCGATAATCCGGACAGTTGCAGTATTCGCATCGTTATCAACCTGCAGTTTAAAATCAGCCGGGGTCAGGTCAGCGGTCAGCCGGACGCTGTTCAGGCTGGAGTTGGCAAATTGGTGTTCCCGGGGTGATGCCAGGAGGCTGCCCTTCTGCGCGATCACCTTGCCGTTGCTGACGACCAGCTGGGCTTTGACGGTGTGGATATCCGGTATGATGACCAGGTCGGCAAACCTCCCGGGAGCGATGCCGCCGATGAACCCGTCCAGTGAAAAATGCTCGGCCACATTCAAGGTAGCCATTTGAATGGCCGCCACCGGATCAAAGCCGCAGTTTATGGCTTTTTGCAGCACAAATTCCATAAATCCTTTTTCGATGAGATCCTCTGGCGTGATACCGTCGGTGGACAAGGTCAAGCGACGCAGATCGATACCGCTGTCCTTTATTTTGGCGATTTCTTCCAGATCGCGACGGATGCTGCCTTCCCTGATCATGATGTGCAGGCCCAGTCGCAGGCGTTCCAGAACCTGATCGGCGTTGATGGGCTCATGGCAGGATGATATGCCAAGGTCCACATAGGCGGCCAGCTTTTTATCACTGGCGCCGGCCGAATGGCCTTCAAGGGTTTTGCCTGTCATCAGGGTCTGCTCGTACAGCGGCAATGTTCTGTCGGGCTCCTGCAGGACCGCCTGCCAGTAAGATTCCCCCAATCCGAGCACCTCATCCCGGGCCAGGAGTCTTTGGAGAACCTCAGGGGCTATGCCCCGGGCGGCCCGACTGATGGAGATCATCGGGGGGGCGGTGCCGAACATTTTTATCGGTTGATCCCGGAGTGCTTCCAGAAAGTCGACCACACCTTCATATCCGCTGACCGGGTAGATTTCGAATGTTTCGGTGACGATGGCGGTGGTACCGCCGGTCATTGCGTATTTGAGAAATTCACAGGGAGTAAAAAGCCAGGCGATATGGGTATGTCCTTCGATCAGCCCCGGGATAACCGTCTGCCCCCGGGCATCGATAACTTCTGTTTGCGGCCCGATGCTATCCCCGGCGTTGCGGCCCACGTAGGCGATCCATTTGCCTTTCACGCTGATGTCAAATTCTTTCAGTATTTCTCCGGTGTAAACATTGACCACATCGGCGTTGGCAATCACCAGATCAGCCTTTTTCTCACCCAGCGCAACTTTCATAAGCTGCTTGGCTTCTTTTGGGGTTTTAGGTTTTAAGGCTCCATTAGCTTTCATTCAGATTTATCCTTATTTTATATGAAAGTTCAAATTCCAAATCACAAGCACCAAATATCAAATAAATCTCAAATTCAAATACCCAATGACCCAAACTGGTTGCTTTATTTTGAATTTCGAATTTTGGTCATTGTAGTTTATTTGGAATTTGGGCTTTGTGATTTGTTATTTTATCTTGGCAGTTATCAAAAAATTGATAAATAGATTAAGCGTGGCAACTGGATAATACTAGCAAATAAAGATTTCCACCGGTACTTTGCTGATCAGTCGGGAGCCCGTTTCGGTTACCAGAAAAACACTTTCGACACCGGCGGCGAATTCGTTTTCGTACACCATTTTAGGCTCCAGGGCAAATGTCATGCCTGCTTCCAATGGCTGGTCTTTGCCCCTGGCTAAAATATAGGGTTCGATCAGCTCCAGGCCGATGCCATGGCCGATAAACGATACCTTGTGGCCCGGAGCACCCAGATACGGTCCCGCATGCCCGAGCGACCCTGCCAGTTGAAATGAATGTTCAAAGAGTTCCCCGACCGTCACGCCCGGCTTGGCTTTTTCAATGACGCTGTCGTGGATTTCAATGGCGACCCGGCTGGCATCCATGGCGCGCCGGGGCATGGAATCGATGGCAAACATACGGGTTTCGTCCATGTGATAGCCGTTTAGCACCGAGCCGAGATCAACCATTATCGGCTCGTTGGCGCATAGTTTTTTACTGCCGGCCCCCACCGGGAATGCCGCCGAAGTCCCGGTGCCGCTGGCCGGCGAGTCCAGCAGACCGACCAGCCCGCCGCTTGCACCGCTGAGAACGTGCCAGGGGTAGCCCTCGGTCTGGTAATGCCGAACACGCAGATTGGCGCCGTGTCCCAGTTTTCGGGCGTGGGTTTCGAACATGCCGGCAAATTCCATTTCGGATATTCCCGGCTTGATACTGGCCTGCATATATTCAAACGTTTTGCGGGTCATTTCCGCGGTGTTTTCCAGCTGGGTGATTTCCCATTCCGATTTAATACTTCGTAATTTTAATATCAGCGGGGAGCCGTCCACACTCTGGCTGTCCGGAAAAAGACTTCGGTAAAAAGTAAAATCGTTGACAGGGATGACATCCAGCTCAAAACCCATGACGGCAGGCAGTTTGCCGAAATGGTCAATGATCAATTCCGGAATTTCCTTAATGGAATTAATGGCCATAATGTTGTCGACGCATGACTCTTCTTTTGCACGGGGCAGGTACTGTTTGATAAACAGCAACGGGTTGCCCTCGGCCGGTATATACAGAAAGCCGTTTTGGGCGGTTCCGGAAAAATAGAACAGATCCACTCGCTGGACAATGAAGAGGCCGCCCATTGCACTCGCCTGAAGTTCCTGCTGCAGTTCGCGCGTGCGTGCATCGATTTCCGAAGCGGGCACTTTAAAGGAATTATGGGTTTCCATAGTGGCAGATATTCCTGAAGATATTTGTCGGATGGTTACTTTCTAACACTATCGATAATTAATTGAAAAGAGAAAAATGATCGAATTTTTTTCGATAATACGTCGACAACATAGGCATTGCCGGCGACGGATTCAAGGTCCGCGCTTTGGTTCAA
>JAFDCJ010000066.1 GCA_019312835.1 Deltaproteobacteria bacterium
CGCCATTATTCATTTCTAAAGTTCCCCTTGACCTCATAAGCCCCTTTGGATATTTGTCATATTATACAGACGCCTCAATAATCTTCTTTCTTGCGGCATCGAATCCATGGAGCAGCGGTAATTATGGTTTCACAGGAATATAATTTTAAGCTCAAAAATGATCTATCAGAGCTAAAAGCCTTACACCTGCATTTAAATAAGTGGGGCCAGGGCATCGGGCTGCCAGCCGATGCCATTCCACGAATAAACATCTGCCTGGATGAACTGTTTACCAACATCGTCTCATATGGCTTTGATGACGATCGGGAGCATATAATCGAATTTTCACTCGATGGCGATAACGGGTTGGTGACCATAAACATCGAAGACAACGGGATACCGTTTAACCCGCTTGAAAAAATAGACCCGGATTTTCCCGAAAACGTTGAGAGCGCTAAAATCGGGGGGCTCGGGATTATGATTATCCGAAAATTAATGGATGGTGTTTTGTACGAAAGAAGGGATGGCAAAAACAGGCTGACAATGAGAAAAAATATTCAGGAGAAACAGTAGGGTCAAACCGGAAATTTTTGGAGCGCGGACAGGCCGGAAGCTGGAAAAATACAATGGGATACACTCGTATTTCATATATTCCCATGTTCGATATGGAAGCTGGGGCTTTGCAGATGGGACTTTTTACAGCGCGGGCATCGCCCCGGCCGCGTAAAACGATGGCGGTTCTTAAATACAAAATCACAGGACAGACAGCGAGCGGGTCGAATGCTCAACTTCTGCCCTTTGCCCGCCAACGTTCTGGCGATGTGGGCAAGGTGATCGTCGACCTCTTTTTCCCGAATCCCTGCCGCCCGGGACAGCTCCCGCGCATCCATCTCCTCTTCGGTCAAAAGTTCGATTATTTTCTGGCGTACCGTCTGCAATTTCTCACCTTAAATTGTTGATTGGGATTTATATAGTTGACTAAGTTGATTAGCTGATTGGGTTGAAAAAGGAGATCTTTTTCAGACCATCCAACTCAATCAACTTAATCAACTCATTCAACTCAATCAACTGGACGTACTTGGGACGCAGGTTTAACTTCCTCTTTCAATAGACAACAGGCAATCTTATATGCCGGGGTGCCATCTTCCCGGTAGCTCAAGTTGTGTGGTTGGATGAGCCTGTTCATGACGCAGCCTTCGGGTATGCTGAGCTGAAAAAAATCGCTTTCATTGAGTCTGGCGGATGTAACCAGGCGGTTTTCCTCGAAGGCCAGGCTGTGGATGGGAAAATCTTCACAGAGCGGGCAACGGTAAACCCGACCGTTGGGAAAAATAAAATAATTGTGGGCCACCAGACCGGCGCATTCAAATTTTTCAACCGGATCTAGAAAAACTCTGGGATAGGTGACGGGAATGCCGGATTCGGCGATCATCCGGGCGACCCGGGGAACGGTCTCCAGCCACTTGCTTCTGGCGACCTGCAACTGGCCGAGGGGGGACGTGCCCGCTTCCTGGCCGGCGGACTTTCCCCGCAGGCCAATAATTTGAATAAAAAACCTACCGACACCGAGATCACCGAGCAGAGCTGGCATCTTATCCAGTTCATCTAGGTTGGCACTGCTGACGGTGTAGATAAGGCTGGTATTAAATCCCTTCGAAACGGCCTTGCCAATGCCGGCGACACAGGTTTCAAAAGCGCCCTGGCCGCGAATTCGATCGTTGGCGGCCCGGGTGGCCCCATCCAGGCTGAAGCTGAAGGTGTCCACTTCGGCAGGAGTTACTTTTTCCAGAATATCATGGAACAGGTATCCGTTTGTATCCACGGTGATGGAGCCGAAACCCATCCGCCGGGCGAACCGGATGGCCGCCGGCAACTCCGGATGAAGGGTGGGTTCACCGCCCAGGAAAATCAGATTTTTGGTGTGGCTATTTTCCGAAAACGCGGCCAACCAGGCCTGGATAGCCGCCAACGGCAAGGTACCCTGCCCATGCTGCTCGGGGTTGATATAGCAGTGGCGGCACTTCAGATTGCACCGGGTGAGGATGTGGAAGAATACATTGGCCGAGTTGCGCGAAAAGGCAACGGTGCGGGGAATGGTCATATTTGTGCAAGCAAGCGTTTGATTTTCTTTTTGGACGTTATCAATTCTTCATTGGTAAGGCGCAGGCGAACCGACATATATTCTGCGAATATCCGGTAGAGCAGCAGTAGAAAATCCAATTTTTCATCCATGGGATCCTGGTCTGAGATCCGGTTTTTAGCAGAGGTATCAATCGCCAGGCAAATCGTTTTGCCGACGGCATGTACCGAGGCGGATCGTTTCATGCTGTCAATGATGCGCATCTCACCGAAAATCTCACCTTTTTTATCAATGGTGTTGATCTCCAGGTTTTCCTTGGTAACTCTTATTTTGCCGGAAAGCAGAAAATAAAGCCACGGATCCAGGGCCCCTTCTGTGATAATCAGCTCACCATCTTCATATTCTCTGATTTTGCTCAAGCGCAGAAGTTTTTGCAGATTTTTGGTCTCAAAGTTTCTGAGTGCAGGTATTGCCAGTAATTTCTGAATGTTTTCAATGTTGTCCTTCAAATATCTCGATTCGAGCATAAGGTCCTCCGGCCGTCACGGGTAACCCTTAGGGCAATTAATAATTTTACACCTCCTTGGGCAAAAGGGCAAGAAATAAATCCGCCAAAGAATCAATATGTGTTTTTATTTTAGTTAGATAGACGAGACATCATAAAAACTGAGGTCACCGCTGTCTTGCCAGGTTATCGGAGGGTTGTTTCAGCATGGAATGTTGGAATGATGGAATAAAGGAATAATGGGTTTTTGGAATGACAGGCGTTATTCGAAAAATATTGAATAACCTGGGTAACATCCTTCCAGAACCCAACATTCCAGCATTCCATTGTTCCAAATGCAGGCGTTTAAGCTGTACCGTAAGATGTGAGCCATGTTTACGTCAACGGCATGAAATAGGCGATCAGGCCTACCCGATCTCGAGGCATTCTTTGGTCAGGCTGTCATCGAAGGCCACCGGGTAACAGCCGTCAAAACAGGCTTTACAGAAATTGCTTTCAGGATGTTCAACCCCGGTGGACTCTAAAAGGCCAGGGATACTGAGATAATGCAGGGAATCAAGCCCCAAATAATCCTTGAGTTCCTCCACCGTCTTTTTAGCGGCAATTAGTTCGCCCCGGGTAGAAAAATCGATCCCGTAATGACAGGGAAAACGATGGGGAGGGCCGGCCACGCGCATATGAACTTTACCGATCCCCAACTGGCGCAAAGCTTTAACCCTGGTCTTGATGGTAGTACCCCGAATAATAGAATCTTCAATGATTATAATATCTTTACCTTTCAGAAGCTTATGAACGGGATTGAGCTTGATGCGCACTCCGAAATCGCGCATGCTCTGGGTGGGTTGAATAAACGTGCGTCCCACATAATGGTTGCGGATCATTCCCATTTCAAAGGGAATGCCGGAAGCCTCCGAATAGCCGATGGCGGCATAGGTCCCCGAATCCGGAAACGGCATCACAAAATCGGCATCAACAGGCGCTTCTTCGGCCAGGCGCCTGCCGTGGGCCTTGCGTGTCAGATAGACATTCTGATCGAAAAAGATACTGTCCGGTCTGGCAAAATAGATAAATTCAAAAATACAAAATGCGCTGTGACCGGCATGGGGCGTTTGAATGCTTTTAATGCCATCGGCGCTGATGATGACGATTTCCCCGGGATCGAGTTCGCGCACAAATTCAGCTTCAACGAGATCAAACGCGCAGGTTTCTGAGGCCAGCACATAATTGCCGTTTAATTTACCAAGACACAACGGTCGGAAGCCATAGGGGTCTTTAATCCCGATAACCTCTCCCCGGCTGGTCAACATGACGATCGAAAAGGCCCCCTGCAGCCTGGAAACGGTTTCCACCAGGGCCTGCTCGAAACCGAGGGAGAGATTTTTCACGAAAAGGTGCAAAAATATTTCGCTGTCCATGGTCGTCTGGAAAATGGAACCGGCTTCTTCAAGCTCATTCTTTAACACATGGGCATTGACGATGTTGCCATTATGAGCCACGGCGTAGGATTTATTGCGATGACGCACCATAAAGGGCTGGGCATTGGTCAGTACCGAACTGCCGGTGGTGGAATAGCGAACATGCCCGACGGCGCAGCCGCCCGCCAGTAGCTTGAGGAGATCCATATCAAAAACATCTGATACAAGCCCCATTCCCTTGTGTCCAACGATGGTCCCATCTTTGACCACTGATATGCCGGCACTTTCCTGACCCCGGTGCTGCAGGGCGTAGAGACCAAAATAGGTAATCGGGGCCGCTTCGGGATGGCCGCAGATACCAAAAATGCCACAGGCTTCGCGGGGCTTATCATAATCAATCATTCTTTGCAGGCTCCTCATTAGGCGTTTTAGCTGACGTAACAATTATTTAAAATAATATTCACAGATATTAAAAATAGAATAAAGAACCGCAGAATATCGAAGGGATGTATCGCTACGCTCTGTCCTTTTATATTGATCGGCAGAATACCTTCCTGCGGCATTCGATATTCATTATTCGATATTCGATATTCTAATATGGTTCCTTATCTTTTAGGCTTTCGGCCCCGCGGGTAAATCTCTCCCAAAACATGCCTAGCCGATCGGCGTATTATCGACAAGATCCCACACCCCGCAGGGACAGGCCGCCGCGCAGAATCCGCAGCCGATGCACAGGCTTTCATCGACCAGATATTCATAAGCGGCGTCTTCGGGCTCGTTTTTGCTGATGGCCTGACGCGGACAAACCGCCGTGCAAATGCCGCAATCCCGGCAGGCCCCGCAGGATGAACACTGGGAACCGCAATGGTCCAGGTTGGCGAATTCCGTCACCCGCGGATCAAAATATTCAAGGGTGACCCGCTCGCGGCTGATCATTTCGCGTTTGAACGGCACGGGCACGTTGCCCTCCAGAATATCACCAATGGCCCGCGCCACAATTCGCCCGGCACCGATGGCATCGGTCAACAGCCCCGGCCGGACCACATCCCCGATGGCAAATACTTTGGGATCGTTGGTCTGATAGTGCGCGTCGACTTTGATAAACCCATTTTCCTCGGCAATGGTCTCGGGCAGAAACTCAAGATCCGGCACATCCCCAATCGATACAATGACGGTGTCGGCCGGAATTTCCTCGCCGTCGCTCAACACCACCGTGGCGGAGGTTATCTCCTTGGTAAAGACCGGCCATTTAAAGGTCGCACCGATGGCTTCGGCAGCCTGCCGTTCCTTGCCGAAGGAGGCCGGCTCCTGAACATCCAGCAAGGTGATGGTCTTACCGCCGAAACGATGGGCTTCGGCCGCTGCATCACAACCGACATTTCCGGCCCCGATGATGACGACATGCTCGCCCACCGAGGCCTTACCGGCCTTGGCCTGCTCGAGAAAATCCAGTGCCGTGACGGCCCGCTCGTTTCCGGGTACGGGAAGCGTCCGTGGCTTCTGGGCACCGGTGGCGATCACGACAAAATCATAATCTTCCCGCATCTGCCCAACTTCCTCACTTTGAAGGGGCTGCTGAAGATGCACATGGGGTAAAACCTCCTTAACCCGCTTTAGCTCCTGGCTGATGACTTCTTTGGGGAGCCGGCTGTGGGGAATAACCCGGGAGATTTTGCCGCCGATGTTTTTGGCCATTTCGTAGATGACGGTTTTATGACCCATCTGGCGCAGTTGCCAGGCCAAGGAAATGCCCGCCGGCCCTCCGCCGATGACGGCGATTTTTTTATCGCCCTCCGGCGGCAACTCCGGCAATTTGGCACTGATGCTCGCCTGGCCAAGCCGGGTCACATCCACCGGCGCCATGGCCGATGACTGGCGCGTGCAGGATTGCATGCACAAATTGGGGCACAGATAACCGCAAATGGAGGCGGGAAACGGTGTATAGGTCAGGGCCAGATCCACGGCTTCATCCACGCGGCCCTCGCGAACCAGCTGCCAGCGTTCTTGCACCGGAATACCGGTGGGGCAGGTGGCTTCACAGGGAGCGGCATACTTTCGATTCTCCCAGACCGGAACAAACCGCCTCAAATGGCCGCTGGTGATCAGCGGGATGGGGCTTCGGTCCAGATTGGTAAGATCGCCAATCAGCCCGCCCTGGCCAAGCTCTTTGTCCCAGACGGCTTGATGAAACGCCTGCATGGACCGCTTGGGTTGGGTTATTTTTTCATGGGGGGTCCGGGCGGCAAGCAGCTGCCATTGGGTACGATCGGCCAAAATTGGCATCAGCTCGTTACGTCCGATGCGCTTTAAAAATTTGTGCAGATTTTCGACCAGCCAGTTCCAGTCATCATCTCCAATGGAAACCAGCTTGGCATCGGATTGGCTGTAGCCGGCATGCGGGCCCCGGAAAAACACCTTACCACCGACCATGCCGACAAGGGGTCGATAACCGAGAACATTTTCGGGATTTTGGGCGTCATAGCCGCAGATGACGGCAATGCCACCGGCCATGAATTCACCAAAATAATCTCCGACCGATCCCAGTACCCACAACTCGGGTGGATCAAACCGGGGATTGTGTTTGGTCATGGTCATTCCCCTGGCACCGATATTGCCGGAAATAGAAATCTTGCCCTGGGCCATGGCGTTGGCACATCCATTGCCGGCATTGCCGTGGATCACGATCTTGGAACCGGCATTGAGCCAGCCCACATCATCGGATGCCGGCCCGTGAACGTCGATGGCGGTATTGGGAAAACCCATGGACCCCAGGCGCTGACCGGGCTGCCCGACCACCTGGATGCGGATCGGTTCATCGCCGGCCCGCCAGAGCCGCCCTCCGATACCGTGCTGGCCGTAAGCATCAACCTGTATCGCCCGGTGGCCCCGGGTCACCGCCTCCTGGATCTGTTCCTCAAGGATCCGGGTGGCGACCCGTTCTCCGGCAAAGCGACCGGAAATGACATGATAATTCGTTTTGGTGCTGATATTCTGGTCTGGCATGGTCTTACTCCAAATGTGAAATTCGAACTATGTCCGCATCGTTCAATACAATCGCAAATAGTTGCTAAAGCATAATGGTAAAAGGTAGAGGGTAGAGGGTGCGAGGTTAAAGACTGAACGTCAGAAACTAACCTTATACCCTAAACCCTATACCTTACACCTTTTTTCTAAACCACATACTTAATCTGCAATCGCTCGGCGGCATCGACATCATCGATCCCCAGGGCGTCCGACATGCCGATGGGCAGAGAGGTGGACCGCCCCAGCGGAGCGACAATTTTCTTCAACTCGGTATCAAAGCTTAAATAGACATCCACCACGCGCTGGGCCACATCTTCAACATCCAGGCGCCGGTACAGGCGGGGGTCCTGGGAGGTAATGCCCTTGGGACATAAACCGATGTTGCAGATATTGCAGCGATCCGATTCGGAGCCCAGACAACCGGCTGCGGCCTGCATGATGTATTTGCCAATCTGCACCCCGCTGGCCCCCAGCATGATAAGCGCGGCGGCGTTGGCCGCCAGGTTGCCGGTCTTGCCAATCCCTCCGCCGGCAAACAGCGGAACCTGGTTCTGCATGCCCAGGTTCACCAGGTTTAAATAACTGTCACGGATATTGGTGGCAATCGGGTGCCCCATATGGTTCATGGAAACATTGTAAGCCGCCCCGGTTCCGCCGTCTTCACCATCAATGGCCAACCCGGCGGCATAGGGATTGCGGGTCAGGTTGTTTAGGACGGCCAGGGCAGTCGATGTCGCCGAAATTTTTGGGTAAACCGGCACCCTGAACCCCCAGGCCATGTACATGGATTGAATCATCTTGGCCACCGATTCTTCGATGGAGTACTTGGTTTGATGGGTCGGGGGGCTCGGCAGGTTGATGCCGGTGGGCACGCCGCGGATGGCGGCAATCAATTTGTTTACCTTGTACCACATCAGCAGACCGCCGTCGCCGGGCTTGGCGCCCTGGCCGTATTTAATCTCAATAGCGCAGGGATCCTCCTTCATCTCCGGTATGGCATGAATGATCTCATCCCAGCCAAAATACCCACTGGCAATCTGTAAAATGACATATTTTAAAAATCGGGATCGCAACAACCGCGGCGGACAGCCGCCCTCACCGGTGCAAATTCGAACGGGCATACCGAGTTCTTCGTTGAGGTAAGCCACGCCCATTTGCAGCCCTTCCCACATGGTGGGCGAAAGAGCCCCAAAAGACATGCTGCCGATAACCAATGGATAGATTTCTCTGACCGGCGGAATCCAGCCGTTGGTGCGCAGAAATTTTATATTCTCTTCCGGGGGCAAAACGCGACCCAAAAGGGTCCGCAATTCAAATTCGTGCCGCCCGGCGTCCAGAGCCGGGTCGGTCAGCATCGAAATGCGAATAAATTTCAGCCGGTCCAGAATCCCGCCGGCCACATTGCGCCTGCCGCCGCGCCTGCGAGGCTGCCCCCCACGGTCGAGATGATAGCGCAGCTTATCGGCTTCATCCCCGCGGTAGGGCATAATGGCGTTGTTGGGGCATACCATGTTGCACATGGCACAGCCCACACATTTATAGGCCGGATCGGTCTTCTGGCGGATGCCATAGTAAGCTTTATAGACACTGGTGGGGGCATCCATGAACCCCACCGGGGGATTCAAATCTCTTTTTCGAAAAACCCCAAGCTCGATGGCGTTGACCGGGCAGACCGCCGTGCATTTACCGCAAAGGGTACAGGTGTCTTTATCCCAGACTATCTGCCAAGGCAGATCTTTGACACTTAGTGTAGAAGCGGTAATGGGTCGTTCTGGTTCCATATCTTAACCTCCTGTCGCTCGGGACCAACAATGACGGTGTCCAGGTGCATGGGCTGAAAATCCTGGTTCTTATCACGATTCGGGATCGCGGCATCCAGACCGCAAATTTCCGATGAAAAGGCATAAACGCCCGGTCTTCCGCCCACGACACCGGGGCGGAGCTTCTTGCGATCCTGAACCATGAAAACGCTGTGATCCGGCATGCAGCCGATGACACAGTTGGGGCCATCGATGATCAACTGCCGGCAGGTTTGTTTCAAATTCTTTAAGAACATGGCGTCGGGATGGTCGACAATCGCATCGTCCTGCAGCGGCGTAATAATATGCTTATAAGCTTCAACCCCGAGGCCCAGCTTTTTAATCGTATAGTGAAGGATATGGGTAAACACCTCCGAATCGGATTGGTAACCCATGTAGCCCGGGAAACCCCGGGACTCCAAAAAGGCCTTAATGGGGATAAAGGCGGTGTTTTCCCCGTTGGTCATGGTGGAATAGCCCTGGATGAAGAACGGATGGCAGGCATACAGGGTGATGGCATAGTTGGTGTTCTGTCGACCCTGGGCCATAATCACCCGGGCATGCAGTTCCTTGCGATCAAGGGCCAGATGCTCCGCCACCAGCATGGGATCCCCGATTTCTTTGACCATAATCACATCGGGCCAGAAGGAAAAAACGATCATATCGTTTTTTTCCTCACCCATCATTCTCAGCTGGAGCCGAATCTGCAGCAGCTTATCATAAAGTGCTTCCTGGCTCAGGTCATCCCATTCCTCCGGATACTCATAGGCCCGTATCAGGTAGATATCCCGTTTGGGCACACCCGGCGGCGGCTGTTTCGGGACCTTGATGGTAATCTTGTATTTGGTCATAAAACCAATATCCATCATAAAGGAATCCAGGCGCCGTAACCCCTTTTCGCTGAAGATACCGGATAAAATGGGGGCATCCTTCATTTCTTCAAAAGGGCCGCTTAAATCGCGCAAAAAAATGCCGACGCCGGAGCAATCATGCCCTTCGCGCATGACATCGAGGGCCTCCAAGGCGACCATGGGAGACAAAGGATCTTTACTGGTAATCGAAAACAGGCGGCACATTGTTCAATCTCCTTTTATCACCGGATTGCCGGACGAGAACGAGGACCGGCTGGTCCGGATTTTTATACCAACGCCTTCATCTAAAAGCGGTTTTATGAATCAACCCAGCGAGTTGTTTAATGCGTTGCTTTACGCGGGGTGATTGAAAACCAGAAGGTAATCAGATTGCAACCACCACCCGTTCAGCGCTAAGCATACGGGATAACTCAACACCCTGGAAAGATCAAATTGAATACTTGGGCATGTCTTAATGAAACGCGGGGTACTCAGTGGGCTGGATACCAGTTTAGAAGCTAGCTTGAATTTTTTAGCCCCGCCTCTATCCAACTGGGAAAAACGTTAATGGTTAAATTGCCGGCCAACACCTTTTGCAACACCATGAAGGCATAGTTTACACTAAATGATCTGAAATTTTAGTGGCGCCCAATTGATAATTACAACACAATTCGGTTTTGGGGTCTTATAGCATTTTTCCGGGTTTTGGGAAATATATAATTTTGGTGCGTCCTATCCACCCCCTCCGCGTTTCCGGCTGGCCTGTCTGCAGTCCACCCCGCTTTGGGAGGAGCAAAAGATATGCCAACGCAGCTTACGTTGCAAAATGTTCAATGACATTAAAGGGATATGGCGATGATGTCAATTTAATTTTCCGGCAGCCAACAAAGTTAGCCAAAATTAATTACAAAAATGTAGTTTAGAGGTTCAAAGGTTCAGCGTTCCGCGGTTCAAAGGTTGATGGCCGATCCTCGGCACCTTTGAACCGCGGAACCCTGAACCCTTTTATTTTGACATGTATGCCGCTTTATTTTATATTTGCCCTATCCGGAAAGGCCCACAGACGAAGGAGCGTTCATGTATATCAAGCAATCAGAGCTTTTGCTGGGAACCAGCATGGATTTTGTAAAAAAGTATATGGATAATTCCGAGATGGTATCCCATGACAAAGGCGATGTCCTTTTTCGTGAAAACGATCCGGCGCATTTCTTTTACACCCTTATTAATGGCCGGGTTAAGCTGAGCATCTGTGAGGGCGGACACATGGTTCATGATATCAGACAGAGCGGCGAAGCCTTTGGGTGGTCCAGCCTGATCGGACGGGATGTCTATTCTGCCTCGGCCGAATGCATTGAACCGACCGAGTTGCTGAGAACCAGCAGCCAGAAATTGACCCGGGTCATTGAAGAAGATCCGGCCAACGGAATCATCTTGTTCAAACACCTCGCCGCCATGCTGGGAAACCGCCTCCTCGAAAGTTATGAAACCATAACGCAAACGCCGTAATGGACAAATCGTTGACCACGATTGGATATAACCATGGCGTAATTTTAGACCCGGTTTAAATAGGAGGATCCATGGACACCAAATCTCCAACCATACGGACACATAATCTGGTGACCCGCAGGCAATTTTTATGGCTTTCGTCAATGGCGGCAGCCGGTTTGGCGGCCGGGTGCGCCACTAATCCGGTCACCGGTAAAAGCCAGCTGATGCTGGTATCCGAAGACCAGGAAATCCAAATCGATCAGCAATACTCACCCTATCAATTTTCCGCCGACTACGGAACAACGCAGGATAAAGCTTTGGGCAGCTATATTGACCGCACCGGCAAAAACTTGGTCAACCAAACCCACCGCACCCAGATGCCTTATAATTTTCACGTCGTCAACGCCACCTATGTCAATGCCTACGCCTTTCCCGGCGGCACCATCGCCTGCACCCGGGGCATTTTACTGTCGCTTGAAAATGAAGCTGAATTGGCGGCCCTGCTGGGGCACGAACTGGGTCATGTCAATGCCCGGCACACGGCCCAGCAGATGTCAAAGGGCATGCTGAGCCAGGCGGTTGTCGGTGGCCTTTCGGCCGTGGCAGGGGCGGCCGGTTCCGGTTACGGCGGCCTGGCATCCCAACTGGGACAGATCGGCGCCGGCGCCCTGCTGGCAAGCTACAGTCGCGACAACGAGCGCCAGGCCGATGCGTTGGGAATGGAATACATCGTCAAGTCAGGGTACAGCCCCAACGGGATGGTGGGGCTGATGGAAATGCTCAACAGTCTGGGCACGCATAAACCCGGCGCCATCGAGCTGATGTTTGCCACTCACCCCATGAGCGCTGAACGCTATCAGACCGTTGTCCAGAGTGCGGCAACCCAATATAAATCCGCCGGGGGCCAGCCGGTCCATCGTGAGCGGTATATGGACAATACCGCCAGGTTGCGCGCCCAGAAGAGCGCCATCGAGGAGATGCAAAAAGGCGATGAGGTTCTGGCCCAGAAAAAGTTTGGGGACGCCGAAGAGCATTACCGTCGGGCCTTAAAAGCGGCACCGAACGATTATACCGCTCTGGTTCTGATGTCCAAGACCCAGCTGATGCAAAAAAATTGGGCGGTGGGGCGCCAGTATGCGGAAATGGCCCAAAAGGCTTATCCCCAGGAAGCCCAGGCCTATCACCTGAGCGGGTTTGCCAAAATCCGTTTAAAGGATTATGAGGGGGCGCTGTCTGAATTTGACAGCTACGATCGGGTGCTGGCCGGCAATCCTAACACGCTATTCTTCAAAGGGTACGCTTATGAAGGCATGCAAAAATATCCGGAGGCCGCTGGACAGTACCAGCGCTATTTGCAGGTTGTCCAGCAGGGTGATTATGCCCGGCATGCCTATCAGCGGTTGAAGGAATGGCAGGCCAAGGGACTGATCTAACGCTTGGGGATTTAGCAAAGGTTATACAAATTGTGATACACGTTTTGAGGCTTGAGCTGCAATTCCAATAAAGGAATAGTGGAATAATGGAATGATGGAATAGTGGGTTTTTGGTCGTGGGAGCGGCTTTCCAGCCGCGATTTCACATTTTCGCGGCTAAAAGCCGCTCCCACAAATCCTGCCGTCAAATTAATAGAAAAATCAAGCATGACCTGTTAACGTAATGACCACAGGCCAAACCCGACCAATCACACTCCCAGACGAACTTCCACCACCGCTTGCCGATGACTACCAGAAGCGATGGCAAAGCTTTCAGAAGGCAGCCGCAGCTGCCGGCATCTCCCCCGCCGCCAATTCGCAAGTTCTTCAAAGTTCCAAATACGTGTTTGCCTTCAGTGATTTTGCGGCTGCCAGCTGCACCCGTGATCCGGCCATGTTAACGGACCTGGTGGACACTGGTGATCTGTTCAAACCCCGACAGCCGGATGATTATCGCCAAATCATTGAAATGTGTTTAGCCGATGTCGAAGATGAAGATGCTCTCATGCGGCGGTTGCGCCACTGCCGCCGGCGGGAAATGGTCCGTGTCGCCTGGCGGGACCTGGCCGGCCGGGCTGATCTTGCCGAAACCATGACCGACCTGTCCGCTTTTGCAGATGCCTGCCTGCATCAGACCCTTCAAATCCTTTATCAATGGCAGTGTGACAGATACGGCCTTCCCACAGCCGCAGACGGATCAAAACAACACCCGGTTATATTGGGGCTGGGCAAGCTGGGTGCCCGGGAATTGAATTTTTCATCGGATGTCGACTTGATTTTCGTTTATCCGAAAAGTGGCAAAACCCACGGAACCAAAGACACCACGAGTAACGAAGACTTTTTTACGCGTCTTTGTCGCCGTTTGATCAAAGTCATCGGCCAGCCGACAGCCGATGGATTTGTGTATCGGGTTGATGCCCGCCTGCGGCCTTTTGGCGAAAGTGGTCCCTTGGCCATGGATTTCGATACCATGGAGCAATACTACCAGCAGCAGGGCCGCGAGTGGGAACGTTACGCCCTGATCAAAGCCAGGGCCGTGGCCGGAGATATCGCTGCCGGAAACTTTTTGCTTGAACGGCTTCACCCGTTTATTTATCGACGCTATCTGGACTACAGCGCCTTTGAATCCTTGAGGGAAATGAAGCAGATGATTGTGCGGGAAGTCAACCGCAGGGGCATGGCAAACAATATCAAACTC
This sequence comes from Deltaproteobacteria bacterium, assembly GCA_019312835.1. GTDB lineage: Bacteria > Desulfobacterota > Desulfobacteria > Desulfobacterales > JAFDCJ01 > JAFDCJ01. The sequence continues at coordinate 13,812 of JAFDCJ010000066.1, forward strand.
GGACCGGGCGGCATCCGTGAGATAGAGTTTTTCGGCCAGATTTTCCAGCTGATTCGTGGCGGGGTAACGCCGGCCCTTCAAGATACGGGCATCATACGGGTACTAAAGGCTCTGGCCGCTGATGGTCACATCCCCCGGAAAGTCTGCCGCGAACTGGTGGCCGCCTATATATTTTTGAGAAACACCGAAAACCGTCTTCAAGCTTATTCCGACCAGCAAACCCACCAGCTGCCTTCCGACGGGAATGGCAAATTGCGCCTGGCGGCATCCATGGGTTATTCCGACACCGAAACCTATATTGCGCTTTTGAATGAGCACCGTCAAATCGTGCACGGCCACTTCCAGATGCTTTTGGAAACCGGCGAGGCCGACAACCGCCGCAAAGATGATGAAGACCCGCTGGAAGTCGTCTGGCAGGAGATCGCCGGTGACAAGCCGGCAGAAAAGACCCTGGAGGCGATGGGATATGACCAGCCGGACGAAGTGCTGCAGCTGCTGGATTATTTAAGGAATGCCCCGGAAACCAAGGCGTTGAGTCCCCGCGGCCGCCAGCGTCTGGACAAACTGGTGCCGCGCTTTTTAAAAGAAGCCCGTGCCTATGATAATCCCCTGACGACGCTTCGCCGGGTCATCGACCTGATCAAGACCATCGAGAGACGCACCAGTTATCTGGCGCTGTTGTTGGAAAATCCGACCGCCCTCACCCATCTGGTCAAGCTCTCCCATGCAAGCCCCTGGATTGCGTCCTTTCTGGCGCAGCATCCGGTATTGCTGGATGAACTGCTGGATCCCCGAACCCTTTATCTGCCGCCGCATAAAGAGGAAATGCAAGCCGGACTGCGTCAACGTATGGGGCAGATACCGCTGGACGACCTGGAATACCAGATCGAGCAGCTGTGCATATTCAAACAGATCAATGTCCTGCGGGTCGCGAGCGCTGACGTGACCGGCACCCTCCCCTTGATGCGGGTCAGCGACTATCTTTCCGATATTGCCGAGTGCATTCTCGGCGAGGTGGTGGATCTGGCCTGGAATCATCTGGTGGCCAAACACGGCGCCCCTGTATGTCGGCTGGACGACAGGAGCTGCGGCCAGGGATTTGCGGTCATCGCCTACGGTAAGCTGGGGGGGCTCGAGCTCGGGTACGGCTCCGATCTCGATCTTGTATTTCTGCACGCCGGCACCCATGAGCCGACCCGGGGAGGTGAAAAAGCTATTGACAGCGCCCAATTTTTTAACCGCCTCGGCCAACGGGTCATTCACATTCTTACCTCCCACACGCGCGCCGGCAAAGCCTATGAAATCGATATGCGCTTGAGGCCCAGCGGCACATCGGGAATTCTGGTCAGCCACATCGATTCTTTCGGGCGCTACCAGATGGAAGAAGCCTGGACCTGGGAACACCAGGCCCTGATCAAGGCCCGCCCGGTTTGCGGAGACGATAGCCTGACCAGCCGCTTTGACACCATCCGGCGCAACGTCCTGGCCCGTCCGCGATCAAAGGAAAAACTAACCGCCGAAGTCGCCAATATGCGTGAACGAATGCGCAAAGAATTGTTAAAACCAGAAGGCGGCGTTCTGGATCTCAAGCAGGGTGCCGGGGCTATGGTGGACATCGAGTTCCTGGTGCAGTACCTGGTCCTGCTGCATTCTTACCAATACGCCGGCCTTTTGCAATGGACCGATAATGTGCGCCTGATCCAGGCTTTGATCGAAACCGGTGCTATGGATGAATATACCGCCCACGTGCTCAAACACGCCTACCTGATCTATCGCGCGGCCGCCCATCAACTCAGCCTTCAGGAAAAACCGGCCAAAGTCCCCCGCCAGGATTTCGCACACCTGCAAAAAAGGGTGGCCGAAATCTGGGAGGCGTTCATTAGAGCATAGTCCAAACACGCACTGGAAGACTTATAAGGTGGCTATTTCCTACTTGATATCTGACCACTATTTGCCGTTGAGGGTTGCGTGGTTACAAACAGACCCATCAGAAATTCCTGCCCGCCATTGCGAGGCGCTCAGGCCAGGCGGGCGGGCGCAACCCCAAACCTGAATTCAAGCACCTCTTTCATCCGCCCTCTGCTTTCTGGCATCTGTCTTCATTTGATCGACACCTGCAACCTGGCATTATGCTAAAAAACCAATATCACAAATTTGTAACTTTTTTTTCCGATTTTTAGCAAAATTGTAATTTTCCGGCCACCGCTTTTCCATACGGACTCTCAGTGGATACGTCTAAATATCAGCAACTTACAAGTCAGCAAACAGCGTGGCACGAATAGTGCTCATAACAGGTTAATTTGGCTGGAGCGATGATCGCCTTCGCAATCCGCCCAATTATAAATCCGAAATGGAATAACGGCACCCATGCGCAAGTTAAAAACGGTCCATGAACATACCGCCAGCCAGCTGCAAAAGAAAACCAAACGGTTGACGGCACGTCTGTTGCAGGGCAAGGAACCTGATTTTTTAAGGCAGCATGCCCGCGCCCTGGATGATTATTTCCGGCAGGCGTTCGAAACCAGTATGGTCGGGCCTCGCATGGACATCAGCAAAAATCCATATGCCATCATCGCCCTGGGGGGCTACGGCCGCGAGGAGCAATGCATTCATTCGGATGTGGATCTGCTGTTCCTATTCAAGAAGAAAGTGCCGACCGAGGCCGAAGGGCTGATCCAGGAAATGGTCTATCCGCTGTGGGATATCGGGCTCGACGTCGGGTATGCCACCCGCTCGCTGAGAGAATGCATCGCCCTTGCGTCCAAAGATTTCGAAATTCTGACCCCGATATTGGATGCACGCTTCATATGCGGCTGGTCGCTTTTGTACTCGGAGCTCATGGATCAGGTCCGCCAAAAGATCACCGGCAAACGATCCCGCACGATCATCAACTGGCTGGTCGAAAAAAACAATCTGCGGCATCTTCAATTCGGAGATTCGGCTTATCTTCTCGAACCCAACCTCAAGGAGGGACAGGGTGGTTTGCGCGATTACCACACCATGCTGTGGATCGGTCAGATCGATTTAAATTTGAAGCAGCCCCGGGACCTTGAATATCTGGGACTGCTCTCCCACGAAGAATTCCAGACATTGCAAAGCTCATTGGCGTTTATCTGGAAGGTGCGCAACCGTATCCACCACTTCTGTGGACGCAAATGCGATCAGCTCAATTTTGAAAACCAGATCAAGCTGGCCGATGCCATGAACTACAAACCGACCAATGGTCAGCAGCCGGTGGAAAGATTCTTGGGCGATCTTCACGGGCGCATGGAATTTTTAAAAAATCAACACCTGATGTTTCTGCATGAACTGGGTCTGGAAAAAAAGCGCCGGCGCAAAAAACGAAAATCACAGAAACAGACCCGGGTAAACGGCCTTGAGGTAATCGAGTGGGGAATGCTGAATTTTGATACAGCCGAAAAGTTAATGGAATCCCCGGATCTGCTGATGAGGATATTTGAAGAAAGCGCCCGCCTGAAAATTCCGTTAAGTGCCGAAGCCAAAAGGTTGGTGAAAGAATTTCTTCCAAAGATAAATGCAAAATACCGAAAAGATCCAGCGGTTATGAAATCTTTTGAACGGATTCTGGCGGCACCGGCACCCAAATTCAATGTGCTCAACGAAATGCTGAACACCGGTTTTCTGGTGCGGTTTATTCCGGAGTTCCGCAGTATCATCAACCGTATCCAATATGATGAATATCATCTCTACCCGGTAGACAAACACCTGCTGCGCACCGTCAACACCGTTAAAAATTTCGGTACGGCCAAGGACAGCAGCCTCGAGCCGCTGTGCGGGCAAATTTATGGCGAACTGAAAAATAAAATGCCGTTGCTATGGGCGGCATTGCTGCATGATATTGGCAAGGGCGAGATTGAAGAAGGCCATGCGGAATCCGGTGCGGCCCTGGTTAAAAAGCGGCTCACCCACATGGGGCTTGGCCCTGAAGTGGTCGACAACGTTGCTTTTCTCGTCCGTGATCACCTTTTTTTAGTTAAAACCGCGACCAGAAGAGACATTTACGACGAGGAGACCGCCATCCTCGCGGCCCGCAGAATCAAGGGCACTGAGCGTTTAAAAATGCTTTATCTGCTGACCGTCGCCGACTCGCTCTCAACCGGTCCCATGGCCTGGAATGAATGGACGGCGGCCCTGTTGAGAGATTTTTTCCTTAAAGTCTTAAACGTGCTTGAAAAAGGGGAATTGGCGACCGCCGAGGCAGTTGAAATCGTCGAGGGGAAAAAAGCTCGAATAATCTCGGCGGCCGGGACTAAAAAAGCAAAAAAGCATGTTGCCGAACTGTTAGACGTGATGTCGCCACGCTATCTCCTGTATACGCCGGCCGATGAAATGACGGAACACATCAAACTTTATAACCAACTCGGCGATTCTGAATTTATATGGGACATCAAGCATTCGGCCGACGCCGGCACCCGAACGGTTACCATCTGCGCCAAAGACCGTCCCGGTCTCATCGCTAGAATTGCCGGGGTATTCACCCTGCACAACATCGACATTCTGGATGTCCAGGTCTTTACCTGGCGCAACCACATCGCCCTGGACATATTCAAGGTCAAGCCGCCGCCGGATCAGATCATGGAAGATGAGAAATGGCGGCGGGCCGAACAAAAACTCGCAAAGGCCCTTGCCAATGGGATCAATCTCGTATCGGCGCTCAAAAAAAAGGTGCCGGTTTACGGTCAATTCGGTCAACGGGTATCCCGCAGACCCCATCGCGTCAGGGTGGACAATAAAAGCTCGAGCTTTTTCACCATCATCGAGGTTTTTACCTACGATTTTCCCGGCCTGCTGTTCAGCATCACCGATGCGCTGTTTAATTGCGGCCTGAACATCTGGGTGGCCAAAATTGCCACCAAGGCAGACCAGGTCGTCGATGTCTTCTATGTCTGGGATTTAAACGGCCAAAAAATAGATGAGACCGATCAGGTGGCCGCCATCAAAGCCGCCGTTTTGGAGAGGCTGCCGGCTATGGAATGACGTTGGAAATGACGAAGGTCGAATGTCGACTGACGAATGTTTGAAGTTTCTGACTATTAATGACAAGCACTGAATTAACACTAACAACCGATTAGAAAAAGGAATGCGAATAACCGTTGTCGAAAAAAGGATCTTAATTTGGTTTATTTTTCATATAGAAATGGAATTTAAAAACGATAGAATTCTTCAATGCTTCATTCGACATTCGTCATTCGCAAAAGGAGGACAGATATCACAGATGAGGTTAAACCGATTACTTACTGCTGGGATCTTAAGCCTGATCCCATTCTCACCCGCGCTGGCTTCGGATGGTCTGAATTCCGGGGACACCGCCTGGATCATTGTATCGACTGCCCTGGTGATGATGATGACACCGGCGGGCCTGGCGCTGTTTTACGGCGGCATCGCCCGCTATAAAAACCTTTTAAATACTTTCGCCATGACCCTGGTGGCCTACTGCCTGGCCAGCGTTATCTGGATGATGTGGGGCTACAGCATTGCCTTCGGGCCGGATATCGGGGGTATCACCGGCGGGCTGCAGCATTTCTTCATGGCCGGGATTGGCGTTGACAGCCTTTCCGGCAGCATACCCACCTATGTGTTCGCCCTGTTTCAAATGACCTTTGCCTGTATCACCGTCGCATTGGTGCTGGGCTCGGTGGTGGATCGCATGAAGTTCTCATCCTGGATTGTGTTTACGATTTTATGGGTGACGTTTATTTATGCACCGGTGGCCCATTGGGTATGGGGCGGCGGCTGGATGGCCAATATGGGGGCACTGGATTTCGCCGGCGGCACGGTCGTTCATATCAATGCCGGTGTGGCCGGCCTGGTTCTGGCTCTGGTGCTTGGCAAGCGCATCGGCTACGGTAAAGAGGCCATGTTTCCATCCAGTATTGCCTTGACCGCATTGGGTGCGGCGCTGTTGTGGTTCGGCTGGTTCGGCTTTAATGCCGGCAGTCAACTGGCAGCCGATGGGGTGGCCGGATCGGCGTTTCTTGTCACCAATACCTCAGCAGCCGCCGGGGCCCTGACATGGATGATAATCGAGTGGCTGGTCAACAAAAAGCCAACCGTGCTCGGCATGGCATCCGGGATCGTATCCGGCCTGGTGGCCATTACGCCGGCAGCCGGATTCGTCAACATGCCGGCATCGCTGATCATTGGACTGGTTGCCGGAGCGCTGGGCTTTTACAGTGTGGCCAAAATCAAACCCAAACTGGGTTATGACGACTCTCTGGATGCTTTCGGCGTCCACGGGGTCTGCGGCATCTGGGGGGCTCTGGCCACCGGGCTGTTTGCCAACCCGGCCGTCAACGAAGCCGGCAAGGGGCTGTTTTACGGCAACCCCAAGCAGCTCTGGATCCAGGTGATTTCAATTGTCGCAACTGCCGTATTTACGGCCATCGGCACCCTGATTATCGCCTATATTACCAAGGCGGTAACCGGTGGCCTGCGGGTGGAGCAGGAGGACGAAATCATCGGCCTCGACAATTCCATACACGGTGAGAGAGGCTTTGAAATCCAGTAGTCAATTATAGAGAGGAGGTTCAATCATGAAAAAGATCGAAGCGGTCATCAAGCCCTTCAAGCTGGATGATGTCAAAGAAGCGCTCAATGAGATCGGCATCCAGGGCATGACCATTTCCGAGGTCAAAGGCTACGGCCGTCAAAAGGGCCATAAGGAAATCTACCGGGGTGCGGAATATGTTGTGGATTTTATCCCTAAAATTAAGATCGAAATTGTGGTCGAAGCCGATCGCGTGCAACAGGTCGTCAATTGTATCCGTGAATCGGCCAACACCGGTAAAATCGGCGACGGCAAGATCTTTGTGATTCCCGTCGAAGAAGCGCTGCGTGTCCGCACCGGCGAAACGGGCCCCGATGCCATATAGTGGGGAAGACAGAGGACGCCATCAGTTGGCGGGATCTTTTGATTTACGAATTCTCTGGCCTACGCCGCGCAGCGCGTCGCCGGAGGGCGTGACCCGCAAGTCACAACAGAAAAAAAAGGATTCAAATCTTTTACCTATTTCACCAATCAACTATTTAACCAATTAACTAAAATAGAGGAGGAAACAACATGACACCCAAAGAAGTATTGGACATGGCCAAAGAGAATGGCGCCAAAGTGGTCGACTTGCGCTTTATGGATTATCCGGGTCTCTGGCAGCACTTCAGTGTGCCCGTCAGGGAACTGGAAGAATCCAGCTTTGAGGACGGCTTCGGTTTCGACGGATCCAGCATCCGCGGCTGGCAGCCGATTCATGCCAGCGACATGCTGGTCATACCGGACCCGACAACAGCCAGGATGGACCCGTTTTATGAAGCGCCGACCCTGGTATTGATCTGTGATATTGCCGATCCGGTAACCCGCGAACCCTATACCCGCGATCCCCGCAATATAGTTAAAAAAGCGGATGCCTATCTGAAAAATAGCGGCATTGGAGACGTGGCCTACATCGGGCCGGAAGCAGAATTTTTTATCTTTGACGATATTCGTTTTGAATCCTCGCGCTTCGGTGCTTTTTATGAAATCGATTCCATCGAGGGCACCTGGAACACCGGCCGCGATGAAGGGCCCAACCTGGGCTACAAGCCGCGTCACAAAGAAGGCTATTTCCCGGTTCCCCCCACGGACAAATTTCAGGATCTGCGAACGCAAATGGTTCTAACTCTTGAGGAACTTGGAATCGAAACCGAAGCCCAGCACCATGAAGTCGCCACTGCCGGCCAGTCGGAAATCGATATGCGCTTCAAACCCTTGCTCCAGATGGCCGATCAGCTCATGTGGTTCAAGTATGTCCTCAAAAACGTGGCCTACCGCAACGGCCACACGGTCACCTTTATGCCCAAACCGCTTTTTGAAGACAACGGCACCGGCATGCACACCCACATCAGCATCTGGAAAGGCGACCAGCCCCTGTTTGCCGGTGACAAATACGCCGGTCTCTCCCAGGAGGCGTTGTATGCCATCGGCGGTATCCTGAGCCACGCCCGGGCCCTGTGCGCGTTTACCAACCCCACCACCAACTCCTATAAGCGGCTGGTGCCGGGCTTCGAGGCGCCGGTGAACCTGGCCTACTCCAGCCGGAACCGCAGCGCGGCCGTCCGGATTCCGATGTACTCCACATCGCCCAAGGCCAAACGGATCGAGTTCCGCACCCCGGATCCGTCCTGCAACGGCTACCTGGCCTTTTCCGCCATCCTGATGGCGGTCATCGACGGCATCCAGAACAAGATCGATCCGGGCGATCCCCTGGACAAGAACATCTACAACCTGCCGCCGGAAGAGCTGGCCGAGATCCCATCGGCCCCGGGCTCCCTGGACGAAGCCCTGGAGGCCCTGAAGGCCGATCAGGAATTCTTGCTAAAAGGTGATGTCTTCACCCAGGATGCCATCGACATGTGGGTCGACTATAAAACCGACAACGAAGTCAACGACGTCAAACTGCGGCCCCACCCGCATGAATTTTATCTTTACTTTGACATATAACCGCCCACCAACATCAGCAGCCCGCCATCGCGGCGGGCTGCTTTTTCCCCTCCCATCGATCCTGCTGATCGCCGACATCTTTCCGCCGGCCGTCCTGTCCAGAAACATTGCAACTTTTTTTGCACGGTAAACCATTCTTGCAACAGGTTAACCGACCCGTATTTCAAACATAATCTGCCATTGGGCGAAAACCGCGTTAACCTTTGTTGCAGCCCTTCTCCCCAGACCTGTCTCTGAGCAAAGGGTTCAGGACACGGGTTTACAAGCTTATTTTCCCTTTTTTTCCGGTTTCAGAGACTCCCATAACAATCGGCAATTGCTGGCCATACTGAATTTTGCGGATGAGATATTACGGCACAACAGGCCGGCCGCGATCAATACTGGAATGCCGCTTGCTATGGTTCGGTATAAAAGCGGCCGACGCGATGTTCCATCCGGGTTAGTTCATCCCGGCCGGTAATGGTTTAGCGGCCAGGTTCAAAAACCCGGATTACACATTCAAACCTAGAGGGAGCGGTGCCATGAAATCAAAAATCATCAAGTTCCGCAAGGCCAGGAAACGAATCCTGATTGTTAATTGCTTCTTTGACGAAATGCGCTTCACGGTTGGGAGAAATACACAAATACCCCAGGCAATGGGACCGGTATATTTGGCGGGCGCTTTTTTGCCGGACGCCTGCGATGTCAGACTCTACGATGAAATGTCCAGCGGGCCCCTTGAAGATGAAAAATTACTTTCCTGGCCGGATATGCTGGTCTTTACCGGATTAAACACGGCTTTTGACCGTATGCTGCATTTAACGGCCTATGTGCGAACCAAAAACGAGAATGCCATCGTTGTCGCGGGGGGACCGGCTATTCGCAATCTTCCCAACCTTTCCAAGCGATACTTTGACTATATTTGTTTGGGCGACATTGAAGAGCTTCAGCAAGTCGTCGAGGATGCATTTGACAAACAACATGTGGCGGACCAGATGAATCCTCGGTACGATTTGGCCTACTGGATGACCCAATTTGGATATGTAGAGTCCAGCCGGTATTGCAATTTTAAATGCTCCTTTTGCTCATTAACCGGCGAGGGGCATGGCTATAAAAAATATGATCTCGAATTCATCCGCCGCCAGATAATCAATCTCGGAAAACGCACAGACCCAGTCGTTTTTATCGATAACAACTTTTACGGCAACGACCGCCGGTTTTTTTTAGACAGACTGGCGCTTATCAGAGAGTTGCGAAGCGACGGCTATATCAAAAGATGGTCCGCCCTTGTCACCAATGATTTTTTCTACGACGACGAGAATCTGGCGCTTGTCAAAGAGGCCGGCTGCATTGCCCTGTTCAGTGGGTTGGAGTCATTCGATGTCAAATGGCTGCAGAGCGTCAATAAACTGCAAAACACACGTATCGAGCAGATCGAAATCGTGCGCAAATGCCTGCAGGCGGGTGTTGTTTTTTTATATGGGACCATGTTTGATGTCACCCGCCGGCATCTTGCCGATATCAGACATGAACTTGATTTCATCATTGACCATCCCGGCATAACCTTACCGAGTTATATTTCCATCATCGTACCCATTCTGGGTACGCCGCATTTTTATAAACATCTGGAAGCAGGGTCACTTTTACCGTTAACCAAGCTGCGAGACCTGGAAAGCACAACCCTTTGCGTCAAGCCGCTCGATCCGGTGGAAGCGGTCACAAGTTTCATTTATGATATCCAGACCCTTCGGGGTTACAAACGAAAGGTGATGCAGCATAGTTGGAAATTTTATCAGAGATACAAATCAAATCTTTCTAGATTTCAAATGCTGGTGGCGTTGAGCAATGCCGTCAAGATAAGCGCCCAGATTACGCCCGGCGCAACTGTGTTACCCCGTTCCTTCCGTCCCCGGAATCGAAAACGGACGCACCTGAGTACCACCGAGATTCTGGACAGGGTTTACCAGCCGGCCTTCCCCGTAAAATCATGCTACCAGTCCTACTTCAAGCCGACGTTGCTGACGGGTCCGAACGGAGAAATTACGCAAGAACTGGCACCCGATATTTATCGCAACCGAGGGGGTGATAGTTGTCGGGCCCGGTTCAAGGAAGCGTGATGGTGCCAAACCTTGGAGAAAAAACCATGCCTTTAATAAAAGGGGTATGTGCTGCTGCCATCGCATTATTGATGTTGGCGCCACCTGTCTCAGCGGAACAAGGCTATATCCGGCAAGGATTTTGGGGGGGCATTGATGCCGGAGTCGGACTGGTTGGGCCGTCATTTGATGGGGAAGACGACGAAGATGACAACTCCTTCTATTTGGGATTGGAGGGGGGCTATGCGATAAATCCGCATTTTCTGGTCGGTGTCGAGCTCGGCGGATGGCTTCTCGCGGCAAGTGACTTAAATGATCCCGACGAAGGCCGGGGCATCAGCCAGGCCTTTTTAATCACACGGCTTTATCCCGGCAAGCAATCGGATTTTTTCTTAAAAGCCGGGGGGGGTCATGTGAGTATTTGGAGCAACAGTTCCGGAGACACGCGGCGCAAGCAGGGCCTCGGCTTAACCCTGGGGGGCGGTTATGACTTCAGACTTAATGAGGCAGCAGCCCTCACCCCGTTTGTTACTTTCAGCTATGGTGATACGGGCAGCTGGAATTACCAGGCCATAACTTTTGGGCTGGGGGTCACGTTGCCCTGAAATAAGGATCTCTTGCCGGAAATTTAAATATCACTGGCTGTTATATCCTTTGCTTCGCAGCCATTCACGTGGCGTGCAGGCTATATAGCATTGCCGGCTGTGGATACTCAAATGACGGCCATCAGATGCCAAAGGAGAAGCAGTGTTAGAGAAGAACCTTTGAATATATGTCTGATGGCATAGTTGCCGTTAACCCCTGACATGAAGGAGGATCAAATGCAGGAGTTGCTGGCTATTTTGGCCTATGAAACGAATCCGATTCTGCTGGTCGGCGACTTCAACAGCTCTCCCGAGCATGTTCCGGGCGAGGGCTGTTATCCGGGCGGCTCGCCTTGCATTCCATATGCGCCGCCCTATCAGCAAGCCACCAGTGAGGCCGGGTATCTGGATGCCTGGGAGCTGATTTTCTGGCAACGAGACGGATTCACCGACAGCTTTGACGAGTTTGTCAGTGATCCGAATGCCGAACTTACGCAACGCATCGATCTTGTCCTCGTGCAACCGCAGGACAGGAAGATACTCAGAGCCACAGGTATGACGACGGGTGACAAGCCATTCAGCCTGACGCCCGGCGGTCTGTGGCCGTCGGATCATGCCGGGGTTGTTATGAGAATCAAGTTCACCGCAGCGGAATAGACAGCAATTAACCATTACGGATAGAGCGAGTTAATTATTCGCTTCAGCCTTTTCATTACGGCACTCCGTAATGAAGCTTTGATTAAAACCATTATCGGAAAGGTGAAACTTTTATTGCATTGTAAACTTTTCCAATTATCCTATAATTTTCCGATATGTTTGATTAAAACTAAAATCATCAAAGATGTGTCAGCCCATGTTGCGCAAACTTAACCGGAACCTGTCTGCCGTTTACATCTGGAGGATGGGCGGGCGATGCCAGCGAATTTTTGCCTGATCCGCACTCAACCTTTTTCGGTGCTGTCGTTGATGACCTTACAGAAAATGTGCGATCATTTAACACCCGAACGGAAACAATTCAGCTGCCCGATCAGGCAAGCGCCCAAAAGCAATTTAATTGACAGCCTTGCAGCGGTATAATATTGTTTTGCTAGTGCTGCAGAATCTCACTTGACGATAGATTGGGTCCCCGATTGCTCCGAGCTTGATCGCGCCGGCCCGGTAAGTCAGCATATGTTAATAACCACATTTCAGTTGAGCCCATGCCGCCATCCCGCCCAAGACATAATCCTCACCTCATCGCTTTAGCGCTGATAAGTGCTTTTTTGATTTTTATCGGTGCCTGTCTGAATGATTCCACCCGTCGAATTGCACCCCGGGCGGTCAAGGGTTTACTCGATCTGACCGATTGGGATTTCACCACGGACGGCCCGGTTGATCTCAGCGGTGAATACGAATTTTACTGGAACCAGCATCTTTTACCTTCGGATTTTGCAAAAGCGACCCCTCCCCGGAAAACCGGCTACATCGAAGTCCCCGCGTATTGGAAAAACAAAACCTTTGATGGAAAAAAGCTACCCGGATATGGGTTCGTCACTTATCGTTTAAACATCGCGCTAAAACAGCAGACGGGTCGCCTGGGCTTTAAACTGGTTGAGATTTCCAACGCATACACCATATATGCAAACGGGGAGAAGATCGCCTCGTTGGGACAGGCCGGAAAAAACCGCGCAACAACCATTCCGTCGGAGTTTCCCCAGGTCGCTGCCTTTGAAACCAAAACAAATCAAATCGAGTTTATAATCCAGGTTTCCAATTTCCACCATAGGCGCGGGGGAGCCTGGTCAGTCATTCAGATGGGGCGGGAGATAGATATACGCAAGGCCCAGGACAGAAGACTGCGATTCGATATGTTTCTGCTCGGCAGTATCCTCATTATGGCCCTGTACCATCTGGGCCTTTATGCGGTGCGCCGAAAGGATCGCTCGCCGCTTTATTTCAGCGTCTTCTGCTTTCTGATTGCGCTGAGACTCCTTTCCACCGGAGGTAGATACCTCCTGGTCCTTTTTCCGGAAGCAAGCTGGGAGCTGATGTACAAGTTTGCCTATACTTCTTTTTATCTGGCAGTTCCGGCTTTTTCAATGTTCATGCAATCTATCTTTCCGAAATTTTCCAAACAACTCCTGCGCCTGGTTACGGCGATTGCAGTTGTTTTATCAGGTGCCGTTATCTTCACGCCGGTGAGAACCTTCTCCCACACCCTCAACATCTATGAAATCATTACCCTGATTACGCTTATCTACGGGCTTTA
>JAFDCJ010000067.1 GCA_019312835.1 Deltaproteobacteria bacterium
GGTGCCAAAAATCTGGTCAAACAGATGGTGGACCGTGTCGTTGCGGATCTGTTCGCCAAAAATATCCGAACCCAAGCGGCTTTTTATGCCCATGCCGAAACCGTGGCACCCCTAATTCTGACAACCGGCCAGGCGCTGCGTGACCGCCTGCTGCCGGTTCTGACGGCCTACCATGAAGCGAGATACCAGATCGAGAAGCTGCGGCAGGGCAGCCGCCGAAACAGCCGCCTGGTATCCTTTTATCAAGGGCTGACGGGCGGACTCGAGCGCCTGGTACCGGAGACGTTTATTGCCATTTACGATGATCAGCACCTGGGACATTTAAGCCGCTACATCCAGGCCTTAACCATTCGGGCGCGCCGGGCCGCCATTGATTTTGAAAAAGATCAGGTCAAATCCGAAGGGCTTGCCAAATTCACCGAGGGATTGAATCAGTTGTTGGACGAGCTTTCCCCCCGGGCCACGGATGAGAAGCGCCGGGCCGTCGAAGAATACTTCTGGATGATCGAGGAGTACAAAGTATCCGTTTTTGCCCAGGAGCTTAAAACCGCTATGCCAATTTCAGCAAAGAGGCTGGAGCAAAAGCTGCGGGAAATCAAACGAATGGTCTAACGGCATAAAAACGAATATCGAATTTCGAATAACCAATGTCGAATATCGAAGGAAGGTATTCTGTCTGTTTTATAATTATGAGATAATGACTGAGCGAAACGAAACCATCCTTCGACATTCGATATTCGATATTCTATTGTTCTGCGGTTTGCTTTTTAACTTCTGACACCTTGCGCCGTGAGCCTTGGGCCCTGCGCCATTTATTTCTTTTATGGGATTGATATTTTCATGACAAACAGCTCCCAAAAGCCATTAGTGTCAGTTATAATCCCCACTTACAATCGCGGGTGGATTCTCAGGGAAGCCATCGACTCGGTGCTGGCGCAGGATTTTACGGATTTTGAGTTGATCGTGGTGGATGACGGTTCGACCGATGATACCAAAAAGATCCTTGATGATTATAACCGCGAGCTGGTCGTTATCCGCCAGTCCAACAAGGGGGTCAGCGCGGCCCGCAATCGGGGGATCACTGCGGCTGCCGGCCGACTGCTCGCCTTTCTGGACTCCGACGACCTCTGGCTGCCGGGCAAACTGGCAACCCAGGTGGCGTTTTTTGATGCCAACCCTTCCGCCGTGATCAATCAGACCGAAGAGATCTGGATCCGCAACGGTGTGCGCGTCAATCCCAAGGTCCGGCACCACAAGTTTACGGGTATGATCTTCGAGCGCTCCCTGGCGCTGTGTCTGGTCAGCCCTTCGGCCGTTATGGTGAAGCGCTCCCTGTTCGATGAGGTCGGGCTGTTCGATGAGGACCTGCCGGCTTGCGAGGATTATGACCTCTGGCTGAGAATCAGCTGGCGCTATCCGGTCCATTTGATCGAAACCCCCTTCATTATCAAGCGAGGGGGTCATGCGGATCAACTGTCCAAAGCCCACAGCCTGGACAAGTTTCGAATCAAGGCCCTGCAAAATGTGATTGAAAACGGGAAACTGGATGCGGACGCACGGCAGGCCGCCGTGCGGACCCTGCAAAAAAAGTGCGCCATTTTTGCCGGGGGCTGCCGCAAGCGGGGCAAAGACGCCGAGGCGCGATATTATGAGGAGTTGGCCGCCAATTATTGATGATTTCGGATTTAAAAGCATGGCGCATACCGTTAGATCTCTCAGAAGTTTCTGAATGGTCGATTCTGCGCCGGGCGCCATGCGTGTTGCGCTATGCAGTGGCTCATTGCGGACCCTGCAGCCGCAGCCTGCAACCCGCCACTTGATATTGTTTATCGATACTGCCAGATATGGGTTGCAATTCAATTTTTGTTTTGATAGGGATTGAAGGTGCTGAGAGCAATTCATATTTTAATTAAATGTTAGTTTCTAGATAGTACAAGGAAAGCAGTGAGGAACTGGAGGACAAACCTGATTTTCACTGATCAACAAAACGGCTCAAGCCGCTAATCAACCAAACAAAGGAGGTTTTCAATGAAAAAGCTATTTGTTATCATGCTGGCACTCGTCGTAGGAGTTGCCTTTTCGGTCGGTATGGGGCCTTTTGAAACCAAAGCCGAAGCCAAGACCACCTTCGTCACGATCGGCACCGGCGGGATCACCGGGGTTTACTATCCCACCGGGGGTGCCATTGCCAAGATGGTCAACAACAAACGCAAGGAATACGGCATCCGCGCCACGGTGGAGTCCACCGGCGGGTCCGTGTTCAACATCAACGCGATCATGTCCGGGGATCTGGAATTCGGCGTGGCCCAATCGGATCGCCAGTACCAGGCCGTCCAGGGCATCGAAGACTGGAAAGACAAGGGTCCCCAGAAGGATCTGCGGGCGGTTTTCTCAATTCACCCTGAAACGGTTGATCTCATTGCAGCCGTGGATGCCAACATCAACAGCCTCGAGGACCTCAAGGGCAAACGTGTTAATATCGGCAATGTCGGCTCCGGTTACCGCCAGAATGCGATTGATGCTCTCGAGGCTAACGGTTTGAACTGGGAAAAAGATTTTAATGCCGAAAGTCTCAAGGCTGCCGAAGCGCCCGGCCTGATCCAGGACGGCCGCATCGATGCCGCCTTTTACACCGTCGGCCATCCCAGCGGCTATTATAAGGAAGCCTCTTCCGGTACGCGCAAGATAAAGTTCGTTCCCATCGAAAATGTCGACGGGCTGCTGGCCAAATATCCCTATTACGCCAAGGCTGTCACCCGGGTACCCGAGCTTTACCCCGGAGCGGCCAATGACAAGGACGTCCCCACCTTCGGCGTCAAGGCCACGTTTGTGACATCGGCCAAGGTCCCGGATGAGGTCGTGTACGCGATCGTCAAAGAAGTCTTTGACAATTTTGAAGATTTTAAGAAATTACACCCGGCCTACGCCGGTCTGACCAAGCAGAGCATGCTGGAAGGTCTGTCCGCGCCGTTGCATCCCGGAGCATTGAAATACTACAAGGAAGTCGGCCTGAAATAGACCGTCAGTCCGATCCCTGAACTTGCGGGCGGCAGATCGAGGGCTCCAGAGCCCCGGGATCTGCCGCCTCTATTTGCCAGAGCATATATTATTTTTCCTGATTGGTTCGCCTCTCTGTCTCGATCTGCGCACGTTATCCTCAATTAGACTGGTAGCCTGAACGTTCTGGTGGCGTTGATGGGTCGTTTTCAAAATTCGCATATAATACTGACAAGCTAGGTGAGCGTCATGACAAAAAATGAAATCCAAGAGCAGGATGAGGGCCTGGAACTCGCGAAACGAATGGCTGAAGAAGAAGAGGGGATTGGACGGCGCCCCAGAGGATACGCCCAATACGTCATTCCCTTCGTGTGTGTTGTCTGGAGTTTATTTCAACTGTCGATTGCCAGCTGGCTTATCATTGATTCCACCTTTATCCGGGCCATCCATCTCGGATTTGCCTTGCTGGTGGTCTATCTGAATTACCCCTTGTTTAAAAAGGCACGCTTCGGCCTCAAATATTTTTCCGCCGTGGACAGAATCCCTATACTCGATTATGTTGTCGGGATCATTGCCGCTTTTGCAGCCCTGTATATCGCCATTGATTTCGTCGGCATGACCTCGCGCTACGGTGACCCGATCTTAAGAGACATTGTCCTCGGTCTGATTCTGGTCGTGCTGCTGCTGGAAGCCGCCCGTCGGGTAATCGGTCCCGCCCTGCCGATCATTGCGATTGCATTTATCATTTATGCATTCTTCGGTCCTTACATGCCGGACCTCATCGCCTTCAAAGGGGTGTCGCTGAACCGTTTCATGGGGCAGATGACCATGTCCACCGAAGGCATCTACGGCATACCGCTGGACGTATCGGCCACCATTGTCTTTTTGTTCGTGCTTTTCGGCGCCATGCTGGACAAGGCCGGGGCCGGTAAGTACTTCATTCAACTGGCGCTGGCCCTGCTGGGGGGGTTCAAGGGCGGACCGGCCAAAGCGGCCGTTATGGGCAGCGGGTTGACCGGCTTGGTGTCCGGCTCCAGCATCGCCAACATCGTCACCACCGGTACCTTTACCATTCCGCTGATGAAAAAAGTCGGATATCCGGCCAAAAAGGCTGCCGCGGTCGAGGTGGCCGCCAGCACCGACGGTCAACTGGCCCCGCCGATCATGGGCGCGGCTGCTTTCATTATTGCCGAATATGTCAACGTCCCCTACGTGGAGGTCATCAAGGCCGCTGCCGTGCCGGCCTTTGCCTCCTATGCGGCCCTGTTTTACATTACCCATATCGAAGCCTCCAAGCTGGGCCTAAGGGGTATGCCGCGTTCCGAGCTGCCGCCCTTTTTCAAGACCCTTATCTCCGGCGCCCATTATCTTCTCCCGCTGGTTTTGCTTCTCTACGAATTGATCGTGGTGCGACATTCACCGGAACTGGCAGCTTTCAATGCCATCTGGGTGATGGCTATCGTCATGCTGCTGCAAAGACCGGTTCAGGCGTATCTGAACAAGCAACCGCTCGGTCCGGCCTTTAAACAGAGCATCGTCGAGATTGTTTCGGCCCTGGCCAACGGGGGCCGCAACATGGTATCCGTTGCCCTTGCCACTGCTGCCGCCGGGATCATCGTGGGGGTCGTGGCCATGGGCCTCGGTCAGCTGATCACCGCCATTATCGATACGCTCTCCATGGGCAATATTTACCTGATGCTGGTCATCACCGCGCTGGCCAGCCTGATCATCGGTATGGGGCTTCCCACAACGGCCACCTATATCGTCATGGCATCCCTGACGGCCCCGGTCATTGTCGAAATCGGCAGCTACAGTGATTTTATCGTCCCGCTCATGGCAGCCCACCTGTTCTGCTTTTATTTCGGCATCCTGGCAGACGACACCCCGCCGGTGGGTCTGGCGGCCTATGCCGCAGCGGCGATTGCCAAATCAGATCCGATTCCCACGGGTCTGCAGGGCTTCATGTATGATATCCGCACGGCCATTTTACCCTTCATGTTCATTTTTAATACCGATTTGATTCTGCACAATATCGACAACTGGCCCCAGGGTATATTGATCTTTTTGATGGCCTGTATGGGCAATTTTGCCTTCGCGTCGGCCACCCAGGGATGGTATTTCACCAGAAACAAGTTCTGGGAGATCCCGATATTCCTGGCAGCCACCCTGTCGCTGATGCGGCCGGACCTGATTGCATCATGGATCGGTGTACCTCACGACCAGCGCTACTGGACCTATCTGATCGGTCTGGGGATTATGGGGCTGCTGTATGTCATGCAAAAACCCCGCATCCGCAAGGCAGAACCATTACCGGCAACAGCTTAAACGATTCGCTGGCCGGAGTTAATTCTTGATCATCAGCGCAATAGATCAAAAATGACTCCGGGCCGGCGGGGACCATAAGGAAACCATCATGGATGAAATCAAGAAGATTTTGGTTGCGTTGGGTTTTTCCGATTATGCCCAGGGGATTTTCAACTACGCTGACATGCTGGCCGATAAACTGGGGGCCGAACTGATCGTTGCCAATATCATCAACTCCCGTGATGTCGAAGCAGTGACGGTCATCAAGAACATGGGGTATGATCTGGATCCCGAAAGGTATATCAAAGAGATCAAAGAAGAACGGCGCAAGGCCTTTGAAGAGGTTTCCAAAAATACCACCCTTGCCGGGGATTCTTTGAAGCTGATCGTGCAGGTCGGCAATCCCGCAGATGAACTGCTGAAGATTATTGTCAGGGAGAATGTCGATGCGGTGGTTATGGGCGTTAAAGGCCGTACGGACCTGGAGCATATCTTCATCGGATCGGTCGCTGAAAAATTGTTTCGCCGCTCCCCGGTGACGGTAATATCCTATCGTGACGAGAAAAATAGGGAGCGCCTGGCAAAACGCATAGACGTCACCTGACCTTTTGCGAGAGGTCGGTGAAGGGGGCGAAAATGTGCAGAAATAGATTATCATCTGGATTGATAATAGTTACTTGCATCTTGCTCGTCTGGTCAGCGGCATTGGCCGGGGATCGGTTCACAGATAATGGTGACGGAACGGTTACAGATCTTCAACTGGGCGTGATGTGGTCCAAAACGGATAACCAGGGCGACATCGACTGGAAACAGGCAACCCAGTGGGTCAGGTACACCTTCGGTGACACCCTGGCGAAGCGGTATGACAATTGGCGCATGCCGACCCTGGCGGAGCTGCAGAGTCTCTATGTTCACTCCAGAGACTACCAGGGGTATGAGACGGACTGCGGGCAGCATGTCAAGATCGTGCCGGAAATAAAATTAAGCTGCGGGTGGGTGTGGACCTCGGAAACCTCAGCCATTCAGGCCCATATTTTCAATTTTAACCGTGGTTATCATTACACGGATCGGATGGTGCATAAAAAGGCATACCGTGCCTTGCCGGTCAGGGATTTAAAATAGTGCAGTCCTGGCGCGGAAACTTTATCGGTCCGGAATCAAATTTACGAGAAGAACTTACTGGTATAAGGTATAAGGTATAGGGTATAAGGATTAGGCGTGCAGACGGGCTGACCTTCCACCCTATACCTTATGCCTTACACCGTATACCAGCGCGATATGATCATAACAATATGCTGGTACATGGATAGAGAGATAGGAAACAAGAAACGATCGAAGGACCCTACTTCTGCGTTACCCTCAAGACTTCCTCGATGGTTGTAATACCCTGTAAAACCTTGTAAATGCCGTCCTGGCGCAGGCTCATCATTTTTTCCCGGCTGGCTGCCGCTTTTATCTGGTTGGAATCAAAGGTTTCGAGAATCAGATTTTTTAACCGATCCGTCAGGACCATAATTTCAAAGATGCCCAGCCGGCCGCTGTAACCCGTGCCGATGCATTTTTCACACCCGGCGGCTTTGTAGATATGGCGTTTTTTGAAATGATTCGGTGAGACCCCGATGCTCTGCAGGTAAATCTCGCTGGGCTTATAGGGTTTTTTACAGTTGCCACACAGGATGCGCACCAGTCGCTGGGCGACGACGGCCAATACCGAGGAAGAGATCAAAAATGGTTCAACCCCCATGTCAACCAGGCGCGTAATGGCACTGGCCGAATCATTGGTGTGCAGGGTGGAAAAGACCAGGTGACCGGTCAAAGCGGACTGGACGGCAATCTCCGCGGTCTCCTGGTCTCGAATTTCACCCACCAGGATGACGTCGGGGTCCTGGCGGACGATGGAACGCAGCCCCCGGGCAAAGGTCAGGTCAATTTTCGGGTTTACCTGGATCTGGCTGATGCCCTTGATCTGATATTCAATGGGATCTTCGATGGTGATAATATTGATGTCCGGCTTGTTGATGGACTGTAATACGGCATATAAGGTAGTGGTCTTGCCGCTGCCGGTCGGACCGGTAACCAGGATGATACCATTGGGGGAGGTCACCAGCTGGTGTATAAGTTTCAGGCGGGCCGGGTTCAGACCGATGTCCGGAAGTTCCAGCAAAGAGCCTGATTTATTCAACAGCCTGAGAACCACCCGCTCGCCAAAGGCGGTTGGAATCGTCGATACCCGCAGATCGATGTTTTGATCACCCACCTTGACTTCAAAGCGACCGTCCTGGGGCAGTCGTTTTTCGGCAATGTTCATTTTCGCCATGACCTTGATTCTGGAAATCAGGGCCGGCTGAATCCATTTGGGTGGACTCAGCAAATCGTACAGAATGCCGTCAACCCGGTAGCGCACGGTAAAACTGTGCTGGTAAGGTTCGACATGGATGTCACTGGCACGGGCTTTGATGGATTGGGATATAATATGGTTGACCAGTTTGATGATCGGGGCTTCACTGGTGTCATCGAGAAGATCGGCCGTTTCCTCGATTTCACTGAGGATGGCGCTGCCGTTTTCCTGCATATCCTGCACCAGCTGTTCGGCCGAGTCCCGGCGCAGGTCATACTGCAGGTTGATGGCCGACAGAATGGAGTCACGGCTTGCCAGCACCAGCTTAAAATCGGTCAATCCCATGAGCCGCACCAGGTCATCAAGGGCATGGAAATTCAGCGGATCGTTGATGGCGATCACATGGCCGGGGGCGGCCGCCAGTTTGTCGGCATCTGCGCTATTGGGCGGCACCATTCCGCAATTGGCAGCCGTAACCGGATTGAGATACTCCAGCGGCACCATATGAAATTTTTTCAAATACTGGATCGAAATTTTGTCGGTAAAATCGGATTCGATGTTGTCCAAAGGCAGTTGGGGCCATAAGGGAAGGCCGTACTGCCGGCTCAGCGCTTCGAGCAGCTGGGTTTCGGAAATATTTTCCTGCTGGACCAGGATTTCGCCGAGGCTGCCGCCTTTCTCCTCTTTGAGGCGATAGGCCTCGGCCAGGTCTTCTTCATTCAGGCCGTAATCGGCCACCAGTATTTGAGATAATTGCGGAGCCATATGGGGTAATAATTTTTATACTATTTCTTAGAGAATCTATTAATCAATCAAAGTTACCATTCAAATAAACGATTTAGTGGTTAGTGTTTTGTGTTTCGTGTTTGGGGCCTGACCGGCCGTATCTTCAATCTAAATACCAAACACCAAATACCAAACACTTAAGTTTTGTTGATTGCCTGAGTTGCAGTAAATCAGCAGCAGGCCGGCTGGAAAAATTAGTCAATTTGCGTCCCCTCCGACTGGGATTGATTGATTTTAAAACTGCCGCCTCTAATTGCGTCCATCTGCTTCTGTTTTTCCTTCAGGACACTGTCCGCTTCAGCCGGGTTTTTTATGACCCTGGGGGTCAGGAAAATGTAAAGATTGGTTTTCTGGTTGGTCTCAGCCTGGTCTTTAAACAGCCAGCCCAGGATGGGGATGTCGCCCAGCACCGGGACTTTGGTTTCGGTGAGGGTTGTGGTATCGTCGATCAGCCCGCCGATGACGATCGTCTGACTATCGCTAACAATCACGGTGGTGTCCACCGTGCGCTTCAGGGTAACCGGCTGGGTGGCTGATGTAAGCGCCGTGGCCGACGCATCGATGGCCGTGACCTCCAGGTTGATTTGCATGCGCACCAGGCGCCCCTCCGTGACGTGGGGCGTAATCTTCAAAATCTTACCGACATCACGGTATTCAAAAGATTCAAAGGTACCGCCGGATACATCGGTGGTGGATCGGGTCTGGTAGGGACGGTTTTCACCCACCGTGATGCGGGCCTCTTCGTTATCGGTGGTCAATACCTGGGGGGTTGAAAGAATGCGGAAATCATCGTCGGTTTTAACGGCATTCACGATGGCCGAAATATTGTTAACGGTGATTCCGGCGATGGTAATGGGTTCGGTCAGCAATCCCATTGTGAGGCCGCCTTGCAGCAGCTCACCCGGACTTACTTCGATACCCCGCCTGAAGCCGCCGCCGATCGCCGTTTCCTTGCCGTCAATGGTGGTCTTGCCGAAGACCGACCAGTCGACACCGATATCCAGGCTTTTTTCCATGTCGACTTCCATGATCAACGCTTCGATGTATACCATGGAGCGCGGGATATCGAGTTTCTTGATGACCTCTTCCAGAACCAGGTAATCATCCTTGTCGGCCATGATAATTAAACTGTTGGTGGCCTTGTCGGCGCTGATCTGAACCGCGCCGGCCACCACCGGGGCCTCTGCTTTCCCCTTGGCTGCCCCGGTTTTTTCGGTTGGCAGGCCCTGCAGGACCTTGGCCAGTTCTTCGGCCGTGGCGTTCTTGCAGTAGTAGACGTGGATTTTGCCTTTGCCGCGCGGCGCTTCCTTATCTACCATCGAGATCAGTCTTTTAATTCTGACAGTGTCGACTTCGCTGGCCAGCAAGACGATGGTGTTGGTCCTTTCGTCCGCCACCATGGTGATGATTTTGTCTTCAACCCCTTTGCCTTTTGGGCGGGTCGGCTTAAACACCGTGCTCAGCAGATTCACCAGCTTGCTGGCATCCGAATACTCCAGCGGTATCACCGATATCTCCTGACCGATTCCGGTGATATCGATCTCTTTTAATATGTTCAGCAAGCGCTTGATGTTCGAATAAACATCGGTGACGATCAGGGTATTGGTCGCGGGATAGGCCAGGATAACGCTGCTTTTGGATACCATCGGCGTAAACAGGCGCTTAATTTCAACCGGGTCGGCGTATTTAAGCGGTATCAGCTGGGTGACCACCCGGTCCCGGGGGCCTGTCGACTCCTCCCTCAGCTTGGTTTCGATACTTTTGGAACGCGCATCCGGTGAGGGGATAATTTTAACCACTTCACCTGATTGCACTGTGGTATAGCCGTGAACTTCCAGCACCGATTCAAATACCTTATAAGCTTCATCCAGTGAAATCTTCGACGGGGATATGATCGTAACCTTGCCCTTGACCCGTTGGTCCACCACAAAATTGGTCCCGGTCAACTCACTCATAAATTTGATAAATACATTGATATCCACGTTGTTGAAGTCAATGGACACAAATTGCTGCGGATTTTCCTTTCCGGTCTCCTGGGCCAGAACCCGGCTGGATGGCAGCAACAGAGCGATAAGGGCAACGATTACGATTGCCCACAGAAAAGATTTAGTGGTCGCGTGGTATGGTTTCATAGAGATTCCGTTTGAATGCTATGTAATTTAGTAACTTTAGTAAAAATTTTGATTTTATTCAATACTATAATCAAGGGTCTGTTCGCGACCCCTGCGTTTTATCTGCAGCTGAATGTTGGATCCCGTCGATAATTCTTCAAACACCCTGACGGCATCCTCAACCGAACCGATGGAGTTGCCGTTGACACCGGTGATGACGTCGCCGTTGCGCAACCGCATTCTTCTGAAAATGGCGTTGGGTTTGATACCGGTGATGGAAATGCCGGAAGGTTGCCCGTCTTCGATATGCGGCCGCAGCGTGGCCTGTTCCATGAGCTGGCCCAGATTTTCCATGGCGTTTTGAATTTGATCGCTTCGCAGTTTGATTTTGCGCGGATAGCTCGAAACCGGCAGTTTTCTGTCCTGGGTGCTGGAAGAGGCCAGGGATCTTGTTGTCGGCGTGCCGGCGCCTGCCATGCGGCCGCGGATTTCTTCCATGGCCAAAATTTCATCGCG
Organism: Deltaproteobacteria bacterium; assembly: GCA_019312835.1. Lineage (GTDB taxonomy): Bacteria > Desulfobacterota > Desulfobacteria > Desulfobacterales > JAFDCJ01 > JAFDCJ01. Next base: position 11,053 of record JAFDCJ010000067.1, read on the forward strand.
GTTGTCAACATTTAGGACCACCTTTTCCCTCAATATTAACTTGACCACCGCATTTTGGATGGTATCGCCGGCATGGTAAAGGTTTTGCTTTCTGGTTTTGGTGTCTTCGATGACCGCATAAGCGCGCCCGTTCTGGCCCGTTACCGTGCCCCAGAGTTTTAACTTCATATCGGTCTGCTTCAAATTTTCGATATCAACCTTGGGGGCCTGGGTGGCAATGGCTTCGGTACCCGAATTGAAAATATTGCGCTCGGCGATTGCGCTGTAATCCCCCGGCGGCGGTTGCGAATACGTGGCCTTGGATGTTGATACCGGCCGGGCAACGGGGCTGACCGCTACCGAGAAATCCGGCTGCGGGGTGACAAGCGCGTAAAATGCTTTTACGCACAGAAATACCCCTGCGGTTAGAAGCAACATATTGGCAATGTTAAAATAACGCGCTGTCATAGATTACCGGCGCTTTGCGCCTCCGGAATAATGGAGTAATAAATTATTGCAATAATGGGGTTGAAGGAATTCTGTCGATTATAAGTTGGTCTAAAATTGCAACTATTAGAATTTTAACAGAAACCCTTTTTACCCATAATTCCAGTATTCCAATATCCCATCATTCCAATTAAATATTAGTGTTCAGCAGCCTTTTGCAGACACCTCATTACAACACGGACACAAAGGCGAGTCTGCTAGTCCAGTCTGAATTCCGGGGATTCCACCGAGCCCCCGATCGTAAATGAAATATCCATTTTCCCGGCGCGCTTTTGCTTCAAAAGACCGTCCGGAAGGCTGTTTTCAAGCCTGGCCAGCAACCCATGGTGGGGTGTCACTGAGCCTTTCAGGTTCAGGGTCCTGCCCCGACCGCTCCGGTTCAACGCAATGGAGCCTGAAATATCGGCGTCGAGCTGATTGCCCCGGGCCCGACAGCTTTTAATGAACAAAGTGCCCTTGTCCACAAGCAGATCGGCATCGACATTTTTAAATCCCAATGACGACTGGTCGAATACGGGTTGATCGAAATCTATGCGGCCATTGGACAGGGTGAATTTGCCGGTCATTGACCGGCTCAGCCCCGTTCCGTCAATTTTAAAGTCTCCGTCCAGGCTGCCTGAAATTGTCTGAGCGATCAAGCCTTCGAGAGCCGCTATCTCTGCCACCTGAACACCGGAAAGCGTCCCCTCAATTTGTTCTTTCAGCCGACCGCCGCGGCTGTCGGCTTCCACCCAGCCGTGCAGGGTGCCGGCATTGATCTGGCCCTTGAATCGGGCGGTTTTTTTGCGGCTGAAAAGCGACAGCAGCCCGGGTGTCACCTTTATACTGTCGATATCAATCAGCGCTCTGCCGCTGTGCGCGATGTCGATAGCATGCAATTTGATCCCCGGCGGCAACACCGGGCTGATGCGGTCGATGGTAACGTTGATGCCCGGAATGGCCTGGCTGATTCTATAAACCACATAGTCCTTAACGGCGTCAGACGGAAAAAGATAATATAAAAAAAAGACGCTTACACCGATGAAATAGGCCGGGTACAGTAATTTCCTTTTCGATAAGTTCATACAATCGTCTATTCTCCGCCGCGCCTGTGTCTTGTATCTTTCATTTAGGTTCCAGTTTCAGATGACAGAGAACAGAGGACAGAAGACAGATGGAAGGTCAGAAGCTTCGGTGATGTTTATCCGATCCGTTCTCTGACCGGCGGAAGTCTCATCTGATTTCTGTCTCCTGACTTCTGTCATCTGAAACTGGAACCTATATCTCTAGGGTTTCAACCTGCAATACCGCCGTAAGTAATCCCTGTTCGCCGTCTTTTTTCGAAATCGATATCTTTTTGATCTGGACCATATTTTGAGAGGTTTCAACGCCATAAAGGTAATTTGCCAGTTGTTCCAACGTGATTTCATCAAGCTTCATTTCCACCCTGGAGATCTTGTACGGGCTATTTTTTTGGGCCGTTTTTGATGGTTTCATGTAGCTGATGCGATCTTTGATGCCGGACTCGCCGGCCAGCCGGTCCATAAAGGAATACAGGGTGAACCCCTTCGGCCGACGCTGAAAACGGGAAATCGACATCGTGGCCTGTTGGGTCAGGGAATTATATTCGGACTGCATGCGCTGCATTTCGACCAGAATATCCGCTTTGGCCTGCAGGCTGTTTTTCATATTTGCCGATCGGCTTAGAAAGGGTTCGATAATAAACACCGCTATTAAAAAGATAACAATGACGCCCGCCGCCAGCATTACCCCGTAGCGCTCGCGCCGGTTTAAATTTTTTAATATCGCCGGTAGCTTCATTTTAAAGCTCCACTTTCAATTGAAAACGGATTTCCTTGCCGGAGCGGTCCTTGTTCGTCGAGCTAATGGTCACTCTCTGGAAAAAGTCAATTTGCTCCAGATTGCTCTTGATGTCCTGTACGGAATTAAATGTATCGGTGGTGCCTGAAATGAGAACGGTTTCCGGCGAAATTACCATCCGGGTGACATCGACGGTGATGGTTGCCGGGATGCTTCTGCTAATGGCATTCAGAATATCGATACTGCGCAAATGGGGCCCCGCGCTGCTTTGACCCACCGCATTCTTTTTGGCCTCGTTCAGGTTTATCTGCATTTGCTGAAATGGTTCGACTGATTTTTGTTTGGGAAATGTTGCTTTGAATATGCTTTCAATCTGCTGGTCATAATGGTTCAGCTGCTTATTCAGGGTATAGGAATCCGCTATAATGTTAAACAGCAGCAGCAAAAGAACGGCTGCAGCGAAGATGCCGGTTTTGATCCAGTTTTTTTTGTGTTTGACAAAGAGCTTCTTGAGGGCGAATTGACTTTTGTGAAAATTCAGTCCGCTGATGCCTTCGATTTCCACCATGGCCAAAGAGAGCGCACTGTCCATCAAGGCCGGATCCCACGGGTTGACGTCTTCGTCATCGATGGGAATTTTCAGCTGGCCGCAAAGATTCAAGCGGTTGGCCGGCAGGTTCAGAATGCCGGCGACATCGCTGTCAAAGCCGGCACCGTTCAGACCGGAGCCGGTCATCACAATATCCAGGGGTCGGAAATCCGAACTGGAGAGCTCGCCGTAGGCGGCCAGCGTGCGCCGGACAAAGGCGCCCAGTGCGCCGGCGCGGGTATCTTCAGCTACGGGTGTCGGAATCGATCGCAGCAGTTTAATCCGGCCGTTGCTGACAATGAACAGGGTGCTGATCGTCCGGTTGATTTCAAGAAAAGGCTAAGGCTTCTTGACGAAATCATCCAACAGGAAATCTATAGTCGTGAGTCACTGGCCCAACAGCTATTAAATTCATGGGAAGATGGCCGGATAAAACTTTACATAACATATAAGGCGCTGAA
>JAFDCJ010000068.1 GCA_019312835.1 Deltaproteobacteria bacterium
ACAGCGTCGGCGGGCTGATTCGTTTGATGAACATGTCCGTCGAGGCGTTTATGATTGCCTCAACAGTGGTGAGTGTGATGTCGCAGCGGCTCCTGCGAATGGTATGTCCCTATTGTAAACAGCCCTATACCCCGACATCAAAAGAGCTCCAGCGCGTCGGTTATTCGGCCATCAACATCACCGGGGCGCAATTTCAAAAGGGGCGCGGCTGCTCCAATTGCCAGCACACCGGCTACAAAGGGCGTGTCGGTATTTTCGAGCTGCTGATCCTGGACGAATTTGTCCGCGATGCCGTTCTGGAGCGCAAACCCAGCAAGGCGCTGCGTGAGATCAGTATTGAATCCTCCGGTCTGGTTACGCTGCTGGAAGACGGAATTATCAAGGCAGCGCAAGGGATTACGACCATGGATGAAATTATGCGCAGTCTGCCGCGCCTGCAACCGCCAAGGCCGATGGTCGAACTGAAACGCTTAATAGGAGGTTAACAATGCAAGCAGCCCAATCACTCGTGGGAATGATCGATCATTTCGTGGCATCCAATAAGATCAAGTTGCCGGTTTTTAATGCCACCGCGCTTCGGATTCAGAAGGAGGTTGCCAGAGACGAACCGGATTCCCGCCTGATTGAGAAACTCATTGTCAGCGATCAATCCCTGACCGGGGAGGTCTTAAGCGTTTCAAATTCTTCATTTTACAAGGGGCTTACTCAGGTAGCAACGGTAAGGGACGCTATTATTCGTCTGGGAAACATCGAGGTTTCCAACATCGTTTCCATGGTTGCGCTTCAGCATAATTTCCGGTCCAAGAACCCAACCCTTCATAAATTCATGGGGAAACTATGGCGGCATTCCGTCGGATGCGCGATCGGAGCGAACTGGCTTGCCCGGCAGACCGGCTTCCAGGACCTGGCGCACGAAACGTTTATTGCCGGGCTGCTCCACGATGTGGGCAAGCTCTATGTCCTAAAAATCGTAGATGATATGAAAGCCTCCGGAGAGATCCAGGATCTGCCGTCGGTCACCGTCATCGGTGAACTCATGCGACAGCTGCATACCGCGCAGGGTTATACGCTGATGAAGCATTGGAACCTTCCCGAAAGCTACTGTCAGGTTGCACGGGATCATCATCTGGAAGAACTTGATGCCAATAACTATGTTCTGCTGCTGGTGCGGCTGGCCAATCAGGTATGTCACAAAATGGGAATCGGCCTGATTGAAGATCCTTCGATTGCCCTGCTGGAAACTCCGGAAGCTGTTCAGCTTCAATTGTCCGAAATGGATCTGGCCCGCCTGGAAGTTCGCCTGGAAGACTCTCAGGTTATGGGGGGTTAACACCGCCTCGGGCCGCATATGATAAGCGCCCGTTTCCTGGTTCAAAGGTTCAGTTCAATTCACTGTTAGATTCGTTTCATTTGTTTTATTGGTTAAATTGGTTGATTTTGACCGAACCAATTGAACAAATTGAACCAATCAAACCAATCAAACCATTAACCCAGCGCTATATTCAGAAACCTGGAGCGATAAGTTTTGATATTACTGTGCATCTTCAACAATGAGCTGTATGGTTTTACTGTCATTCCATCGATTCCAGCGCAGCCGGAAGGCCATACGGGCGAATGTCGTTTCTTGCAGCAGGTTGTCCCCGGCATTGAAGCAGATGGCATTGACCGGTCTGGTTGAACACCGATCTTCGGTGACCAGCATCATTTTCCGGTGGTATTTGCCGACGATTTTTGAAGATACGACTTTGATATTTCGGGCCATAAATACGGGTTCCGGATTATCCGTGCCAAAGGGGCTTAAGGCTTCGATCTCATCGAGCAAATTCGCCGATATATCATCGAAGAAAATTTCCGCGTCAATGGTCAGCCGGGGGGCGTCGTCATCGGGCCCCGCCATCCGCTTCACCTCTTTTTCAAACATACGCTGAAATTCAATCAAGTGCTCTGCTCGAATGGTCAGGCCGGCTGCCATCGAATGGCCGCCGAAATCTTCCAGGCAATCCCGGCAGGCCTCCAGCGCTTTGTACAAATTCAAGCCCGGAATGCTGCGGGCGGATCCCTTGCCCAGTTCTCCCTTCATTGCGATCAGTACCGTCGGCCGGTAATAGGTTTCGACCATACGGGAAGCCACGATGCCCAGAACGCCTTGATGCCAGTCGGGATGCCATTTTACCAGCGCCCGGTTCTCAAGATCGTCCGGCTGTTGCCGGTAATCGTTTAATATCTCATCCAGGATGGATCGTTCCAGTTCCCGACGCCGGTTGTTAAGTTCATCTAGCGATTGCGCCAGGCGCTTTGCGTCGGCATTATTGCCGGTGGTCAGCAGCTGCAATGCCAGGGAGGCGTGGTCCATGCGGCCGGCGGCGTTTAAGCGCGGAATCAGTCTGAAGGCCAAATCTTCGCCCTGGGCCGGCTGACGGGAAATGCCCGCCACCTCGCACAGCGCCTTTATCCCCGGCCGCGCCCCCGAATTGATGATATCCAGCCCTGCCTTTGAAAAGATACGGTTTTCATCAACCAGCGGAACAATATCGCCGATGGTGCCCAGGGCCACCAGATCGCAAAAACTTTTCAGGTTGGGTACGGCACGATCATTCCAGAAATTTTTATCCCGCAAAAATTTTCGCAGAGCGATAATGAGC
>JAFDCJ010000069.1 GCA_019312835.1 Deltaproteobacteria bacterium
CCACCCTGCTCGTTTTATTCATCGGCGCTCTGCATGACAGTCGCAAGCTCAATGCACCGGCCATGCTCGCCGAGCCGTATCGGCGGGGGGAAAGGTAAGTATAATTTTCTGACTTTCAAGCTAACAAGGCTAATCCCTGGTATTCGGCCTAATCCAAAATCTCAATAGAAATCCCAAGCACCAAAAACCAAATCCCAAATAAATTGCAATGACCCAAATACGAAATCACAAACGCTTTATTCCGCTCCGGTTGATCCTGATACTCTCAGCAGCGGCAATTCAACTCGTTTATATTTACTTGATTTTACCTTTACTTTTTGAAGAAAGTATTGACTTTTCTACCAGAATATGGTGGATAGACAGTTTCTTTTTTTGATTACAGATGGACTTATTCCCATCTCAATGAATAGGATTTGCCGCAATCGAAAGCGGTTTCGATCCTACCTGCGATCCCAATATTGGGGAGGTATAACATGTTTGGCATTGATTATATAACGAACAACAACGGATGGGCAATGGCAGTGGTCGGGGCCACTACCGTGTTTGTGGGCCTGGCCGTGCTTTCCTTTGTGATTTCCCAGGTTCACAAACTTCTCGATGCCTGGGAAAACCGCACCAAAGACAACGCGGTTGCGGCCGAAAGGCCCACGGAGAAAGCGCCAGCACGCCAGGAACAGCGTCTGCCAACGGTTTCCGAGCTTTGCAGCATATACCGACCGTTGGTCGAGCAGCTGCAGGAACCCTTTCTCCTAACCCAACTATTTGAAAAAAGCAAAGAAATGGATCTGCCCCACCCGCACCTGTCCATCAAGAGCCTGCAGGAGGCCGATGTTCTGGTCGCCCGGGGAGACGGCACCTTCAACTGGAATCAACAAAAAGCACTTTAAGGGATATACTATGATAGACCTATTTTACCAGTTTATCGTCAACACCGGTTATTATTTGGCCGACTACCGCCATGTCATCATGATCATCGTCGGCTGCGTATTTCTCTACCTCGGGACCGCCAAAAAATTCGAACCGCTCTTGCTGGTGCCCATCGGTTTCGGCATCCTGGTCGGCAATGTCCCTTTCTTCAAGGGCTTTGGTCTCGGTATTTATGAGGACAACAGCGTTTTGCACTATCTGTATTTTGGTGTAAGAACCGGTGTCTACCCGTCGATTGTCTTTCTGGGGCTGGGCGCCATGACCGATTTTTCCTCTCTGCTGTCCAATCCCAAACTGATGCTGCTGGGAGCCGCCGCCCAGATGGGGATTTATTTTACCCTGCTCGGCGCCCTGTTTTTCGGTTTTCTTCCCAAGGAAGCAGCCTCCATTGCCATCATCGGTGGCGCCGACGGCCCGACCTCCATCTTTTTGACGGCCAAACTGGCCCCGCATCTCATCGGGCCCATTGCCATTGCCGCCTACTCATATATGGCCCTGATTCCGGTTATTCAACCGCCGATCATGAAATTGCTGACATCGAGGGAAGAGCGCCTGATCCGGATGCCTCCCGGCCGGGAAGTCTCGAGAAAGGAGCGCGTGATTTTTCCAGTTGTGGGCGTTTTGCTGTGCTGCTTTCTGGCACCCACAGCCCTGCCCCTGCTCGGGATGCTGTTTTTGGGCAATTTCTTGAAAGAATGCGGGGTGGTCAACCGCCTGGCAGGAACCGCCCAATCGGCCATTATTGATACGGCCACTATTTTCCTGGGTTTTACGGTCGGTGCCAGCACCCAGGCCGACGTCTTTCTAACGCCTAAATCCCTTGGCATATTTTTTCTCGGAGCCGTTGCCTTTTCCATCGCCACCGCATCCGGTGTCATTTTTGCCAAGATCATGAATTTCTTCTTAAAGGAGAAAATCAACCCGCTGCTGGGCGCAGCGGGGGTTTCCGCCGTTCCCGGATCGGCCCGCGAAGTTCACCTGATGGGCCTCAAAGAAGACCGCACCAACTTTCTGCTCATGCACGGAATGGCCTGCAATTCATCGGGCGTTATCGGTTCGGCCATCTGTGCCGGAATTCTGTGGAGTTTTTTCATCTAGACACCGTCGCCAACCCTGCTTTAAAATTATTCAAAACGCCGGCACATTAACTTGCCGGCGTTTTTCTATCTGGGTTGCCTGCCGGCTGAAACATACTTATTTTATTGACGGGGCCCAAACCGGACGATATAGATATGAACAAATGATAGAATCCTTCTTGTCATAACAGCCACTGCAAACCCGGCTCAATAACATAAGGAGACCATCATGCATGCCAAAATCCTTATCAAGCGAAAATTCAAAAAGGGCAAGCGGCAGGAAATTATTGCCATGCTCAGGGAATTACGCTCCCAGGCCCTCCACCAGCCCGGTTACATTTCCGGTGAAACCCTCACCTCCAATGAAGACCCTCAAACGATGCTGGTAATTGGCACCTGGCAGGACCTGGAAAGCTGGCACAAGTGGAAAGGCAATAGCACACGGCAAACCCTGGAACAGATGCTGGAGACCTATCAGGTGGAATCCACCGAGTATCAGGAGTTTAAGGTGGGCGCATTCGTCGAGGATTATTAACGGAAGCTTTTACGCTTTTGCGACTCGCCACTTATCCCAATTTGACAAGATCCTCGTTACAATAGCCTGGAATAATGGAAGGGTGTAATATTGGAAGGTTGGGTTTAAATAAGGATATTATCTATCTATAACACCTAGATCATCCTTTGAAATCTGGGGAAGTACCCTGCTTATCATTTTCAAGGACCCACGATTCCATCTTTCCATCATTCCAGTCTTCCCCTTTGAGAATACCGACACCTGGTCAAAGACAGAACTCCATAGCATCCTCTCAG
>JAFDCJ010000070.1 GCA_019312835.1 Deltaproteobacteria bacterium
CCCGGCGCAACCCCCGGCCGTATTCCGGATCGATCTGATCGGCCGGTCTGAAGACCCCGGCATCCATTCTTTGAATAAAATAAACCATGACGCAGCGATGGCCGGCATCGACCAGGGCCTCGAGCGCGCCTAAGTGTTTAAGGCCCCTGGCAGTGACCGCATCCGGAAACAACGCCACGCCGTCATTGACCAGCGTGCAGTTCTTGATTTCACCATAGCAGCGCCGCCCGTCAGCGCCTGTCAGGGCAAAATCCAGGCGGGTGTGGTCGTTGATTTTGACTTCCCGCGCCGCGGTCTCATAGCCGGTCAGCTCAGGTACCCGGCCGGCCTTTATTGATTCAATGACCAGCCGGTTCGGCACCAGGGTATTGACCCCCACCAGGGACATCGGCATATCAATGAGCTCCCAGCTGTATTTGAGTTTGCGTTTGGGATTGTCGTGGGAGGACAGGTAAACCGGACGACCGGGCTCGCTGCAGCCTTGCATGCTGCCGGTATTGGGGCAGTGGGCGGTGACAACCGTGCCGTCTTTTAATTTCACATCGGCCAGAAACCGTTTGTAGCGCTTGATCAAGGTTCCCGGGATCAGCTCTGGCCACTTGAGGCCGTTATATGTTTTGGAAGGCTTTGAAGTTGGCATATCCATTGAGTCGTTAACTCCCCTCCCTTGACGGGAGGGGTCGGGGGAGGGTGAAATTCACTTATGACATTTTTGCATTATAACTTCCAAGACGCCCTCAATATTCTCAAATACCTCGTTATCCCAAAATCTTAATACGCAATAGCCATTTTTTGTCATAAGCTTATCCCGTTCTTCATCTTTAATACTGTCAATTGCATGTTGGCTGCCATCAAGCTCAATGACGATTCGTTTTTCGAAACAAACGAAATCCACAATATAGTTTTCGATCGGTTGTTGTCTTCTGAATTTTATTCCTTGCATTTGCCTGGCTCTCAGTCGACTCCACAAACAAGCTTCAGCTTTTGTAGATTGTTTTCTTAACCGTTTTGCAATGGGCGTGAGTCTTGATCTCATTGGATTTTCTTTACCCCCTCCCCCTAACCCCCTCCCACCAGGGGAGGGGGATTCTTAGTTTTCTGGTACTACCGGATAAAGAAGCGCAAATATCCTAAAATAATGCTTATGCCTATCAGGGTAGTGGGATTTATTTGACTTACTTGGCGTTTGTCAGATAATTTTCTTCAATAAAATCCGCCAGCTGATCGACGTCCTCCAGGCCGAAAACAGGCACGGTCATGACCAGCTCGACATCGGTAGCAAACGCTATCAGGTTGGGGTCATCGGCCAGCAGCGGTTCGGTGTGGCGGGCGGCGCGAACGACCTCGATCTTGGGTTCCCGGGCGCCCTTGTATCCTTCCGTGATCACCAGATCCAGGTCGTTAAAATAAGTTTGCAGGCTGTCCAGGGTGCCCTCATGATCGTTTTTGACCATGGCGATCTTCCCCGGCGAGGCGATAATGACCGTTTCCGCGCCGGCATCCTTGTGGCGCCAGCTGTCTTTGCCGGCCTGGTCAAAATCGAAGACGTGGTGGGAGTGTTTGATGGTCCCGATGCGATAGCCCCGCCCTTTGAGGACAGGGATCAGTTTTTCGAGGAGGGTGGTTTTGCCGGTCTGGGAGCGTCCGACGATGCAAATGATAGGGGTCATGGTGTTCTCTGTAAAATTTTAGTGGTTTTATCAGATTTATTTTCTTTTCAAAGGCCGAATCCTCGGCTCTATGCATGGAATAATGGAATAATGGAATGTTGGAATGTTGGTTTTATAAAGGAAATTTATCATTCCTAATTTTGTCTTGCCGTGTCAGGCGGCACACAAACTGCCCTGCCGAACTGCCATCACCCAATATTCCACCATTCCATCATTCCAGCATTCCAATAAGTGCTGAGCTCAAAACTGTGTTTTGCCTATCCTGCAAAATTTAGCTGAAAATTATGTTGCATAGACCCGCTTGTCAAGCCCAATGAAATGATTATGATAATTCAGTTCCGGCACGCAGCTTTTTGCGCGGTATCCAGACAGGTGAATTCATGGCGGCTTTACTGGAAATCAACAACCTGGTCAAAAAATATAACGGTGTCGCGGCCGTAAACGGCACGAGCTTCAGTGTCGAAAAGGGCGTGTGCTTCGGGCTGCTGGGGCCCAACGGGGCCGGGAAAACGACCACCATCGAGGTCATTGAAGGGGTGCTCCGGCCCACTTCCGGTGACATTCTTTACAAAGGGCAGCCCCGTACCGCTGCATTTAAAGACGAGATCGGCATTCAGTTCCAGACGACGTCGTTGCTGTCGTTTTTAACGGTCCGCGAAACCCTGGAAACCTTCCAAAATCTTTACCGGAAAACGGCCGCTATCGATAAACTGGTAAGCCTCTGCCATCTGGGCGAGTTCCAGCATCAGCACAACGACAAGATTTCCGGCGGTCAGCGCCAGCGGTTCTTGCTGGCCATGGCCCTGATCAATCAACCCGAGCTGCTGTTTCTGGACGAACCCTCCACCGGTCTGGACCCCCAGGCCCGCCGCAATTTGTGGGATCTGATTCACCAGATCAAACAGGAAGGCAGGACCATCATCCTGACCACCCACTACATGGAAGAGGCGCAGTTTCTCTGCGATGAAATCGCGATCATGGATTACGGAAAAATCATCGCCCGGGGAACCCCCCAGGGCTTGATCAAGCAGCACAGCCCCGAAATGACGGTCATTCTGCCGGCCGACAACATCGATCACACCCTGGATGACCTGCGCCTGCCCTATCAGCGGGTAAACCATACCGTCGAAATACAAACCAGCGACGTCAATGCCTGCGTGGATCACCTCATGTCCCTGAAGGTCGATCTGTCGAATCTGACGGTTCGATCCCCCAACCTTGAAACCGTGTTCTTGAATTTAACCGGACGCCAGCTGCGGGAGTAATCATGAGCATCAAGCGATTCTGGACCATGTTCAAGGCAAGAAACCGCGAGTTTTTCAGGGACCGGGCGGCTTTCGGCTGGAATTTTCTGTTTCCGTTCCTGATTGTTGCGGGCTTCGGGGTTATCTTCGGGGGGAAATCCCATACGGAATACAACGTCGGCCTGTTTCCCCATGCGGCGGTCAGGGTGGCGCCGACGGAATCTTCCATCCCCGAGGGGCTTCGCCAGATGCGCTACCTGAAGTTTGTCGGAATTCCCACCAGGGCCCAGGGACTGGAAAAGCTCAAGCACCACAAAATCGACTTCTTGCTGAAACTGGGTGATCCCCCATACGAATACTATGTCAGTGACGCTTCGCCCAAGGGCTATGTCGTCGAACAGATGTTCAAGTCCAGCCTGATCCCACCGGATTTTTCCGGCGCGGCCCAAAAAAAAGAGATCCAGGGTGCCGCCATCCGCTACCTGGACTGGCTGTTTCCGGGCATTCTGGCAATGAACATGATGTTCAGCGCCCTCTGGGGAGTGGGATACGTGGTGGTGCGGTATCGCAAAAACGGGGTTTTAAAACGGTTGAAGGTCACCCCGCTGAGCGCCTTTGAATATTTATCCGCCCAGGCGCTGTCGCGAATCTTTTTGCTCATGTTCACCCTGGTAGTGGTGTGGCTGGGGTGCGATATTATCTTCTCATTTACGGTGCTGGGCTCCTATCTGGATCTTTTTTTGATCTTCTTTTTGGGCAGCACGAGCCTGACGGCTCTGGGGCTGGTGCTGGCCTCCCGGGGCACCAGCGAGGAATTTACCACCGGCATTTTAAATTTCATTTCCTGGCCCATGATGTTTTTATCTGAAGTCTGGTTTTCCCTGGAAGGCGCTCCGGCATGGGTCAAAGGCGTGTCGAATATATTTCCCCTCACCCACATCCTCACGGCCGTTCGCAAAATCATGCACGACGGCGCCGGGATAATGGATGTCGGCCTTGAAATTACCATACTGACGCTGATGACCCTGGCGTTTTTGGGCCTGGGGGCGGCTATGTTCTCGTGGAACAAGTAAAATTCATCCCAGAGACGCGCCTCAGGGCCCCTGGCGGCGTTGCGTTGCGTTTCAAAATGCTCACATACTGGCGTGTATGCTGCGCTTTTGAAACGGCCCCGCGCCTTGCCATGAACCCTGAATCACATCTCTGGAATGAATTTTAGGGTGTTTTTGTCCCACAGACGCGCCTCTTATTCATCAAAATCGAGCCAGTCATATTTTTCCCGGGCTTCTTTGTACTGGTCCAGCCAGCCGGTGCCAAACTGCTTTTCAAACAAAGATTTCAACCCCACAAACCATCCGCCGGGTTTTTTAATACCGGCTTCCTGCGCCCTGAGGAGATCCGCCACATAGGTGCCGATCTCCGCAATCTTTTCCTTGGGTATGTAGGCCTTGGCGCCGCCCTCCATGGATTTGACAAAGGCCTCCGGATTCAGGGCGTGGGCGGTAAACATCAAAGCGGGCGTTTTGGTTTTGTTGGCGACCGCCAGCAAATCGTGTCCCCTGACCCCCATAATATCGAGGATGGCCATGTCATAGGTGTTCTCGCCGAGCAGCTTCTCCGCTGTTTCAAAATCAGGCGCGGTATCCACCTGGCACACATCCAGCAGCTCCCTGACGGTCTCGAGTACATCCGGTTCATCATCCACAACCAGGATCTTTTTATTTTCCAGAATCTTCAGGTCATCCATTTTTTCCCCCCGCATTTAAAGGTTGACGGCCAACTGCATCCTCAAGAAGATAATTTTTAATCGCAAAAAATCAATAACGACTGGCGCGAAAATCCAACCATCCCGGAAAATGTCCAGTTGTTGAACCATGTTTGGGCTTGACGTTATAAAATAAATAATTTAATAAATCTAAAACCGCAACATGAAAGGAGGCTCTTGATGAATCGACAGGCTACTGGAGGTGTTCTCAGTGTTTCCGTTGTTCTGGTGCTGTTTGTGCTCACTGCTCTGACTCCCGTTCAAGCCCAAACGAAATTTCCGGATCCAACCAAAAGCATGACCTTTATCATTCCGGTTTCCGTGGGCGGCGGCTACGATCTTTACTCGCGGATGCTGGTGCCTTTCTTGTCGGATGAGCTGGACATGCGCATCAAAATCCGAAACGTTCCCGGCGGCAAATGGCTGGTGGGTCTGGATAAAATTTACAGCGCCAAGCCGGACGGATATACCATCGGCATCTGGAATCCGGGTCTGATGATGAACGATAAGGATGTTCTGGGAAAAGTCGACTATGACATGACCGCATTCACCTTTTTGTACCGGATAACCAACGAACCCCGCGTCGTTATCGTCAAAACCGACGGTCCGATCAAGGATTTCAAAGATCTGATGGCCAAAGCCAAAGACCCCAATTTTCAGCTCCGCAGCTCCTATGCCGGTGGCACCGCCTTGCTGGATGCCCAGCTCATGGAGTCCGAGTGGGGGATTAAATCCGAAAAAATCGCCTACAGCAGCGGATCGAAAACGCGACTGGCCGTCATGCGCGAAGATGTTCATTTCTGCGTAAGCGGCCTGGGCTCCGGTATGGACGCCATTCCGACCGGACGGTTGAAATTCATTTTGCTGATGCATGACGTGCCCATGACCGAAGTGCCAGAGGCCTCGCGATGGGTCAAATCCTATCCCGAATTAAAAGAGGTTCCCATCCCGGCCGACCTGGGGCTGAAGCCGCTCTCCTATGACAGCAAAAGCGCCCGCTGTATTATCGGGCCCCCCAACATGCCTGCTGATGTCAAGGCCACGCTGGAGGCGGCTCTGGAAAAATGCATCAACAACAAAGACCTTCGCAGAATCGGAGAGCGCAGCGAACGGCCCTTCGGCAAAGGGCAAAAGGGAGACGACTACAAGGCCCAGATGGTCAAAGACAAGCAAACGCTTATCAAAATCAAGCACCTGCTGCAGGCCGAGTAAAAATATTCGGTTTAGGCCTGGGGAATACAGCCGCAGGCTGAGTCTAACGACGAAAACTTAAAAAGCTCTCTTCCCTAAAATGGGAAGAGAGCTTTCGTCATTACGGACTTGAGGAGTTTATCCCGCA
>JAFDCJ010000071.1 GCA_019312835.1 Deltaproteobacteria bacterium
AATTGCCAGGCCCGGCCGGCCAGCATATTGACAGAAGCTTTTTTTAGTTTACGTGCACTTGAACCCGTCAAAATAAAAATTAGCTTGCGACCGAATTTCTCTATGAGGTAGTGTATCTCGTCCAATAGCTCCGGGCATTTTTGAATTTCATCGATAAAAATATAAAACCTATCCTTTTCTCCAGCCCAAAATTCACATTCCGCCCTCAGCTGGCTGGGATTCGCCTTATACTTTAATAAAACGTCACTTTTTAAAAGATCCACCTCATAATGATCCTCATCAGCAAGCAAATGCCGGACGAGGGTGCTTTTCCCCACCTGCCTCGGGCCAAAAAGAAAAATACTGTTTTTTTTGTACGGGAATTTTATTATCCTTGAAATCATATTTGAATAATACCGTGTAAAATTGAAATGTCAATTAAAAATCATTGCTCCTGCTAAAAATGTCACCTAAATAAGGCTATGGATTTAATCAACACCCCAACCTTAGCTGCCCGGACCGGCACCCGCCGGCACCCTGACTGCCAGCACTTCACCACGGGCACACTCGACACCCTCGGATAACAGCGAACAGGTGACCAGGGCTTTGCGGGCATGCATCTGCGTGACCCGCGCCCTTAATTGAACCGGTTTGTCCACCGGGGTCGGCTTTAAAAAGTCGACTTTCAGTGAAGCCGTGGCATACCAGTATGAGGGCGCCTCCCTCTCCTGGCCCACTTTATTTTTGTAGCTTGCCGCCATGGCGGTCTGCACGCAGTGGCAGTCGATGATGCCGGAGATGATCCCGCCGTTGAGCACATGGGGCCAGCCGGCCGTGTGAAAGTCCTCCGCCTTCCAGGTGCAGACGGATTCGTCCCCCTCCCAAAAGCTTTTGATGTAAAGCCCGTGGGCGTTCTCGTTACCGCACACCCAGCACACATTGCCTTTGCAGAATTCTCAACTCCACCCCGCTGTCCGTAGCCGGAAAGCCGGTGCCCAGATCATCCATTCTTTTTCTTAATCTCTCGTAAACATCTTGCATGCGACCCCCTCCCCACAATTTAATGCTGAGCCTTTGAAAGGATATTGCGGACGGCATCCGCTTTTAAAAAACCTTGCCGGCGCCCCCGGTCACTGAGCCCATCTGCGGTGGTCGCAATGACCTCAGCCGCCATTCCCCACTGCTCGCTGGCCTCGCTGTGTTTATCGATGTTGCTGAACACAGCGGCCAGTGAGGCATGCGCCTGCCAGAGTTGGCGGGGATTGCCGACATTTTTCAGGATAGCGATGGCCTGGCTCAAATTTGAAACGGCACGTTCAGGTTCGCTGCGCCTGCCCAGAATCTCACCGAGCAGCCGCAGGAAACCACCCTCCCGTTTCTTGATGCCCCATTTGCGCGTCGCCTGAATGCCCTCCCGGATGAGATCTTCAGCCTGATCGATGTCGTTTCTCTCTAACAGCATTTGAGCAGTCAGGTAGTTCATGCGAGACTCCCACTGTTGACGAAACAGAGAAAAAGAACCGCTCTTCAGCTCCTCCCGGGAGGATTCCATTCGTTTCCAGGCTTCATCCAATTTGCCCTTGTCAAACAGATTTTCCATCAGATTGACATTGGTTTGGGCCAGTATTTCGCCAAACAAACTGCGGCCCAGGGGCGATTCCATCATTTGCTGCCGAACAATTTCCTCACTTTTTAGATTGTATTTCCAGGCGGTTTGGTGTTGATGAATTTCAGAATAGCAATAGCCGATACAATTGTTAAAGGAGCCGAGACGAAAAGATGCGCCGAGCTTCTCAAAAAGCTCGATACCATCCATCAGAAGCTCGATGCTCTCGTCAATGCGTCCAATTTCCGCCAGCGCCATGCCCCGCACCAGGATGACATTCATAAGCGGCGTCAAGGCATAGGATTTGCGCAGCGAGTCGACCATTCCCTCGGTCAACTCAACGGATTTATGGGGGTCGCCCAGAAGTTTCTCGATAAATGATCTTGTCAGGCGAGCGGTAAAAATCGGCGGGGTTTTGCCCGTCTTCAGGGCTAATTCCTCGGCACCGATCACCGTCTGATGCGCTTTGATCAAATCGCCGGACGTGCTTTCAACATGCCCCCTGTTTGCCAGAACAATGCTTTTCAGTTCCATGTCATCATGGGTGTGGGCCCAATCAAGCGCCTCTTGCAAGATGTTATCTGCTTCGGCCCGGTCTTCCCACATGAACATCAATGAGCTCAGGCCAATCAGTCCTTTGCGCTCTTGCGAGCGCATGCCATGCTCTCGGCTGATGTCGATCACTTTTCTGAACCCGTAAGCGGCGGTATCGATGTCAGCAACGTTCAAACCGGCGCGCGCCAGACCCCGGTGCATTCGTACCTTGGCTTGAAAGTCGAGATCAACACCGGCACTTTCTATGAGCTGACGGGCCTTCTGAAAGAATTCGTAAGCGTTCTGAACGGCGTTATTGCGATTCGATTTTTCACCGGCCAGAATTAAATAATCGATCGCTTTGTCTGCATTTCCGCTTTGCTCGTAATGGTGTGCCAGCATTTCGTAATGCTCCTCCAGCCGACCGGTATAGAGCGCTTCGATGGCCCGGGCAATTTGGCCGTGGATTTCGCTTCTTCTTTGCCTGAGCAAACTCTCATATGCCACTTCCCGGGTGAGGGCATGTTTGAAGATGTATTCCAGCTCGGGATACAGGGCTTTTTCATAGATGATTTCAAGCCCCACCAGATTGGCCAGATGGGCTCTGATCTCTTCGCCCAGCTCCATAACCGTCTTGAGGAGCCGGAAAGCGAAATCCCTTCCGATTACACTCGCAATTTGCATCGTCTTTTTGAGATCCTCGCTCAAACGGTCCATCCGTGCGGCCAGAACACCCTGGACCGTGTTGGGTATCTCCAGCTGTTCGATCGGTCGACTGGACACATAGCGGGCACCCTTTTTTATCAAATCGCCTCGATTAATGAGCTCCCTTGTAAT
Source organism: Deltaproteobacteria bacterium (assembly GCA_019312835.1). Classification (GTDB taxonomy): domain Bacteria; phylum Desulfobacterota; class Desulfobacteria; order Desulfobacterales; family JAFDCJ01; genus JAFDCJ01. Next base: position 2,957 of record JAFDCJ010000071.1, read on the forward strand.
TTCCTCGATAAAAAATGGATTGCCCCCGGTCTTCGCAATAATTTTCTCCTCAACCC
>JAFDCJ010000072.1 GCA_019312835.1 Deltaproteobacteria bacterium
CGCTGATTGGGTCGAAAACAATGCGCTTGCGCCGGTCAAGGACACCGCTGCGAAAAACAATCGATGAGATATGCCCTTCGCCGGTGGCCCGCCGGCTCATGATAAACCGCAGGCTGCCCTTTTTCAGGTGGCTTTGATCCGGATGGGTAACGATGGAAGGATTAAAAAGGGCTGCCGATTCAATCGCGTATTCTTTTGTGAAGCATGCGCCGATGAGGGCTTTTTGCACTTCACTTAGCATTATGGCCTGCGGAAGATAATCTTTCACCACTGTGAGGTGCAATTCAAAAATGTGTCCGATATCTTCGTGCCTTCCGGCAAAATCGAGCATGATCCGCGCCATCAAAGCCTCTGCCGCCTCGCAGGATAGGCTCAGAATGCGCTGAATGATCTTGGTGATGCGATGCTTTTCGTCGGGAAGATGAAGCCGAGTGATCACCCGTGAGGTATCGCCCACGATTTTTATCGCCTTTCTTCTTACATTGAGTTTTTGTCGTTTTTCCGGCTTCATATCCTTTTGTCCTTAAATCCGATCAAAATTTTTACCTTGAAAGTCAGGGTGCATTGAGCGCATTGGAATATTGGGTTCATCATCCTACCCAACAAACCCAAATCTACATCGGCGGTCGGGAATCGGTGAGGCAGAGTTCCACCAGTTCCTGGATGACGGCAGTACCGGCGCACATGACAGTGTCCGCACCGCCCCAGTAGATTTTCACCGTGCCATCGTTTTCAGCAACCGCACCGCAGGTGAAGACCACATTGGGCACATAGCCGTTGACTTCCCAGGGATCCTCGGGCTGCAGGATCCACTGATCGGAAACACCGATGACGGTGGCCGGATCGTCGAGGGCATGCAGGGCGGCGCCGAGGCGGTAGACGGTTCCGGACATGGTCTTGAATACGCCGTGATAGATGTGCAGCCAGCCCTTACCGGTTTTAAGCGGTGGCGCGCCGGGGCCGATTTTCATTTCATCCCAGTGATACGCCGCCGGCTTCATAATGACGCGCGAGTCGCCCCAGTGCACCAGATCGGGAGAATAGGATATCCAGATCGACCAGGGTGAGATTTCCGAATGCGGCCGGTCCAGCCGTACATACCGTCCGCCGAACGTTTCAGGAAAAATAACCACGTTGCGCAGGTCGGCCTGGGTGATCAGCGTAATACGTTCCACCTTTTCGAAATCCCAGGTTCGCGCCAGGGCGATCCGCACGCCGTGCCGGGAATAAGCGCTGTAAGTCAGCAGATAGCAGTCTTCTACCGGGCAGATTCTCAGATCCTCGACTCCGAAGGCTTCATATTCGGCAAAAACACCGTCATTGGCCGGTAAAAGAAACGGTTGGGGGTCAACTTTGAAAGATAATCCGTCTTCGCTGTCGGCCCGGCCGATGATGGAGCGTCCGTTGCGCAGATGCGACCTGAACAGCATGATGTACCGATCATCGTGTTTGACAACGCCTGCATTATGAACAGTGGCGACCGGATAGGGCACATCCTCTCTTGTCAGGATTGGGTTTTTTTTAAAGCGGGTAACGATTGGGTTCTGCGGTTTCATAACGGGCGGTCCTGTAAAATCGCTTCATAGACGTGCGTGTAGTCGCGAATCATGCGCTCGACCGTGAAGTGCTTTTCAACATGGCGGCGACAGTAGGCGCGATCAATTGTGTCAATGCGTGCGACCGCTTCAACGGCCTCGGTCACCGTGTTGACCAAGAAACCGCTTTCGCCGCTTTGGATCAACTCGGGCATGCTGCCCCTGTCAAAGGCGATCACGGGCGTGCCGCAGGCCATGGCTTCGACCACCGACAGACCGAAGGGCTCATCAAAGGCGATGGGGTGTAACAACGCCCTGGCCTTACCGAGCAGCCGGCTGCGCTCGACGGGCCCGACACTGCCGATGTAGGTCACCTTGTCATTGTTCAGGTGCGGGGCGACATGGTGATCGAAATAATCCTGGTCCTGGACAATACCCGCCAGGATCAATTTTTTGCCACAGGCTCTGGCGATCTCCACAGCTTCACGGACGCCTTTGTCCGGGTGCATGCGCCCGAAATAAAGCAGATAATCGTCCGGATCGGGCTGAAAATCGAATTGGGCAAGATCGATGCCGTGATGAATGGTTTTGATGTAATCAAGTTCCGGTGCCCGGTCGGCGTCGCTGATGGCGACATAGAAGGTTTTACCATTGTATTTTTTATAGACCGGCAAAATTCCGGGCGACGAAAAGCCGTGAATAGTGGTCACAACCGGGGTGGCAGTCAAACTGCTATAGGTCAGAGGCAGATAATCGAAATGGTTGTGGATAATGTCGTAGGCATCGGCACGCTCAAAGAGTTCCGAGATGTGCAGGCACTCCCAGACCTTGGGGATGAGGGAGCGGCGTTCTTCATAACCCTGGGGGCAAACGGCATGCAGTTTGGCACTGGTCTGCGAGTCCGCGGTTGCAAACAAGGTGACATCATGACCGCAGGCCACCAGCCCTTCGGTGAGAAGAGCGGCCACATTTTCCCAGGGTCCATAATGCCGTGGCGGTGTGCGCCAAGCGATGGGCGCGAGCATGGCGATATTCATGGCTGTGCCTTTACTCCCCGGCTTTCGGGGAGACCGGCTGGTTCACAATCTCCTCGGCATAAAGCCTTTGCAGTGTGATCAGCGAAAGCAGCCAGGCCAGGGACGATTCAGCGCCTTCGTTCTGGTTGATGCCGTCGGCCATCAAGCCGTCGCGGCAGCCGCCGGTAATGGGATCATAAAGCGGCACGTTGAGGTCGTTGTGCCCCAGAAACCAGTTGAAGCACATGACGGCGTTGTCGAACCAGGCTTTTTCCCGGGTGATATTGAAAGCTTCAACGCATGCTTCGACCATGGCGTTTGCTTCTATCGGCTGCTGGTCGAAACGGGCTTTGAGGCCGCCTTTTTCGTACCATCCGTTGCTGCCGACAGGCACAAAGTGGTGATCTTCAGTCTGGACAGCCAACAGCCACTTGAGGGATACGAGGCCCATATCCAGCATATCGTTGCGTTGCAACCGCCGGCCGGATAACAGCAAGGCATGGGGCAGTTTGCCGTTGGCATAGTTCA
>JAFDCJ010000073.1 GCA_019312835.1 Deltaproteobacteria bacterium
GAATCCTGCGGCAATGATTGTCTCGATTTTGCCGGAAGCAAGGCCGAAATTCGGAAGAGCGCCATCAGCGGCGCCGGTGACAAAGGCATAAGTATCGGTGAGAAGAGCCTGGTGAAAATTGTCGCATCAACCATATCCCATGCGAATATTGCCCTGGCCGGCAAAGATACATCGAAGGCGTTTACCGATCGCTTGGAGATTTTCGATTCTCAAATCGGTCTGGCCGTCTATCAAAAAAAGCCGGAGTTCGGCGGTGGGCAAATATATGCCAAAAATACAAAAATGACCAACGTTCACCAGCCCTATGTCGGTGACAGCAATTCCCGTATTGTTGAAAACGACCAGGTGGTCAACGCAACTGATCCCCGCGGCATTATCCAATAAAGACGCTAGGCGATGCTAATTCCCTTAGAACTGACAGAGAGCCGGACCGAAGCGGTCGTCAAGAACAGCGCAAAGAGCGCAAGTGATGTGATGCGCTCCTATCGGTACGAAAGAAAATTTTTAGTTGAAAATCACAGCCCCCACAGCGTTGAGGGTGCTGTTCATCTTCACCCCGCCCAATTCCACCGCATTTATCCGCCCAGATTTGTCAATAATATCTATCTGGACACCGCGTTGCTGCGTAACTACCGCGAGGCGGTAGACGGAATAGCCAGTCGCCTGAAGGCGCGTATTCGATGGTACGGCAACCTGTTTGCAACCGGTGCGTCCCCGTGCCTGGAACTCAAAGGCAAGGAGGGCAATGTTTGCCATAAATCTGTTTTTCCACTAAAAGACTTTACCTTTACCACCGGAATGGGAACCCGGGATATTGACGTTTTGTTAACCGAATCCCAATTGCCGGCCGCAATCCGCAGCTACATAGGCCTGATGAAACCGGTGCTGGTCAACCGCTACCGGCGAAAGTACTGGCGATCGCGGGATGGGCACTACCGTCTGACACTGGATCACAACCTGTGGTTCAGCGGATTCAATGTTTTTGCCAACGAATATTTGCAGCAGACGACCGAGTTCAAGAACATCATCGTCGAAGTGAAGTATGATCCGCAAGCGGATGAGCATTTTTCTGATATATCCAATCGATTTGGCTTTCGGCAAAGCCGAAGCTCAAAATATGTCGCCGGTATCGAACACATTTATCACCTGAGCAATTCGCGCTAGAGATACGGTGGTGTTTTATTGCCATCGAACCGGAATGCGAAGGGTCTGCTGGCTCTTGCTGGTATAAAGCAAATGCCCATGCTGGGCGCCGTGGCGATACAAGTCTCTGGTTAGCCTGACATCCTGCCTGCAGTAGGCGATAATTTCCATGATTTTCCCCTGTTGCCACCATTTTAGCGCCTGAAGTCCGTCGGCTGTCTTGCGAGCACCTAAAGTGGCTGCCGCCAGATGGTCCAGGGATAGACGAAAACCCAGGTGGCTTTTCACTTCTTCCAGGATATCCAGGTTGTTGAGTTGCATGAAATCAAAATCAGTATATCCTCTCAGCACCCGATAATCAAAACGCTTGATGTTGAACCCGACAACCAGATCAAAGGTCTGCAGGTGTTCGACAAATTGCGGAATTTGGTTTTCTACAAAATCAATATAGCGGTCTTGCCCGGAATCATATAAGACCGCACAGCTTATTTTCATCAAGTCCGCCCGGTGCCACCCCCCCACGTCGGCTGCAGAGCGCTGGGTTTCAAGATCGAAAACAGCATAGCGCATCTGCGTCGCTGGTTTCGTGTGTGTCGTCGCCTGGTAAGCCGGCTCATCCGGGTGTTTGTCCCCGTTGCTTGGAGGCGCAGCGGGCCGCAAGCAGCGCTTTAGGTGTGTTAGAATCATGGCGGCGGCGGCTTTATCAATCGGGCGGTTGCCGGACCCGCATTTCGGCGACTGCACGCAACTGGGGCAGCCGGCTTCACAGTCGCATCCCTCGATGGCGTTCAGGGTGCTGTCCAGCAGGCCATCGGCCCGCTCATAGGCTTCACGATTCAACCCGGCGCCGCCGGGGATTCCATCAAAAATAAAAACCCCCGCACTATCTAGCTGGGGATGGAACAGCGTCGATAAACCGCCGAGGTCATTACGGTCAGCCATCACCAGAAGCGGGAAGACGCCGATGGCAGCATGCTCCACGGCATGGATGCCGCCCATAAAATCAAGCCCTTTTGAGGTGACCGCATCAGAAACTGCACGGGGAATTTGAAACCACATTCCCTCGGTTTCAAAGACCTGGGGGGGCAGATCCAGGGCAACGGAGGTGATTAAATTCTTCCCATGAATGCGCCGGACCTCGTACTCGGTTACCTGATCGGTCACTTTCAGTCGACCGAAAAAAGTTTTTGCCCCCCATGCAAATTTTCGAGCGAAGATCTCTATGATATCGATTTCTTTGTATCCCCTGATCTGCGTGTAGTAATCCACCTCTGCAGGGGTGACGGTGATGGTTCTGGTGTTCAGGTCCAGGCTGTCAACCAGAAAAGTCTGGCCGCGGTGCAGATATACGGCGCCGGGATGGGTTTCGCGAAAGGCCCGGAATTCATCTATCTGGCCCCTGCTTTTCCCGCTTTTTCGGCAGACAATCTGGAATTGATTTCCGGAGCCCCGGATATCCACGCGTCGGTGGGGGCTGTTTCTTTTGGCATACAACCGATCACCGTCGGCGTCGCGCAAAAGTATCCCGGTGCCTTCCAGATATTCGAGGGTTGGGATGACATGTTTGTCGTTGATAAAGAACTCCCCGGCTCTCAGGGGTAGCTCGGCAGCAGCGCACTCCACATGCTGAGCCAATATCTGTGGGTTATACGGATTGACCACCGCCGATTCCGGCGGTCGCTTCAACAAATCTTCTGGATTTCGGATAAAGTACTGATCCAGCGCATCTTCACCCGCAATCAGGATTAAAGCCGACTCCTGACCGCTGCGCCCTACCCGTCCGCCGCGCTGCCAGGTGGAAACCACCGAACCGGGATACCCGACCAGGATGCACAGGTCCAGATCGCCGATATCGATGCCCAGCTCCAGGGCACTGGTGGAGATGACCGCTAAAAGCTCACCGTTTGACAGCCGGTTCTCAATGTCCCGGCGTTCTTCGGGCAGAAATCCGGCACGGTAGGCACTGATGCGGTCCGCAAATTTTCCGGATTGCTCGGCTGCCCAAACGGTTATCAGTTCAGTGAGCTTGCGGGACTGGGTGTAGACAATCGTGCGCAATTCCCGGATGAGAGCTGCTTTTAACAGCAAAATGGCGGCCTGGGCCGGACCCGTTTCAGGATTGACAAACACAAGGTGCCGCCTGCCCTGGGGTGCTCCGGAGTGCGTTATGGCGGCGGCTTCTTTGGCGGTCAGTTGCCGGGCCAGCCGGGCCGGGTTCGCCACCGTGGCGGAGCTGAAAACAAAGGTGGGCGATGCGCCGTAATGCCGGCAGATTCTGTGAAAGCGCCTGAATATCTGGGCCAGGTGCGAGCCCATCACGCCTCGGTAGGTATGAACTTCATCCACTACCACGGTCTGCAGGTTTTCAAAAAAATGATTCCATTTACGGTGGTGGGCCAAAAATGACAGGTGCACCATTTCCGGGTTGGTTAAAATTAGATTGGGAGGCGCCTCGCGAATACGTTTGCGTTTGTAGGCGGAGGTATCACCATCGTAAATGACAGACGTCGGCCGTGGCTTTTGGAAATTCGCCGCCAATTGTTCAAAGGCCCGCAATTGGTCCTGGGCCAGGGCTTTTAAGGGGAAAATGTAAAGACTGCGGGCGGTCGAATCCGCCTGCAACCGTTCCAGAACCGGAAGGTTATAGATCATGGATTTGCCGCTGGCCGTCGGCGTGGCCACGATAACATCTTGACCGTTGCGAATCTGATGGATGGCCTGTTCCTGGTGCCGGTACAGATTCACGATTCCAGCGGCACGCAAGGCCTGTTGGACTGCCGGCGAACAGCGCAGGATTGATTCAGACCAGCGGACCGGGGTTTGCTCCAAAATGGTTCGATAGGCGACCTGAGGGCCCAGACGCTTGGAGTTGACCAGGGAGGTTATGTACTCGCCAATGTCGGACTTAAAAGCTCGCTGATGGCTCATTGGGTGGCTGTTGTTGATATTCTTATTCGGTGTGATGGGTTTTAGATGTCAAACTTCAGGGGCCAGGATACAGAAACAGAGCGCAGAAGACAGA
>JAFDCJ010000074.1 GCA_019312835.1 Deltaproteobacteria bacterium
AGCAGCCCATCCACATACGCGTCAAAAACCTCAATCCGGGCACCCCCATCATCTTTGTGGATGACACCAATGGGATTGATAGAAAACGACCGCGTCATACCAGTACCTCTATTGTTTAATAAATTTACCACCCGCTGCGCTCGAGGCACAGAGTTCACAGAGAAAGATTATTTCTCCCGGACGGGAAACGACGTCCGGGAGAAGTAATCAGCCGTTTCGCGGCAATAACATAGCACCACTTTTAGAGACTAAACTGGTTCCAGGATCTTTAGATTTTGTTCGAGGGCAAGGCGCACTTTGATTGAAAAGCGGAGCGTACACGTCAGTACGTGAGCATTTTCAATCAAAGTGCAACGACGCCATCGGGCAAAAGATGAAGGTCCTGGAGCCAGTTTTAGTCTTCTTGGAGCTCTGGGAGGTCTTGATAATAATCCAACGCCTCCGGATTTCCCAGAGCGTCCCGATTGAGCACAGGCTTGCCCTCGATTATTTTCTTGACGGCCAGCTCAACCTTCTTCATGTTAAGCGTGTAAGGCACGGCCGGGGTTGCCAGAATCTTGGCCGGGACATGCCTGGGTGAAGCGTTGGTACGAATGGTTTGTCTGATCTTGGCCTTTAATTCTTCGGTTAGCTCAAATCCGGCGGCCAATTTGACAAACAATATAACCCGGACATCATTTTTCCAGTTCTGGCCGATCACCACACTGTCTTCGATCTCCTCCATTTGCTCCACCTGACGATAGATTTCGGCGGTCCCGATGCGCACGCCGCCCGGATTCAGGGTGGCATCAGAACGGCCGTGCATGATCACGCCGCCGCGCTCGGTCACAATGACGTAATCACCATGGCGCCAGATGCCCGGATAGACGTCGAAATAAGCGCTGTGGTACTTGCTGCCATCCGGATCGTCCCAGAAATATATCGGCATGGACGGAAACGGTTTACAGCAGACCAGCTCGCCTTCGGTGTTGAGCAGCTCCCTGCCGTTGTCGTCAAACGCCCGAACATCCATTGCCAGGGCCCGGCACTGTATTTCGCCGGCATACACCGGTCCCATGGGGTTGCCAAGGGCAAAACACCCGTTGAGGTCCGTCCCGCCGGAAATGGAGGCCAGCTGGACATCTTTTTTAACCTCATCGTAGATGAACTCGAAACCTTCGATGGATAGGGGCGACCCGGTAGACAGAACTGCCCGGATAGATGACAGGTCGTAATCCCGGCCGGGTTTGACACCGGCATTGATCAGGGCGGCAATATAGCCGGCACTGGTGCCGAACACCGTAATTTTTTCTTCCTGGGCCATCTCCCACAGGGCGGCGGGGTGGGGATGGAAGGGATTGCCGTCAAACAGCACCAAAGTGGCCCCCACAGCCAGGGAGCTTGTCAGCCAGTTCCACATCATCCAGCCACAGGTAGTGAAGTAAAATATCGTATCCTCCCGTGTCAGGTTGGTATGCAGCATCTGCTCCTTTAAATGGTGAATCAGAATACCGCCGGCACTTTGCACCATGCACTTGGGCAAACCCGTGGTGCCGGACGAATACATCACATACAGGGGATGATCAAAAGGCAGCTGTTCAAATCCAATTTCGAGATTGGAGTCTGACGCCTTGAAATCATCGTAATGGACGGCATTGGGGATCCTGCTGATATCGGCCTTTTGCTCGGTATAGGGAACCACTACCATTTTTTCGATGGATGGCAGCTTTTTTAAAATATCGGCGATCCGCTCCAGGGAATCCAGTTTTTTACCCTTGAATGAATACCCATTGGCCGTGAACAAGACCTTGGGCTTGATCTGTCCGAAACGATCCAGCACCCCTTTGATGCCGAAATCAGGGGAACAGGACGACCAGGTCGCTCCGATACTGGTGGCCGCCAGCATGGCGATGATGGCGGCGGGCATATTGGGCATAAAGCCCACCACCCGGTCTCCGATCTGAACACCGGCCCCTTTCAAAGCTTTGGCCAGGCGGGCGACTTCGTCGTACAGGTCGGCATAGGTAATTTTGATGGACGGCTGGGCTTCACCTTTGAATATCAACGCCACCCTGTCATCTCTGTAGCGCAGAAGATTTTCGGCAAAATTCAGCCTGGCCCCGGAAAACCACTTGGCGCCCGGCATTTTGGATTCATCGTCGATCACCTGATCATACGGCTTGGAGGCGATAATGTCCGCAAAATCCCACAGGGTCTCCCAGAAGTCGGCAATGTTTTCAATCGACCACTCATAAAGGGGCGCATAGGCTTGGAAATCCTGGTGATATTTTTTATTCACGGTGTTCATGAAACGATACATGTTGGACTGTTTAATCTGTTCTTCGGTAGGCTCCCACAATAGTTTGGACATGATCAAACCCCCTTGAAAATTATTATTTATTCGGTTTTTACCTTTATGTGCCCCCAATAGTCAAGAATTGGTCAACAAAAAACTACAACCAAAAAAAATTGGAGCATTGGAGTACTGGAGCATTGGCGCGATGGTTTAGGGATTTATTTATTTCCATTACTCCATCGCTCCAATACTCCAAGGCTAAGCGTTTTGAAACTATCAGCTGATCATCATATGGCATTCATCAATCAAGGTTTCACCCCATTTTTCTTCTTGCAGCCTTTCAGGAATTTGGTTATCACTTAATCCGACAAATTCGACCATAGAGGAGAGGTTTTATGCGAGTTGTTGATTTGAGATCAGATACGCTGACCCGGCCGACGGCTTCGATGTCCCGGGCGATGGCGGAAGCCGATGTCGGTGATGACGTCTTCGGGGAAGATCCCACTGTAAACAGACTGGAAGAGATGGCCGCCGATCGCATGGGCAAAGCGGCGGCGCTGTTTGTAACCAGCGGGACCATGGGCAACCTGGTCAGCCTGCTGGTCCATTGTGCCCGGGGAGAGGAAATCATTCTGGGAGGCTCGGCTCACACCTACTTTTTTGAGCAGGGCGGGTCCGCCGCTGTGGGCGGCATCCACCCCCGCACCCTGACCAACCAAACCGATGGTAAGCTGGCTTTAGCCGATATAGAGGCTGCCATTCGACCGGACAATGTTCATTTCCCCCGCACCCGTCTGATCGTGCTTGAAAACACGCACAATTTATGCAACGGCCATCCCCTGGACACAGATTATATGAAAGCGGTGGGCGCTCTCGCCCGGCGGCACGGTTTAAAAATTCATGTGGACGGCGCCCGTATTTTTAATGCCGCAGCAGCCCTGGATGTGCCGGTCGCAACCCTGGCGTCCGAGGCGGATTCGGTGTCCTTTTGTCTGAGCAAGGGGCTGGGCGCGCCGGTGGGTTCGGTGCTGTGCGGCAGCCAGGATTTTATTTCAGAAGCCCGGCGTGCCCGGAAGATACTGGGCGGTGGCATGCGCCAGGCCGGTGTTCTGGCCGCTGCCGGCATTGTCGCCCTCGAGGAGATGGTCGAGCGCCTGGCAGATGATCATGCCAACGCCCGCCGGCTGGCCGAAGGGCTGGCGGAGATGCCCGGCGTTTCTCTCGATCCAGATCAGATCCGTACCAATATCGTCTACTTTGAGGTGAACCGGCCGGACATGACGACACCGGAACTGGTGCAGCGCCTGGATGATAAAGGCGCCCGCATGCTGCCGGTGGGCACCGGACGCATTCGGGCCGTCACCCACTATCATATTTCGTCCGAGGATATCGAATACGTGCTGGGGATTGCCGCAAATATTTTGAAGTGAACACGGTGCAGGGCAAAGTAAACGGCACACGGCGAATAAAGGTTTCAGGTGCCATATCAAAGATGACAGAGAGCAGATGTCAGAAGACAGAATGAAAATGCAGAATTCTGTCTTCTGTCCTCTGTCTTCTGAAACCTAATGCTTAAATGATCGTTGCCCCGTATAAACCATCGTCACATCGGCCTCGTTGCAGGCTTCAATGGACTGATAGTCGTTGCCGGAGCCGCCCGGCTGAATCACCGCCGTAATCCCCTCCCGGATGCCGACATCCACGCCGTCGCGAAACGGGAAGAAGGCGTCACTGACCATGGCGGCCCCGATCAGCCCGCCCTTTTCAGCCGCCACCCGCTCATCGAATTCCGCTTTTTTAGCGGCGTCTTTCAATTCATTATAGGGGATGCCCAGGCTCTCAAAGCAATAACGGTCGGCCAGCTTGCGGTAGGCTTTGTCCCGTGCGATTTCGGCAACGCCGACCCTGTCCTGCTCACCGGTACCAATACCGACGGTAACCAGGTCTTTGACATAAATCACCGAGTTGGAGGTGATCCCGGATTCGACCAGCCAGCCAAAAAGCAGATCTTCATATTCCCGGTCGGTGGGCGGCCGGTTAATTTTGTAGACCTGGCCCTTGTATTCGGTCTCTGCCAGCGTGAGGTCTTCCCGGCTGCGGCTGGCGGGCACAAAAGACCATTGGGCGACGATACCGCCGTCGATCAGGCTCTTGAACTCCACGCAGCGCTGTCCCACAAAAGATTGCAGCCGCTCGATGTTGCCGATTTTAATCACCCTGAGGTTTTTCTTGGCGGCGAATATATCCATCACACCCGCTTCAAAATCGGGGGCCACGACGACTTCGGCGTACTGCTGAACGATGGCCTCGGCCGTGGCCTTGTCAGCCGCACGGTTTAAGGCAATACAGCCGCCGAAAGCGGCCACGCGATCGGCGATGTTGGCTTTGAGATAGGCTTGCTCCAGGGTGTCGGCCAGGGCCACCCCACAGGGATTATTATGTTTGACGATAACCGCTCCCGGTTTGTCTGTAAAATAGCGCAAAATGTTCAGGGAATTGTCAGCGTCCGTCAGATTGGTTTTCCCCGGGTGTTTGCCGGATTGCAGCAACTCGATATCGGAAGCCAAATACTGGCCCGGCTGAATGATCTGGGTCTCCCCCAGAACCAGATTGCCGTTGACCAGCCGGTATAGGGCCGCCTCCTGCCCGGGATTTTCACCGTACCGCAACCCTTTCTGGACATCGTCGATGGTCCAGGTAACTTTCTCATAAAAAAGGGTCTGGCGGTTCTTATCGTCAACGAAACTGATCTCCATTTTGGGCGGAAATTGATCGTCCATGATGGTACGGTACATTTTCTTAAGGTCTTCAGCCATATGAGGTCTCCTTTTGCTGAGGTTCAGGGGTTCAGAGTTCGGGGTTCAGGGTTGTGATTTAAAAACGAATATCGAATAACGAATATTGAATGTCGAATGTCGAAGGAATGTATGCTGTCTATTCATTAAAAATAAGATTGAGCGGAGCGAAACCACCCTTCGATATTCTACAGTTCGATATTCTGCGGTTCTGCGGTTCGCTTTAAAACATCTCAGCCTTGAACCTATAAATTGTAACACCCCTCCACTTCCGGCAGGCCGTTGGCACTTAGATAGTCGGCGATGGTGCGGTCATAAACGGCGGTATGGTCGAAAGCCTTCTGGGCCAGACGGTAGCGCAACCCGAGGGTCAGGGCGCCTTCATTCGATTCCAGCTCGGACAGGATCATGCCGTAGTCTGAAGGATCCACCACCGATGCCACCCGGATGAAATTCTTGGCCGATGCCCTGATCATACAGGGCCCCCCGATGTCGATGTTGCCCCGGGCCTGCTCGACGGTCACACCTGCTTTGGCAATGGTTTCTTTGAAGGGATACAGGTTCACCACCACCATATCAATGGGCACACTACCCGTTCGTTTTAAATCGTCCTGGTGGGAATCGTTATAGGTTTCTGTCAGGAGGCCGAGGTAAATCTTGAAATCAAGCGTTTTAACCAGACCGCCCTGGGTTTCAGGTTGCCCCGTGTAATCAGACACCTGGGTCAGGCGGGAGCCGGCGGAATCCCCCAAAATCTCCTGAATCCGGCCATAGGTGCCGCCGGTAGAAAAAAACTTAATATCCGGGTTGATGGCCACAAGCTGCGGTATGAAGGTGTCCAATCCACTTTTATCGGACACACTTACCAGCACGTGGCGGACCCTAACCAGACTGTCGATCCTGTCAACGACATTAATTGCCATAATGATCACCTTTTTCCTTCGTTCTCGTCGATGAAACGTTTAAAAAATTCCTCCATAAACGCGTGGCGCCCGCGGGCCAATTTCAGTCCTTCCCCGGTCTGCATGCGATCTTTGATTTTACATAGTTTTAATTTGAATTCTCGGTAACCGGTATCTTCACGGGAATACGGCAAGGTCTCGTCCAGGTTGGTCCCGGCGTTATGCAGCCGGGCCCCTAGCTCTCCGGCAAAAAGAAACGCGCGGGCCACTCCCACCGCCCCGATCGCATCGAGTTTATCGGCATCAAATAAGACCCGGGCTTCGGGTGTCTGTGGTTGTCGGTCGCCGCGAAACCGATGGGTTCGAATGCAATGCAGTATGTTTTCCTTCTGGTTCCGGGTAAGGGCCAGTTCGGCAACGATGGGCGCTGCCATGCGGGCGCCTTCTTCAGCGTGGCAAACAGCACCGTTGGAATCATCCTGGCGGCCCCGGGCAATATCATGCAGGTAGGCGGCCACCAGCAGAACATCCAAATCGACACCCTCAACCGAGCCCAAATGTTCACACAAACGGCAGACCCTGAGGGTATGATCCCAGTTGTGACTGCCCCTGGCGCCTTTAAAGTGTTGATAGGCAATTTCCTTTACGGTGTCGAGCATCGGGCTTAACAGGGAATGCTGTCGATTGAATAACGATTGATTGGAAGTGTTTTTTACATACACTAATTCTGCCCGGACATGCAATAGGCAAATTGGCCTGATTTTCATTTGTCTTTTTACGGGTCGAATGATAAAATTTTAAAGAATGGTTCAGGGTTCAAAGTTCAAAGGTTCTGGGTTAATACCTTGATAATCTTGCAACCGCTTGAAAATTTTGCCTCTGGAAAACCCCTATTCGGCAGTTCAGCGCAATACGGGACTGTTAACCTCTGAACCCTGAACCCCTGAACCTGGAATGCCAAAGGACAATATGATGAATTTAGGAAGATATTTATTATTGACGACTTTGCTGGCGGTGCTTCCATCTATGGCATTGGCCGAATCCGACATAACGGGCTGGGCCAAGGCGAAGTGGGGAATGTCCCATGCCGAAGTAGCCAAAATGTACGAATTGAATCCCTGGGAAACCGGATCCAGCCCGACCTGCAAAATGAAACAAAAAGTCAAGATTATGGGACGGGATTTCGGCGTTGCATTCTACTTTGACCAGCAATCGGCTGACGGGAAATTGTATCGAGTGGTTTTGGCCCATTTTAACAATGATGTTACGGACGTACTGTGGCTGAAGTCGGTAAAGGAAATGCTGGTTGCCAAGTATGGAAATCCGGATACCTTTGAGATTCAGGGTATGATGAAAACCAGCCGATGGCAAAAATCCGAAAACCGGCTCAAGCTGACAACCGTGACCGGTCAAACCGTTATGTGTGCCATCGAATACGTATCGCTGGGGCCCGAAAGCAAAAAACTATAACGTATTAAAGTAGTTATAAATAATGCCGATATATCATAATGGGGTTTCGGGGTTGGAGTTTAAGGTCCAAAGCTTTAAAGGATACGGCTCCATCTGAACCTGGACGCATTTTGCCATTGAACCTCTGAACCCTGAACCCAGAACCTTATGTTGATAGATTGGCAACCACAATGGACCAGCACAGCTATATCCAAGTTCGGAATTCCCAGATCAACTATTACAAAGCGGTACCGCTTTACTATCAGTCGGGCGCCGATTCCTACAGCCTGTATAAACCGGCGGGAACCAGCCTGCCAGAGATGCGAATCAACCAGCAACGGCACCCGCTGCTGTTTATCCAGGAGGAAGACAGGCTAACTGCCATTCAAGAGCTTCAGAAAGGATTTAACAAACAAATCACCCAAAGCATTACGACCGGAAATGCGGCCAACGTCAAAGCGTCCCTCTGCGACCTGGTTGAAGAAACCCTTGAAGAGCCCCGCAGCGGCACTCTCCGGGCGTTGCCCGAAACCATAGAGACCCTGATCACCGGTTATTCCAAACACCCCGAAATTTTAAAATCAATTGCATCGATCTCCTTTAAGGACTATACCACCGTAATCCATTCGGTCAACGTGATGGCCCTAACCCTGGGGTTTTGCTTTCATGCAAATTTTAATTTTTCTAAAACCCGGCGCATCGGGCTAAGCGCGCTGCTGCATGACATCGGCAAAACCGAGATCCCCGCATCCATTTTAAGAGCACCGCGGAAACTGACCAACCATGAGTTTGGTATAATGAAAACCCATCCGACCATCGGCAACGTCATCATCCGGGATAAAAATAAGTTGGGCGGTGATGTTGCCCTGGGTGCTTTGCAACACCACGAAAAGCTGGACGGCAGCGGGTATCCCAGGGGGACCCGCAATATATCCTATGTGGGCCAGCTTCTGGGGATTATCGATTGCTACGAAGCCCTGACCAACGAGGATCGGCCCTATCGCCGGGCCCGGCAACCCCTGGAAACCCTAAAATTTATTAAAGAAGATGTGCAGGCCGGCAAATTCAACCGCGACATATTTGAAAAATTCTGCTACAGTCTGATATAGAATCTCAACATAATTTTTCCGCTGAAAACATATTCGACCTTGTTCCTTATTAACGGCCACAAGAGACCTACCGTGGATATGACAGATGATCATAACGTTTAAAAAACTGCTGGTGGCAGGTTTCGTTTTGCTCGTATCAACCTTCCTGACCGGCTGTCAGACAATCCAGTATTACAGCCAGGCCATTAGCGGCCAACATCGCATTCTCAAAAACCGGCAGCCAATTTCGGATGTCACGGCCGACCCCAATTCGTCGGAAAGCCTGCGTCAGCGGCTGATGTTCATCATGGATGTCAGGGCGTTTGCCGAAGACGAACTCCAGCTGCCGGTGGCCAACAATTATCTTACCTATGTCGACCTCAAAAGACCTTACGTCGCCTGGAATGTGGTGGCGGCGCCTGAATTTTCCATGGTGCCCAAAACATGGTGCTATCCTTTTGTCGGCTGCGCGGCCTACCGGGGCTACTTTGCCAAGGCCGATGCCGAGCAATACGCTGACGAATTAAGACAACAGGGCTATGATGTCCATGTGGGCGGTGTAACAGCCTACTCGACCCTGGGCTGGTTCGATGACCCCGTGTTGAGCACGTTTATCCAGCGATCCAGAGCCGGTGCAGCGGCTCTGCTGTTTCATGAGGTCGCTCATCAGGTTCTTTATGCGCCCGATGACACGACCTTCAATGAGAGTTTTGCCACTTTTGTGGAGCAGGAAGGGTTGCGCCGCTGGCAAAGTGCCTCAGGTGACTCAGCAATTTACACCCAATACTTAAATAGTTACCGCCGCCAACAGCAATTTGTCAGCTTGGTTCAGGAACATCGTCAAAAACTTGAAAATCTATACCGGACGGATTTGGCTCCGCGCCAGAAAAGGCGTCAAAAGGCATCGATATTCACTGATCTGCGCAACGAATTTAAACAGCTGAAAGCCGTTCAAGACGATCTGGCCGCCTATGACGATTGGATGAGCCGACCGTTAAACAATGCCAAAATCAGCGGAGTGGTCGCCTATCATGAGTTTGTGCCGGCCTTCAACGTCATCCTGGCGGAGAATGACGGTGACCTGACCCGATTTTATGAAGCGTGCCAGCGCCTGGCCGAAAAGCAGAAAGACGAGCGACATCGCATTTTAGAGCAAGCCATGCAAAGGGGGCCGGAAACGGCCATGAGGGCGTATCGTGCATTCCAGCTTGAAAAATAAAATAAATTTTTTTAATATGTTACAGTAATGTACGAGAATTTTTTCAGTTTCAGCGAAAAACCATTTAAACTGGTACCAAATCCGGCCTATCTGTTTCTGAGCAAAAGTCACGAAGAGGCGCTGGCACACCTGAATTACGCCCTGGCCCAGGGAGACGGCTTTGTGGAAATTACCGGAGAAGTCGGAACCGGTAAAACCACTTTGTGCCGGTCTTTTCTTGAGAATCTGGATGAAAACACCATTGCCGCCTATATATTCAACCCCCGCCTGGGCCCCAAGCAACTGATAAAAACCATCAACGATGAGCTGGGGATTAAATATGACAGTGATAACACCAAGGATCTGATTGACAGACTGAATAACTTCCTGATGCGTCAAAAGGCGGCGGGCAAAAAAGTTATTTTGCTCATTGATGAAGCCCAAAACCTGAGCCGGAATATCCTGGAGCAGCTGCGGCTGCTGTCGAATTTGGAAACCAGCAGGGAAAAATTGCTGCAGATTATTCTGGTGGGGCAGCCCGAGTTGAGCGACATCCTGGACTCCCACGAACTGCGTCAACTCGGCCAGCGCATAACCTTGCGGTATCATCTCACACCACTCAATTACAAAGAAACCGTAGCGTATATAAAATTCCGTATCAATATTGCCTCCCGTAAAGCAGGGATTAAATTCGATCGATCCGCTTATCGCCAAATTTACAATTATTCAGAAGGAATTCCAAGAGTTATCAACATCGCCTGCGACCGGGCACTGCTGACTGCTTTCGGGTTGAGCCAGCGTAAAATTTCGGGCAGCGTCACCAGGGCTTCCATCAGAGAGTTAAAGACTAGAGGCGCTAAGCGACGGTATGACGTAATTTACGGCAACAAGGCGATCGGCTTATTTGCCGCACTGGCGTTGGTTTTAATCGCGGTGATCTTTCGTCAACCCCTTATGCGGGAATTCGGATCCTTTTTCAGTACAGCACAGCGCCCCATGGTGGAGGCCTCCATAAAAGCGCCGTCAAATCGTCTTGAAACAGCCTCGCTGGCCGATGAGCCGAAGGCACCTGCGACGGCCGCCGACCAGGAAGAAACCGAAGCGGTCGCGCCGGTTTCCGGTCCATCATTGGAGCCGGAACCCGAAGCGGCCCCCCCGCCGGCGGCTCCGGCGGCAACGCTGAAGCTGATGGATTATTTGGCCACCATGGAGATTAGATCTTCACGCCATACGGCCCTGCGACAAGCGCTGGAACTATGGGGGGCATCCGTCGATTTCAAACCGTACCTCGACAGCCTCGATGATGATCAGGCTTTTTTCCGGCTAACGGCCAAGCCGGGCGGTTTCTTCATCCATCGCCTGGAAACAAACATGGGCCTGCTGAAGCGCCTGAATCTGCCTGCAATTTTGGAATGTTATCCACCGGGAAGCGATGAACCCGGTTACCTGACACTGACCCGGATCGACGGCGCTAAACTTTATCTGGGCACCAGTGAGGCTAGCCAGATGATCGAAACAGACAGCGCTGAAATTAACTTCACCTGGTCCGGCATCGCCTATCTGCCCTGGAAAAATTTTCTGTCAATCTGGGGCACAATCCCGCTGAGATCCAGCAAGGATTCGATCATCACCCTCAAGCTGTTGTTATCGGAACTGGGCTTTGGCAATGTCGAAATGAATGATGCCTATGATTCCTGGACCAAGAATGCCGTCGAAGAGGTACAGGCCAAATACGGCATTCCGGTAGATGGTTATGTCGGACCGCTGACCAAAATTATTCTCTATCGCGAAAAAGATACATTCGAAATGCCTTACTTGACCCGGTAGCAGGTTTGGAGAGTTAATCGGCATCAACAGGAATAACGACATATACCTATATTGTGTGAAAGGAATAATGGAATTCTGGAATGATGGAATAATGGTCCGCCTGCGGCGGGTTGAAAGGATCTTGCTATTTTACAGGCATTTAGCCAATATTTCTTCCGAGGAAGTTCATCCCATCTGTAATTTCATGACCCATCATTCCAATATTTCAGCATTCCAACATTCCAATATTCAAACAACATTCGGTTTAGAAGGATTCTCATTTTGAGCTCTATTCTCAAAGCTTTAAAAAGAATAGAAGGGCAACCGCCGCCGCCCAGGTCTTTTCCCGCTCTGCCGGAGTCGGTTGACGCGAAGCAGGCCGTCAATTCAGGTATCAGGAGACGGTGGCTGCTGCGAAGGCTGATAATAGCGGGCCTGGTTCTGCTGATACTTGTTGGCACCGTTGTCATTCTCTATCAAAAGCGACAGGTTGTGACCTCAAAACTATTCCCGGCGCAATCCCCGGCGACCCGGCAGGCAAAAACCGGGGAGGCCGGGAAAAAATCAAAAATTTTCACAGCCAAAATACCTTCCACGGCGGCGAAAGAGCCCTCCGACAGAACCGAACCATCACGGCGGGCAAGGCCGCAAACCAAATCGCTTGTGGCCGGACAGCCCGCCACCGGAAAAGGGCCGGCCGTCACAAGCACACAGCAGCAGCGCCGCGGTATCAGACCTGAAGCCGCCCAGCAGCCGCCTCCTCGACAAACCCTGACGGCTTCAAAAAAATCAATCGCCGGGAAACGGGCTGTTTCCCGCAAGCCGTCTGGCGCTGAGACCGCAACTCCCAAAAACGCAAGAGCAATAAAAAGCTATGCCAGACTGAACGATTCCAACATACAACTCCAGGCTCTGGCCTGGTCCGCCGATGCCGCCAAGCGTATGGCAGTGATCAACGGTCGAATCGTTCGAGAGGGCGAATCGATGGATGGTTACCAGATCAACCAGATCCGCCAGGAGGATGTGGTTGTCAGTAACGAGGGGCAGTTCTGGAGTCTGGAATTTGGATTAAGACAATAAACCTTAATCCAGATAACTTGAGACCAAGCGGCAACGCTTTATCACGAAAGCACGAAATAAAGGGTAAAAATTTCGTGCTTTCCGACTTTCGTGTTTTCGTGATCAAACTTAATTTTTCATAAATTACAACCGATAAATCTGTATAGCTTTAATAAAACTGGATTTCGAGATTTCAACATCAAATGCTAAAGAAGCTTCATATATCTAAAGTGAGCCTGGTTATCCTGTTTCTGGCGGTCATTTCCGGAAAAATTCTTTTTGAAATTGATCCCCTGCAACTGCTGGAAAACAAGGTTTATGATTCTTTGCTCGGCCTGCGGCAGCGCAAGGCCGAAGCGCAGATTGTTGTTCTGACCATAGATAACAAAAGTATTCAATCCATCGGCAGCTGGCCCTGGCCCCGCTCCTACATTGCCGACGGGGTTCGGCAGCTTACCGGCGGCGGCGCCAACACCTTGGGTCTGTCACTTTTATACCCCGCCAAAGAGATAAATCCCGGCCTGGAAGAAATCCGGCTTATTCAACAGGGTCTGCCCCCAAAGCCTTCAAAAGCCCAGCGCAAAGTAATTAAAGAAATATCCGACAGCCTGACTGAAGCTTTGAAAAAACTGGATCATGATCAACAGCTGATTGCGGCAGTCCGCGCCGCTCGCCGGGTCGTTTTACCGTTGCGCTTCAGCCTGGAAGAATTGCCGGGCTTTAAGCCGCCGGCCCTTTCAGCCTGGCTGGGATTGAATTCCCTGGACCCCAAATCCTATGGGAATGATCAAGCGGGTTTGAATCCTGACGACTCACGCTATCGCGGGATTTTGAAAGCAGGCAACATAACCGCCACCGGCCTCGTCCAGCCCTATGACGAGCTGTCCAGAAAAGCCAGCGCCCTGGGGCATACCAACATAATTGCCGAAAGTGACGGAGTGGTTCGCAAAATGCCCCTGTTGATCACTTACCAGTCCCGTGATTTTCTATCCTTTGCCTTGCAGGTTGCCAGGAGACACGCCGGCGTGCGTTTAAAAGACATCAAACCCGGAAGTGCCGGACTCGGTCTGAGGCGCAAGTCCATTCCCACCGAAAAAGGTCACAGCCTGTTCATCGATTTCAGCGGCCAGCGTAAAAATATCCGCCAGATATCCTTTGTGGATGTACTGGATGGAAAAATCCTGCCGGAAACGTTCCAGAGAAAAGTCGTGCTGGTCGGCGTGACGGCCGAGGGGATCTCCCCAAGATATAAAACCCCATTAAATCCAAGTGCTTCTGAAATTGAAATAGAGGCTAATGTGGTGGAAAATATCATCAACGGCAAATTTATCTCACGCCCTTCCTGGGTCTTTGCCCTCGAGATTTTGGCGTTGCTGTATTTTGGCTTTTTTCTGCTGTTCGTGATTCCCCGGGTTACCCCCAGAATCGGGATTCTGATCATGGGAATATTTTTAGCCACCTGGATCGGCGCCGGTGTCCTCCTGTTTGTCGCCAGCGGTATCTGGTTGAAGATCCTGACACCCGCGGTTCTTTCGCTGGTTGGCTTATTGCTCACCAGCGGTGACCGGCGCATGGCCGAAAAACAGGATGAAAACGTTCAGCTGAACAAGAGCCTGGGGCTGGCGTTGCAGGGACAGGGCATGCTGGACATGGCCTTTGAAAAATTCCTGAAGTGCCCCATCGAGGACAAAGACGTTCAAAAATTGCTGTATAACCTGGGGCTGGATTTCGAACGCAAGCGGATGTTTAACAAGGCTCTAGCCGTCTACCGCCAGATTCTGCAGGGCGGAAAATACAGGGATGTCAAAGCCAGAATAAAAAAACTGATCTCCCTGGAAAATACCCTGGTAATGTCGGGCGGCTCTCCTAAAAAAGAAACCTCTTTTTTAGTGCAAAACGGCACCACCCGACCGACCCTTGGCCGCTATGAAATTATAAAAGAGCTGGGGCAGGGAGCCATGGGCACGGTCTATCTTGGAAGAGATCCGAGTATCCAGCGCCAGGTGGCGATCAAAACCCTCAACTATGCCGAAATCGCCGCCGATGAATTGGCCGAGGTCAAAGCGCGCTTTTTCCGTGAGGCCGAGGCCGCCGGCAAGCTTTCCCACCCGAACATCGTAACCATCTACGATGTGGGGGAGGATCACGATATGGCCTACATCGCAATGGAGTTGCTCGAAGGCCAGGATCTGACTCACTGCTGCCAAAAAGGCCAGCTGCTGCCGCTTCAGCGGGTATTGAATATCGTCTCGCTGGTAGCCGAAGCCCTGGGTTATGCCCACGACCAGCAGGTGGTGCACCGCGATATTAAACCGGCCAATATCATGCTCATGAAAAACGACCAGGTCAGAGTCGCCGATTTCGGCATTGCCCGGGTGATGTCTGCCTCGAGAACCCATACCGGGGTCATATTCGGCACCCCCAGCTACATGTCCCCCGAGCAAGTCGCCGGAAAGAAGGTTGACGGCCGCTCAGACCTATTTTCCCTTGGCATTGTGTTCTATGAAATGCTGACCGGCCAGCGGCCTTTTACCGGTGACAGCATGTCGGCGCTTTTATATGCCGTTTCCAATTCTGACTACGTGCCGCTGAAGGACATCGCGCCCAAAACCCCCGACTGCTGTGTTCGTGTCATCGACCGAATGCTCGCCAAAGGCGTCTCCAAACGATATCAAAGCGCCCCCCAGATTATCAAGGACATCCAGGCCTGCCAGGAAAACTTGGCCTGACCGCCCAAAAAAGTTCGTAAAAACTGCTCCCATATGGCTTTCCCCCATTTGCTATTTAGATCGTCCTTGCGGCTTCCATCAGGTTTCAGGTGTCAGCGTCGGTATCGGAGAACACCAGAAGTTTAAATGCATACTTTAACTTGAGCAACGAAACGATTACACAAAAGCTTGGTAGGAACGGCAATACCGTCATCGTTTTGATGGTTTGAAAGTTCAGAAATCTTCACTCGTTCTGTTTATCCACTGACACCTGACACCTGAAACCTGAAACCTTTTTGATCCTGACAGCTATAGATCCGCTTGAGTTGTTAGTTAAATCTTAGGGTTAAGCCAACCGCTCGACTGTCCGAAACCAAGGGAAAAAAATCAGTAAAGATATCGGTTCAACAGCCGATATTAAGGATAACAGATGGCATTCTGGCTGTCTCAGTCTGACGGCAGCGCAGCGATATTAACATCAATTGGAGGGGCCCATGCTGAAAATCGTGTTAATGCTCAAACATACCGAACTCAAAACACTCGAAACCGACAAGGACACCATCACGATTGGACGTAATACGAACAGTGATATTCAGATCAACAACCTGGGCGTCTCCAAAAAGCACGCCACCATCACCCGGCAGAACGGCAGTTATTTCATTGAAGATCTCAACAGCACCAACGGGACGCTCTTAAATAATGAGCGGATCACAAAAGCCGGCTTATCGGGAAAAGATGTCATCTCCATCGGCAAGCACACGCTTTTTGTTTCGGTCCTTGAAGGCCGCGAAGCCACCCAGGGGATATCCGAATCCACCATTAAGATAAATCCTTAAAACCGGGCCGCACGCTCAACTCCCTAGCCGGGTTCTAGTAACCTGCTGAGCCGCGCCCACCGTCCGGCGCCTGGCAGTTCTTGAACCTGCCCCCTCGACGAGATCTTTTCAAGCGCCATCCTTTCACAGACAACTCCCGGAATGAGCGCACGGGCATGCGGCAAACCGAACCAGCGGCAGTGAAATCCAGCCGCTAATCTTGCCCGGATCGGTCTGTTGGAGAAAATCCGCTTGAATTACTAGCAATCCTTTCGTATAATTACGTAAGAATCGAAACAACGTCACACAGAGGATCCAGGCATGCAAAAATATACCATCGAAGTCGATGAGGGCATCTGGCACCACTTGCAGCGCCACGCCGAGCCCTTTGTTGATACGCCCAATTCGGTGCTCAATAGGCTCCTGTTCGGTGAACAAGCCCCCCCCAAAGAGCCGCCGGCCGCGTTTGCCATACCGACGGTCAGTATCCAGGGCTTGCCCAAATCATTGGCACAAATTCTTGAAGTCGTTTATGAAATGGAGGTCAACGGGTACAGCCGCACCCAGGCAACCAGCCGCGTCGCCAAGAAAAGAGGCACGGCTCTTGGGACTGTCACGGACAAATACTGTCGTCAGTTAGGCAAGCGCGCCCACGAGATAGATGGACTGTTGGCCGAACCCGGCTACGCCGGATTCAGGGATCTTCTGGCTAGTAAATATGCCGATCATCGCGGTATCATCGATATGTATTTTGACAGCATGATGTCGGATTCCGACGACGCTGACTATCC
>JAFDCJ010000075.1 GCA_019312835.1 Deltaproteobacteria bacterium
AACCGAAAAAATCGCCGTCATGTATGCGGGCAAAATCGTGGAGATCGGTGCCACCCAGGCGGTCATCCACAATCCAGAACACCCCTATACCCAGGGGTTGATCAAAGCCCTGCCCGGCAGCCTCCAGCCGGGATCAAGACTGAACCAGATCCCCGGCATGATGCCCACCTTGACCGATATCCCGCCCGGGTGTGCATTTCATCCCCGCTGTACCATCAGCGAGGCGGTTTGCCACAGGGAAGTGCCGGCGCTGATCAGCAGACACGACCGCGACCGCATGACCGCGTGTCATATGGTCAAATAATGTGGCACTGGCGTGCCACAGCTCATAGCTGATAGCTCATAGCTCATGGCAAAAGATGAGGAAGGAGATAATTGACGACTTCGTAAAAAAGTCAGATTTCCCCTCCCCTCGCGGGAGGGGATCAAGGGGAGGGGGACAAAAATGATGAATATCATCTTATTCACCCTCACCCCGGCCCTCTCCCATCAAGGGCGAGGGAGACTTTTGGCTATTTGCGGGTTCATTTAAAAGAAATTGGGCATATACTGCCTGGAGGTTTCCAGGCAAATCGACCTTCAGGCTTTCCAGTCCCCTGGCCTGCCAGCCATTGAAGGCAACCATGCCTGAGACTATATTTAGCTAAATTAAAGTAAGATTAATCGGCATATACCATGGAAAACAACAACGCCCTATTAACCATCACCAACCTGGTGAAACACTTCGATATCTCCGGTGGGTTGCTGGAACAGCTGACCTGGGAGGATTGGCGGATTGTGCGCCGCAGGACCACGGTCAAGGCCGTCAATGATGTCAGTCTAAGCATACGGCCGCGTGAGATCCTGGGTGTGGTCGGGGAAAGCGGATGCGGCAAATCGACCCTGGCCCGAGCCGTGCTGGGCCTGTATCCGCCCGACAGCGGTAAGATATATTATCAAGACAACCGGATCGACCACCTGACATCGCGCCAGATGCTGCCCTTTCGCAAGAAAATGCAAATGATCTTTCAGGATCCCTATGCCTCCCTGAATCCGCGCATGACTGTCAAAAGAATCCTGGAGGAGCCCTTTCTATTTCATAAAAGGTCCACCACGCCCAATGAGGTCCAGAACAAGGTGGCGGAAGTCATGCAGCAGGTGGGGGTGGAACCCAGCTGGGCCACGCGCTACCCCCACGAATTTTCAGGCGGCCAGAGACAACGCATCAGTATCGCCCGGGCCCTCATGGTGGACCCCGAGTTTATTGTCGCCGATGAACCGGTATCGGCCCTGGATGTTTCCATTCAGGCTCAAATTCTCAACCTGCTGATGAAAGCCCAGGAGGAAAGGGGGCTGACCTATCTCTTCATCACCCATGACTTATCCGTGGTAAAGCATTTCAGTACCCGGGTGGCGGTGATGTATCTCGGTACGGTCTGCGAACTGGGCGCCACCGGCGAACTGTACCAATCGCCCCGCCACCCTTACACCCGCGCCCTGTTGAGCGCCATACCGGAGCTCGGCCGCCAGAAAGCCAAGCACGTCAAACTGAAGGGCGAGGTGCCCACGCCCATCGACCTGCCCAGCGGTTGCGTTTTCCACGGCCGCTGCCTCTATGCCAACGAACGCTGTACCCAGGAGATTCCCAAACTCATCGATCTGAACTCCGGCGCCCAGGTGGCCTGTCATGGGGTTGAGGAGGGAAGACTATAGAATGGCAGTTTGGCAGCGTATCGTCCTGATAGCTGCCAAATCACACTCACAGAAATTCCAGGCACCCAAACACAAATCTCAAATAAATCTCAAGGACCTAAATTCAAAAAGACTGAACCTGTCACTGTTCAAATCGCAGATCTGCCACATTTGTAACGACCCAAGAAAATACTACCGCTAAAAGATGGTGTCGAATGCACTGCAACTATAGCGAACGTGCCGGACATCGGAAATTGTGATTTGAGATTTGTTTGTAATTTAAGATTTTTTCCCTATATAAAACCTCTAATCCGGTTTCTTTAATTTTTACGTTGCGCTTATCTAACCTTTATAATCTCTTCCTTTGACATCCCTATTGCCTTCTGCTATTTAAAGGAATTGTCGAATTGAAATGGGAAGCAGTTCCCATATAACGTTAACCAACCAGATAAGGAGGAATTACCTATGCTGAAAAAAATCGGAGTAATTTTGACTTTGATCGTTTTTCTTTGTGCCGGTACGGCTCTGGCGGCCCCCAAGACGGGAGGCACGCTGATATTCGGCCGTGGTGGCGACAGTGTCGGCCTTGATCCGGCCTATGAAACGGACGGCAACTCCTTCATGATCTGCGACAACGTCTTTGAAGCCCTGGTTGCCTATAAAGATGAATCCACCGAACTGGAACCCGGCCTGGCCAAGTCCTGGACGATCTCATCGGACGGCAAGACCTACACCTTTAAATTGCGAGAAGGGGTCAAGTTCCATGACGGCACGCCGTTTAATGCAGACGCCGTCGTATTTTCCATCGGCCGCATGATGAAGGACCGCAATGTGAAATTCTTCGGCAAGGGCTGGGATATTCCGGCCCAGGAGCGTACCCCTGAGTACTGGGTGTCCATGGAAATGGATGATACCATCGAGTCGATTACCGCAACAGACGAATACACGGTGGTTTTCAAACTCAAAAGGGTCGAAGCGCCTTTCCTGGCCAACATGGGTATGGACTTTGCCGACATCATCAGTCCGACGGCCTTTATGATCAATCCCAAGGAGTTTTTGAGAAATCCCGTCGGCACCGGCCCGTTCAAATTCGTTAAATGGGTCAAGGACGATCGCATCATCCTGGCCAAGAATTCGGATTACTGGGACAAGGCCGGCGGCCCCTATCTGGATCAATTGGTCTTTCGCTCCATCCCGGAAAACTCGGTGCGCTTTCTGGAGCTGAAAGCCGGCGGCATCCACATCTGCCAGTTCCCCAACCCGGCTGATGTCGAACTCGCCCGCCAGGACAAAAACATCAAGCTGATCGCACAACCCGGTATGAACATTGGCTACCTGTCCTTTAACCACACCAAGGAGCCCTGGAAGAGCAATAAAAATCTGCGCAAGGCCATCGCCTATGCGCTTAACCGTAAAGCCTATGTCGACAACATCTACCAGGGGATGGGCCAGGTTGCCAAAAACCCGATTCCGCCCACCATGTGGGGGTATAATGAGTCCATTCCCGGATACCCCTATGACCCGGAAATGGCCAAAAAGGAACTGGCGGCCGCCGGGTATCCCGGAGGCGAGGGCTTGCCGGAAATCACCCTGTGGTCCATGCCGGTTCCCCGACCCTATAATCCCGACGGGTTGAAAATCGGGGTGGCCATGTCGGCCGACCTGGCCAAGGTCGGTATCAAGGCCCGTATCGTCAGCTACGAGTGGGGGACCTATCTGAAACGTCAACGCGAACAGCCCGAAGACATGGATCTCTTCCAGCTGGGCTGGACCGGAGACAACGGTGACCCGGATAACTTCCTGGCCGTCCTGTTCGACGGGATGGCGTCTTCTTCCATCCGGACCCAGTGGCAAAACGAGGAATACCACAAACTCATTCTGGACGGCAAGCAAACCGTCGACCAGACCAAACGCGCTGAAATTTATAAAGCGGCTCTGAAGGTATTTTATGATGAAGTGCCGGCGATTGCGATCGCCCATTCCACGGTCATCTGGCCCGCTCGCAATCAGGTCATGGACTTCAAACTGCATCCGACCGGTTCGGTCAGGATGAAAAACGTCTGGCTGGAATAATGACCGGCTGAGGCATTAACCACAAAAAAGGGAAAGGGGCCCGAACCCTTTCCCTTTTTTATTTACAGACGCTGAAATTTATTATACCACTTGGAACATGCTGGCTTATATCATCAGACGCCTAATGATCATGATCCCCACCCTGCTGGGGGTTTCGATCATCGTGTTTCTTATGCTGCACCTCACCCCGGGAGATCCGGCCGAGTTGTTGATGGGCGAAAGGGCATCGGAGGAGGCCCTGCAGGAAATCCGCGAACATCTCGGCCTGAATAAGCCCCTGTATGTTCAGTACGGAATGTTTCTAAAACAGCTGATGCAGGGCGATCTGGGCGAGACCATCTGGACCCGGCAAAAAGTCTGGATCGAAGTCAAGCAGCGTTTCCCGGCCACCATCGAGTTGTCCCTTGTGGCTTTGTTTATCAGCTGTGTCATGGGCATGATCTTAGGTATTGTCTCGGCCACCAAGCAGTATTCGATTTTTGATTACCTCAGCATGCTCGGTGCGCTGATCGGGGTCAGCATGCCCATTTTCTGGCTGGGACTGGTATTTATGCTGATTTTCTCCCTCAATCTGGGATGGCTGCCGATGTCCGGCCGTTTGAGCGTGGGGGTAGAACTGGAAACCATCACCAATTTTTACATTCTGGATGCCGTCCTGACCCGCAACTGGCCGGCATTCCGGGATGCCGTCTGGCACATCATCATGCCGGCCTTCACCCTCAGCACGATCCCGACCGCGATTGTCGCCCGCATGACCCGCTCGTCCATGCTGGAGGTGCTGCGCCAGGATTTTATCAAGACCGCCGAAGCCAAGGGCCTGTCGCAGTTTAAGGTGGTGTTTAAACACGCCCTGCGCAACGCCCTGATTCCGGTGGTCACCACCATCGGCCTGCAGTTCGGGGTCCTGCTGTGCGGTGCCATCCTGACGGAAACGATATTTGCCTGGCCCGGGGTGGGCAAATGGATCTACGACGCCGTGATGCAGCGCGACTACATGGTTATCCGCAGCGGAACCCTGTTTCTGGCGTCCATCTTTATTGTGATCAACCTGTGTGTCGACTTGCTGTACGCTGTCATCAACCCGAGAATCAAGGTTCAATAGGCAGGACTTGCTGAACATATGACGCCCCATAAGCCCAGAAAAAATCCGGAAGACCGGCATCCGTTTATCGATCAGCTCAGCCAGCTGTACCGCAATAAGACGGCGGTGATCGGCCTGATCATTATTACGATCTTTATCCTGAGCGGTATCCTGGCGCCGTACATCAGCCCGCATGATCCCCTGGAGACCTCCCTGTACGACCAGATCAAGCCGCCGGTGTGGCATGACACGGGAACCTGGAAAAATATTCTCGGCACCGATGACCTGGGGCGCGATATCCTCTCCCGGCTGATCTACGGCGCCCGGGTGTCGCTGGCGGTGGCGGTGGTCAGCGTCGGCCTGGCCTTCGTTTTCGGCACCCTGCTTGGCTGCATTTCCGGCTATTACAAAGGCAAGCTGGACAGCGTCATCATGCGCATCATGGACATGATTCTGTCCTTTCCCTACATCCTGCTGGCAATTGTGATCGTCGCCTATCTGGGACCGAACCTCCGCAATGCCATGGTCGCCATCGGCATCACCTATATTCCGCGATTTGCCCGCATTGTGCGCGGCAGTGTCCTGGAAGAATGTGAAAAAGATTACGTCACCTCCGCCCGCGCCGTGGGCGCCCGGGACTGGCGCATCATCTTTATCGCTATTTTACCCAACTGTTTCGGCCCGCTGATTGTTCAGACCACCTTGAGCTTCGCATCCGCCATTCTGGATGCGGCCGCCTTGAGCTTTCTGGGGCTGGGTGCCCAGCCCCCGACCCCGGAATGGGGTGCCATGATCGCCAAAAGCCGGGGATTGATCCTGAGAGCCTCATGGGTCATGACCTTTCCGGGCCTGGCCATTTTATTCGCCGTGCTGGGATTCAACCTGCTGGGAGACGGACTGAGGGACGCTTTAGATCCTAGACTTCGGGACTGAAGAAAGGGATTAAATATCGAATATCGAATATCGAATATCGAATTTTGAATAATGAAGTGGCATATTCTGACTGGAGAGATTATGAGATCGAATGGTTGATTGCAATCGTACAAACGACAGCGCGAAGCGATTCATTCCTTCGACATTCGATATTCATTATTCGATATTCGATATTCTTATTTTTCAAAAATTTGTAACGGCAACACCTCACTAAGATTAACGCAGACAATCCATGCAGAACAAGACCCTCTTAGACATAAAAAATCTCCAGACCCATTTTTTTGTCCGCGGTTATACGGCCAAAGCATTGGACAATGTCAGCCTGACCATTAAGGCCGGCCAGACACTGGGTCTGGTGGGCGAGTCAGGCTGCGGCAAGAGTGTCACGGCGCACTCCATCATGCGTCTGATCCCGGACCCCCCTGGCAAAATTGTCGGCGGTGAAATCTATTTTGAGGGTCAGAATTTATTAAATGTCTCCAAGGCCGCCATGCGCAAGATCCGGGGCAATCGCATTTCAATGATTTTCCAGGAGCCCATGACATCGCTGAATCCGGTTTTTCCGGTGGGAGATCAGGTGGGAGAAGTCATCCGCCTGCACCAGCGGCTGTCGCGCCGGGAAACCCGCGAACGGGTGCTGGAAGCCTTTCAGCTGGTGGGCATTCCGGCAGCCGCATCGCGCCTGGATGATTATCCCCACCAGATGAGCGGCGGTATGCGACAACGGGTCATGATCGCCATGGCCCTGGCATGCAATCCCACCCTGATGATCGCCGACGAGCCTACCACCGCCCTGGATGTCACCATTCAGGCCCAGATCCTGGACCTGATGAACAAGCTCAAAGAGGAGACCGGGGCGGCCATTTTGTTCATCACCCACGACCTGGGCGTCATCGCGGAAATGGCGCAATTCGTGGCGGTCATGTATGCCGGCAAGGTAATGGAATACACGGATGTCAAAACGATTTTTGCCAGCCCCAAAAATCCATATACCGTCGGCCTGATGCAGTCCATCCCGGTCCTGGGCAGGACATCCCATGATAAGCGGCTGCAAACCATTTCGGGTATGGTGCCCTCGCTGCTGAATTTACCTTCGGGCTGTTTGTTCAGCGATCGCTGCCAGGATGTTTTCGACGACTGCCGGCACAAGGAGCCCGATATGTACCAGGTGGCCGACCATCATTTGGTAAGGTGTTTGAAATATGCCTGACGTCCCCAACAGCGGCGCCCTTCTGGACGCCAGAAACATCGTTAAACATTTCCCCATCAGGGGCGGTGTGCTGCTGAAGCAGATCGCCGCGGTTAAAGCGGTCGAAGATGTCAGCCTCAAGATCAACGAAGGCGAAACCCTCGGCCTGGTCGGAGAATCCGGCTGCGGCAAAACCACCTTCGGCCGGGCGATTTTGCGTTTGGAAGAGCCCACCGCCGGTGAGGTCTATTTTGAGAATGAGAATATTTTAACCTATGACCACCGCCAGATGCGAGCCCTGCGCAAGAAAATGCAGATTATTTTCCAGGACCCCTTCTCGTCCCTCAACCCGCGCAAAACCGTCTCTCACATTGTCGGCGAACCCCTGCTGATCCACGGCGTTAAAAATCGCGCGCAAAGAGATGAAAGAGTCTTAGACCTGTTGAGCGTTGTCGGGCTGCGCAAAGAACACATGCGCCGTTATCCCCATCAATTCTCCGGCGGCCAGCGCCAGCGCATCGGAGTGGCCCGGGCCCTGGCGTTGCACCCCAAACTGGTGGTATGCGACGAAGCCGTATCCGCCCTGGACGTCTCGATCCAGGCCCAGGTCATCAACCTGCTCAAAGAGCTTCAAGACGATTTCGGGTTGACGTATCTGTTCATTTCCCATGACCTCAGCGTGGTCGAACATGTCAGCGACCGGGTGGCCGTCATGTATCTGGGCAAAATCGTCGAAATTGCGCCCAGCAAGACCCTCTACAAAAACCCCCTGCACCCCTATACCCAGGCCCTTTTGTCGGCCGTCCCCATCCCCGACCCTTCGGTGCCGCGGGCCAACCGGATCATCTTAAAAGGTGACGTGCCCAGCCCCATCGATCCCCCGCCGGGCTGCAGCTTTCATCCCCGCTGTCTTTATGCCCGGGAAACCTGCCGGCAAAATGAACCGGCGCTGAATGAAATTAATCCCAATCACTTTGCGGCCTGTTTTTTTGCCGGCCAGGTCGGTTCCCAGAAGCAATTCTAACGGCTTGTCATACCCGCCGATGCCGTATTCCAAAAGCATTGTTGCGCTAAAGCTTCGGCGGCGAACCATCGCTGTAAACCGCCTAGGGGGCTGGGATGCCGATGCCGGCCGGCAACGGCGTCAACAAGGAACCCCGGGCGCGGAAGGGGAGATTGATTTGGCAGGTTTTGCCAGGGGATTATACCAGCTGGTACTTATCGCGCAGCCTGCCGGATAACGCCCGAACCACCTTGAAGGCCGCCTCCACCGTCTTGGCCCCATCCGGATTGACCAGGCAGC
>JAFDCJ010000076.1 GCA_019312835.1 Deltaproteobacteria bacterium
GCTGGCAAACTCAAAAAGCCGTTTAATAAGATCTTTGCCCTCGTTGTCTTTTGGATGCGCCTTGCCGGCAAAAACAAACTGAACCGGGTATTTTTTCGAGTTGATGATGGCTTCCAGACGCCGGGGGTCCTGAAAGAGCAAATAAGCCCGTTTATAGGTTTCAAAGCGGCGCGCAAATGCGATGGTCAGTACATTCGGATCCATTAAGGATTCAAGCGCCTCAATCACGGTTCGCGGTGCGTTGCGGCGCGCATATTGTTTGACCAGTTGTTCGCGGCAGGTGCGCACCAGACGCGAGCGGTTCATTTCATGGCTGCGCCACAGCTCTTCGTCGTAAATATCATCGATGTGCTTGATATTTTCCGGTTTACGGGAACTCATGTACCAATCCGGCCCGAGATAGCGTCCAAAAAGGTTGGCAAATTCCTGCGAAATAAACGAGGATATATGAACGCCATTGGTGATATGGGAAATGGGGACTTCTTCGATCGGTCGCTGCGGCCAGACATGCGACCACATGCGCCGGGCCACAGAGCCGTGCAGCCGGCTGACACCGTTGCAATGGGATGCCAGATGCAGCCCCAGGATGAACATCGACAAGGGCGCTTCGGCAGGGGCGCCATCGGGCTGTCCCCAGGATAAAATGTCTTTGGCCGTCGTGCCTAAGGGTTCCTCCATGGGTTTTAGGTAGGGCAGAACGTCGGCGGCGGGAAATTCATCATGCCCGGCAGCCACCGGCGTATGGGTGGTAAAGACGGTTGTGCGAGGCACGATCTCAAGGGCGGTTTTGAGGTCAACATCGTGGTTGGCCATGGTGAGGGCCAGCCGTTCCAGGCTGGCGAAAGCCGAATGCCCTTCGTTCATGTGCAGCACCTTGACCGTGATATTCATTTTCGCCAGGGCACGCATTCCGCCGATTCCCAGCAACACCTCCTGGGCCAGTCGCGATTTCTGATCACCGGCGTATAACCGTGACGTGATTTCGCGATACGGCAGCGGGTTTTCAAGAATGTTGGTGTCCAGCAGGTAAAGGGAAATGCGCCCGATCATGATCTTCCAGACAATTGCCTGGATCGGGCCTTCAGGGCCGACAACCGAGATGCGCAATTCGTTACCGGCTTCATCGCGCACGCGCTTGACCGGAAGATCGTAGATGTCGGTTTCCGGATATGCTTCCTGTTGCCATCCATCCGGATTGAGATACTGGCGGAAATAGCCGCGGCGATACATGAGCCCCACACCGGTTAGCGGAAGGGCCAGATTCGATGCCGCCTTTAAATGATCGCCGGCCAAAATTCCCAGGCCACCGGCAAATAACGGCAGGCTTTCATGAATGCCAAACTCCATGGAGAAATACGCATTGGTGTCCTGCGGCCCAAAATCGTGCATGACGCTCTCGGCTGAATCCAAAACCCGGCTTTGAAACTGCTCCTGAACGCCTTTTAAGTGGGCCAGATACCCTTTATCCCTGGCCAATTTTTCAAAACGGCCTTGTGGAATCTTCGATAAGAAGACAATCGGGTTGCGGCCGGCCTCCCCCCACAGCGGCGGATCCATGCGCCGGAAAAGCTCGATGGCATCTTTATTCCAGCACCACCACATATTGCGGGAGAGGGTTTCGATAAATAGTAGCGGTTTGGGTATATTTGGAACCACCTGGAATGTTTGAAATTTTTTCATATGATCAGAATCCTTAAGTTGTTTTACAGCCGGAATCGCTGTTATGATTCTCTTCTGGCAAACAATCTTGGATGTTGAATCACAGAAGAATAAAGCCTAAAGCGCTAAAAAGCAATATATCCTTCATGACAAATTCTTATTTTCATTATCAGTTCGTTTAATTTTATGAATTAAGATGATTTCCCGGCATCATAATTTACAAATATCAAATAACAAAGTTTGGATTATTGGACAATTGAAATTTGGGATTTATCTGGCCTGCGACGAGCTCAGGCCGAGTCGTAATTTGGTGCTTGAGATTTGTCTTTTTTTATTTAAGCTTTTGCCAGACCCTCAGCAACTCACTTGCCCCCCAGGCCTGGGCATCACATCCACGCGCCGTATGAGGGTAATCGCCGTCTAAAATTTCCGGGATATGCCCCAGGCAGCCGTGCTCTAAAAGATGCGCCCCGCTGGATAGCCATCCCAAAGCGTCTGCTTTGCTTTCTTCTCCGTAGGTCATCGCCCATGCTTCGCTAAAAGAGGGAAACAGCCAGGTCCAAGCCGTGCCATTATGATAGGCCGGTTTGCGCCGGGTGTCTTCGTCTCCTTCATATTTTCCTTGGTAAGGATGGCGGGGGTCGTTGATCAGCTTGCCCTGGTGAAAGATGTTGATCTTATGTCGAACCGGTCGATCAGCCAGGCTGCGAATGGCGCCCGGGACCAGAAGTGTTTCGCAGGCGGACAGGATGCCGCGGCATTTGGCCTGATCGGTGATGGCGCCCAGTGTGATGGCCAGCAGCTGGTTGGGGCGCAGGGCGTCGTCGGCGATAGCCTCTCGGGCTGCTTGGCCGGGAGCGGCATGCAGACAATCTGCCAGATAGGCGAGGTCCGGCTGCCAGAAATATTTTAGGATGGCCGCTTGAACCTGCTCGGCCAACTGCAGCCACTTTTGACCGGATTTAGCTGGATCGATCTGCGCCAGAAAGTTCAGGGCAGCATACCACAGGGCCTGGATTTCAATGGGATAGCCCTGGCGAGGGGTGCCCGCAGGATGATTGGTATCCATCCAGCTGAAATGGATCGGACTGAAAATGAATCCCGACTCTAAGTCCATGTGAACGCCATTGGGAGCACCGCTTTTAAGGGATTGGCCGATGGACAGCAGAATCTGTCCCAGCGTGCGCCCCCCGCAATCGGATTCGAGCAAGGCGTCTTTATCCTGAGCCTGGACCCAATCAGCGCAGGCAGTCAGCAGCCACAGGGGCGCGTCGGATGTATTGCGGTTGGCGTCATTTTCAGCCTGAATCATGTTGGGTAAGGTTCCGTTTTTCTCAAGCCGCGCAAACTGGATGAGAATCTCACGGGCATCCGCTAGTTTTCCGGCGGCCACCAGCCCGCGCGTAAAAATTAAAGCATCCCGCCCCCAATCCAGAAACCAGGGATAA
>JAFDCJ010000077.1 GCA_019312835.1 Deltaproteobacteria bacterium
AGCGCGCCGCTGGCTTCACCGGCTTTCAGCATGTTGCAGTACAACGGTGAAAATACGCTCCGATGGCGGCCAAACGCATCATACAGGCTGGAGCCTTCCTTAATGTCCTGATAAATGGTGCCGAGTATCCTGCGCAGTCGAGGATGTTCGGTTTGCTCTTCCAGCACCTTCAGCAAGGACAGCATCGGGACCCCGGCCCGTATCAAGGTATTGAATTGCTTGGTAAACAGAATTAGCTCGGGAGCCTTGACCGGAGAAAAGGCTTCCAGCAGGCTTCCCAGCTTAATGGCGGGCACGGCCGCCCGCTCCTCTTTTATGCGGGTCGGGATAAATCCCTGGGCGGCCAGCATAGAGCTGGCTTTTTCAGGGGATTAGGCTTCGATGGCACCGGTTTCAGTCGAACCCATTTCGGTGATGGCGCGGTAACTGAACTTTGGCATGTTTATCTCTGTGTTGAGTTATTTAATCGATCAAGAAATAACTGATTTGGATTTTTAAGTGTCAATAAATACAAATATTAAAATACGAAATCCGAATTTCGAAATCCGGAACAATATCGAAATTCTAATGATCAAAATTCCAAACAGGAGCTTAGCCGAGCTTCAATTTTATGTTTGGGTCATCAGCATTTTGTTCCTTCGAATTCTTGCCCGCCCCGGACGGATGAATTTCGAGTTTCGGTATTCGAATTTCGGATTTGCCTCGCATCAGTGAGTCTAATAGTTAATTCCTTCAAAAGTGTCTTGACGCTTTTGAAAAACACGATAGCCGGTGCGGCGAGGTTATACCATCACCGCCGATGCCGCTTCCTCAAGCGATGTAATTCCCAGGATCACTTTCTCGGCGGCATTGTCTCTCAGCGTGTTGTAGTCCCCGGATTCGGTTGCTGCCCGGGCAATTTCGTGGGCAGAGGCTCTTTTCAGGATTAGATCCTTAACCAGGTCATCGATCAGCAACACTTCATACACGCCGGATCGGCCTTTGTAACCGGTGTGCATGCAGTTGAAGCACCCCTTGCCCCGCTGAAAGTTGGCATTTTTGACCTTGTCCAGTCCCCAAAATTTTAATGCCTCCGCCGCCGGTTTATAGGGTGCCTTGCAGTTCGGGCATACGGTTCGAACCAGGCGCTGGGCAAACGCAACAATCATCACCGATGCCACCAGAAAAGGTTCAATCCCCATATCGACAAAACGCGTGATCGCACCGGGCGCATCGTTGGTGTGAAGGGTGCTCAGCACCCGGTGCCCGGTAAGCGCCGCCTGAACGGCGATGTTGGCAGTTTCCGAATCCCGGATCTCGCCGACCATAATCACATCCGGATCCTGGCGCAATATGGACCGCAACCCGCTGGCAAAGGTCATGCCGGCTTTGCGGTTTAATTGGACCTGACGAATCTTCTCGATCCGGTACTCCACCGGATCTTCCACCGTAATAATGTTGATGTCCGGCTGGTTGATTTTCTTTAATATCGAGTACAGACTGGTACTTTTACCGCTCCCGGTGGGGCCCGTACTCAAAATCATGCCGTGGGGCTTGGCTATCATACGCTCAAGTTTCTGGCGGTCTTTTTCGTTCATTCCCAGCCGTTCAAGCGAATAGATGCTGTTGCTGGTATCCAGCAGACGCAGCACCATATTTTCCCCGTAAATAGAAGGTATGGTGGACGCCCGGATATTAATATCCTTGTTTTTCATTTTGACGGTAAACCGGCCATCCTGGGGTATCCTGGAGACGGCAATATCCATATTGGCCAGGATTTTAAGCCGGGAAATAATCGGCAGAAACATCGATTTGGGCGGAGCCGGCACCTCGTGAAGCCTGCCATCCACCCGGAAACGCACCTGAACGGATTCTTTTTCGGGACTGACGTGGATATCGCTGGCGCCTTCCCGCACGCCCTGGGACAAAATGGAATTGACCAAACGGACGACCGGCGCTTCTTCAGCCATGCCCTGCAAAGAACTGACTTCCACATCCTCGGTCACCGGAGCCTTTTCAGCCGTTTTGTCGATCTCCATCTCTTCCATATCTTCCAGCACACCGCCGATTCCGGCGTAGGAGCCGTATAGGCTGTTGAGCAGCTGATTTAAATGCTGTTCGGTGCAGATGATGGCTTCGACTTCACAATTGGTGTACACTTCGATGGCATCCAGAGCGTTGATGTCCAACGGGTCCATCATGGCAATGGTGAGCAGCAGGCCGTTTTTCTGAAGCGGTGCCGCCTGGTATTTGTGGGCAATGTCGGGCGGCAGCAGGTTGGCAAGGTCCACATCGAGGGTGTATTTATCCGGACGGTATTGTTCAAGCCGCAACTGGTTGGAAACCAGATCCACTATCTGGCTCTCGCTGACAATACCTTCACGCACCAAAAACTGACCGAGTTTCAAATTACTTTTCTTTTGAAATGGTAACGCCTCTTCCAGCTGCTTTTGGGTCAGCAACCCACCTTCGACCAGAATTTCGCCTAATTTTTTTCTTGCTCTCAATTTTTTTCTCTTGTTTGCCGCTTGTTAGAGTTATCGACCAAAATACGGGTCGGCAAAATAAACCGATTGCGTGTCCCACGCAGATACCACCCGGGAGTTGGAACCAAACCCTGCCGGTATCGACTCCAGCCCGGTGCGCGCCGTTTGCGCATCGGTAAAAATCCTGTTCAACACGACGGAAAATTGGGTGCCGTTTGCAGGTGTCCAATGGGGAATCAAACGCAAATCGGAAGCCTTTTGAGGGTAGTCCCTTAATACATTATAGGCATCTTCGAGCCGATCGGTTTCTTCAACCGTAACCCACCACACGGGTGTATCCGGCGGCGTAACTTCAACCGGTATGGCAGGCAAGGAAACAATCTGCCCGACTTCCACCCGATCGGGATCTTCTATGTCGGGATTGGCCAGAATAAATGATTTGAAATATTTTGAATTAAAATTGCCGTAGACTCTTTGAATGATCCTTGAAAGCGTTTCGTCACGCCTCAAGGTTATCTGGCCCAGAATCGACGAGTAGTCCGCTGCAGGAGGGGCCTCCGTCCGGATGTCATCCGCCGCCGTTTCCGCCAGCGCCGCAATCTGGATCTTGGTTTCGGTAACAGGCGGCAGATCGGCCTTGACGGGTTGTTCAGACGTATCAATTTCCGGAAGCGCCACCGGCTCTGGTTCGTCTTCTACCACCGGTGCCGCCAGGGTCTCCGATCGCAACGGCTGGGGGGGCTCTGACGGTGCCAGCTGGGCGCTAACGGTCGGGGTGCTGGACTCGGGCACCGTGACGCTTTTTATCTGTTCGGGGGGCTCTGAAAACAAAGCCTTGAGATTTTCAATCCCCCGTGACGGCAAGGCGATAATTCCATCCAGCGGCAGCAAGGTCAGCAGGAGCACCGCGGCCGTTGCCGCCATCGCGACACCTGACACAATTATTTTTTTCCTGCGGGACTCTTCCGGAAATACCCGGCGGGCACAGGCACGCACCAGAAAATAGCCGCTTTTGGAGCGGTTCTGGATGATCATCGATAATATGCTCTGGTGGCACAGGTTGATAATCTTGCGGGGGTACCCGGCGCTAATACGGTAGATGGCCCATAACGCCGGATAGGTAAAAAGGTTCAACTGGCGGCGCGCATTGCTGGATTTCTCCAGGCGGAATTTGATCATCAGCCGGGTGTCATTAAAACCTAACGGTTTCAGCAGATGAAATAAATTGATGCGATCGGCAAAATTGGGATATTTGCGGATGGTGCTTTCAAATTCTTTCTGGGCAAAAATGACGATCTGCAGCAGCTTGTATTCGTTGGTTTCGTAATTTAAGAATTCACGCAGGATTTCCAGGCAAAAGGCCGGTATCTTCTGCCCCTCGTCAATAATGAGAACGACGGTTTTCTTTTGATCGACGCCTTTGCGGAAAAGATACTGCTTGATATGCTCTTTGATCTGCCAATCAAGACTTCCAGCGGCCGGCTTTTTGCCGACAAGCATTTTGGTTACGGTGCTCAAAAATTCGGAAGCATTTAGAAAATGCGGGTCGAGGATGAGATGGGTTTCGATTTCTTCCTTCTGCGCAAAGCGGCGGATGAGCTGACGGCACAACGTGGTCTTACCGGTACCCACCTCTCCGATAATTACATTCAAACCCCGCCGCAACAGCAGGGAAAGCTCCAATTTCTGCAAACAATCCAAATGCTGCCGGGAATGATAAAAAAACTCGGGATCCGGCGAATTTGAGAAAGGCTCTCTTTTTAAATTTAATATACTGAAGTAATCCATATTTCGACCAAATCGGGATTGAAAACGTTCCGGCAACACCGGCTTATAAAGTTCAATCTCGATCCCAGTTTAGGGGGATGATGTCGTGGAGGGAGGAACCGGTATGAGTATGATTGGACAACGCTATTCGAAGTTATCTCAAAAATGCCTTTTGCCCTCCCGCCTTTGGCGGGATTGGTACCTTGTTTTAAATCCTCGAAATACTGGAGTATTCCTAAGGTTTGAAACACGGCCCCGCCGCGATTTTGACCCAAAATCCTATTTTTGAGATGGCTTCTAAATAGAAGACCAAGCGAAGTGATTCCACCCCTCATTCCGCCGCAGGCGGATCATTCGGCATTTATTCGCATTTGGCGTTTTTAACCGCCCCTGGCGGATTGGCAGTTTTTAAGGTTTGCCCCCTATGGCTCTGGGTTTTAAAATATGCGGTGTTATAAAAATGAGCAGTTCTTCCATCTGATCGGCACTGCTTTTGCGCTTAAACAGGTAGCCCAGCCCGGGAATGTCTTCCAGGAAGGGCGTTCCCGTATTGTTGCGGCTCGAGGACTCCTTGCTCAAGCCGCCGATAACGATGGTCTGGCCGTCATTCTGGATGACGTTGGTGGTGGCCTCTTTCTTAATGATCGTGGGATTGTTGCCCACGGTTCTGGAGAAATCAGGCTCGTCCTTTTTAACCGCGATGTTCATTTTGAGCGTGTCCCCGTCGATAACGTTCGGTGTGACCTTCAACTCCAGCAACGCTTCCTTGTACTCGATTTTCACCTCTCCGTCTTCCACCGACTGGAACGGGATTTCCGAACCGCTGCTGATGGTGGCTTCCTTATTGTCCAGCGTTGTGATCGAGGGATTCGACAGGATGTGAAGCTTACCCTGGTCCTGCAGGGCCGAAAGCTGGGTGCTCAAAAGGTATTCCCCCACGCGGGTGTAAATCAGGCCAAGAGTCGCCGGCTCGAACCCGCCCAGCCCAAGGGCCGGCAGGTTGACCACCGAGCCCGAGGTAACATCTACATTCGCATCTACATTGGGGTTAAGCGGCACGCCGGTGGCTGTTGTCGTCCCGCCCTGCTGACCGGTGACGATGGCTCTTTTGTCGCCACTTTTGCCGGCATAGACGCCTCCCCACTGGATCCCCAACTCGCGGGCGACATCCTTGTTGGCTTCAACGATAATCGCTTCGATCAACACCTGGGGCGTCGGGCGGTCCAGTTGCTTGGCCACGGCCAGAATCCGGTCCATATCGCTTTTGATCGCCTGTATGATCAAGGAGTTCGTGTGTTCGTCAACCAGAATCGATCCCATTTTTTTACCACTGCGGTCCACCGTCACAAATCGTTCAAGATTTTCTTTGAGCTTTGGGGCTTCCGAATATTTTATGGAAACAATGCGGGTCAGGGGCGTCTGGGTAAGCTTTAACGCCTGCTCCCGCGCTTTACTTCGGATGTCCGCATCCATGTCCTCGGCGGTCATGATGCGGATGATGTCGCCTTCCCAGGCGTAACTCAAACCATTGGTCCGCAAAATACCCGTAAACACCTGATCCCAGGGAGCCTGGTGAATATTGATATTGACCTTGCCGGACACTTTCTCGTTGAGGATGATGTTCTGATCCGCAGCTCTGGCAAGGGCCCGCAGCAGGACGGCCACATCGATGTCGTTCATCTTAAGACTGATTTTGCGGGTGGGAAGTGGTTTGGGGACCGAGGGCATCGGTTCCTCCTCCCCTTCCGGGGCGGCAACTTCAAATGGCTTTTCATCTATCGGCGGCGGCTCGACCGGGGACGTACCTTTGGATTCTTCGGCTTTGACCCGCCATTGCTCATAGAACGGATCCTGGACATCCTTCAGTTCCTTTTTTTGAGCACAACCGCCCATCCCTGCAATCATCAGAAATAGACAAGAAATCCCCACCATAACTGTTTTGATCAGACGTTGATATTTAGCCATATACCCTTTATCCTATTCAGTTTCTTCCATTGGAAGGATCATCGTTTTCTTATTTTTGCCCGGTGGGACCACTACGACCTGGTTCGGCAAGATACGGCGGATAATAAATCCTCCCGGCTCCAGCTGATCGCCGGCTTCATATTCCATCCCGTTTATAATTGCCAGCCGCTTATCACCCATCTGCAAAAACCCGGTGTACTGAACCCTGGCATCCAGCACGGGCTCAGGACCGGTATCCACCTCGACTTTCTTGGTTTCAAGCTGGACGAAGGGATCCTGCTTCCAGGCAGTCTGGGCTTTATTTAGAATATAGGCCTGCTCCTTGGAAGGACCGCTCTTTGTCTTTTCCGCAACCTTGGTGATAAAGGTGTTGAGTAATTCCAGTTCCCGGGCACCCTCTGGGTTGATGGCCGATGTCTGCTTGGGTGATTCAAAAAATATCATGTAGACACCGAGGATCACCGTTATCACCATTAAAGCAACGATTATTTTTTCCCTGTTTGACATGGCTTCAAGTTACGTGTTGCGCGTTACGCGTTTTTCGAATTCGGAATTGGGATTACGGAATCTTAAATCTGACTCCCAATTCATATCCAAGTTTTCGCCGTCTCCATTCAACTATTTCTGTTTTCTGTCCTCTGTCTTCTGACTATTTTTGCGCCATCCATAATTTTATTTTAAACTCCCGGCTACCTTCGATGGCCCGGATTTGGATTTCTTCAATATTTTCCAGCGAAGGGATAGCGCCCACATCTACCAGAAAATCACGGAAAGCCATAAATCCCCCCGTCAGATTGATGCGAATCTGCAAATATCCGCTTTGGCCGGTCAGATCGGGGACATCCGTATTCAGGTCTTGAATTTTAAGCCCGTGCCGAAAAGCCATTTCCTGCAGACCCTCGGAAAGTTTACTGATATCGCTGCGGTCCAGCGCGACTCTCTTGGCTGAAGGCAAATCGGTCGGACTTTTTTTCTTGGCCTGCTTTAAAAGGCTTTCGAAAACAGGCTTTAAGATGCGCTGCTCTTCAATCCGATCGCTTATCTTTTCATATTCTTTATCTAATTCAGCGGTTGTTTTTTGGGTTGGGATG
Organism: Deltaproteobacteria bacterium; assembly: GCA_019312835.1. Lineage (GTDB taxonomy): Bacteria > Desulfobacterota > Desulfobacteria > Desulfobacterales > JAFDCJ01 > JAFDCJ01. The sequence goes on from JAFDCJ010000077.1 coordinate 7,289, forward strand.
ATGACAAAGAAAACAAAAAAGAGAACCCCGGCACCACAAATTAGAATGTAGATCAGGCTTTGAGTCGGCAAAATTGATAGCAGTTTTTTCATTTCTATAGTAGTTTTAATCTGGCAGTGAATCTTAGGACGTCGTTATCTTTATATCGCTCGAATGCTTTCTTGCTTAATTGAGGCTCATCGAACATGGGCGAATTTTTAAGCTCCATCAAATAACCGGCCAGTTTCGGTTCCAGAATCAGGCGGTCGCCGCTGACGATGCCGTCCAAAACCAGTGTTTTGGGTCTCGATTTCTTATTTTTCCCTTTTTGCTCGATCGGTGTGTCCGTAAGGGTCGTCGAGATACTGATCAGCTGGACGCTGGGGGGCGTCAGCTGGGTAATCTCACTGATCACGGCCAAGCCAAAATATTTTTGACCGATCTCCTTGATCTGACGGCGATTGGCCTGGGTTTCATCCACCAGTTTTAAAATTAAGCTTTTGTCAACCCGCAGGGTAACCCTTTCAAGCTGCCCCTGGATTTGCATCAATTTGTACTCTTTTTCTTCGATCTGTCGACCCTGCCAGAATGTTACCCCGACACAAAGCAGCATCACGATTATAAAAGCAGCGAATACCCCCCGGTTCACCCACTGCGTCCGGACGGCTTTTTGCTTGTCCTTGTAAGTATGCAAGAAATTGGGCGTAAGCTCATTGCTGGAAAGGGCCATGCCCATTGCCGGCACATAAGAACTTTGCTCCGAGGGGTCATCGGGGCTCGGTGCCAGCGAGAGAAAATTATTGCTATCGGCGAAGGGATTCAATATCTCGGTCGGAATGGCAAGCTCTTCACCGATATAATCCACAATGCGTTGATGAGGATTGACGCCGCTTGATATGTATATCTTCCCTACCCGGGCGTTGTCATAGTTCAATGAGAAATGCCGCAGCGTTCTTTCAACCTGGCGAACCAGTCTTTCAAGCGCCGGCAATATCATTTTAAATATTTTATCTTCCTTCAGAAGCCGCTGCCGTTCATCCAGTACGGATGGCGCGCTGTCATGAATGACTCCGAAAAAAAGCTGGTGAGCCTGTTCCAGTTCATTCTTCAGCTTCTTTTTAATGGCTCTGATTCTGGCCGAGTCTTTGGTCGGGGACTTGGCGACGGAAAGCTCGAACAAATTGCCTTCGATTTCGGTGCGCAACGCTTCAATCATGGTTTTGACCCCGGCCTTGATGCCGCGGGAAAGCATGAGATTACCTTCTGAGAATATGTCAATCCGGGACCAGTCCCGACCGATGTACAAACTGGAGACGTTGGTCTCATCGGTTTCAATCAGACCCGCTCTGAGTATGCTCTGGAAGGCAAACGGAACAATGGAAATACCCGTTAACGGATATCCGGCTTTGCTGAAGATGTCTTTTAGCTCCTTGACCTCTTGAAGCGGCGCGGTGTAAGCCATTACTTCGATTTTGGGGCGATCACCTTCTTCTACTTCACCAAGGATTTCGAAATCAAATATGCTCTTGTTTTCATCGAAGGAAGAAATTTTTTTATAGGACCAGTAGACGGAATTGGGAATCTGCTTGGGGTTGACTTTCGGAATTCTAATTTGCCGGGTTTCTACCCTGGCTGAGGAAATGGTGCACCAGATGTCTATATTTTTTGTATTACTGCAAAAATCGGTCAGGACTGTCCGCAGAAATTGGGGGAATTGCGGGCTCTGGCGGTCAACATCCTCACTAAAAGGGATTCTTTCATACTCGAGCATTTCATATTTCTGATTGGCCATTCGGCTGATTTTAACCATCTTGATATCATCGTGGCCAAGATCCACCCCTACCGTAATAGCCTTTCTAAAGGACACCGGATTATGGACAATATTTTTGAGCCGATCACCGAACGATTTCTTGGAACCCGCACTGCCGACAGTAAACTCCGGTTTGCTATCGTCGCGTATCAGATCCAGCAGCCGTTCGGTTGAGGATACTTCGTCATGCTTTGCCAAAATAACACCCCGTGCAACTCAGAATTTAAAAAAAGAGAACTCCTCTTGATGCTACAAAATTCTTAAGAAAACTCGACCATCAATAATTGCCGATTATCGGACAACTATCATTAATTAATTCATAAACTGCTTGAAATGTCAAGAAATATCGATCATCGCGATTGCCTCTCCAGGATCGTGGCGGCAAACCATATTTCTGAATTTGTCTGCCTTTCTGAGATTCGCGTTAACATCCTGATCTTCATCTATAAAT
>JAFDCJ010000078.1 GCA_019312835.1 Deltaproteobacteria bacterium
GGCTGAATACGAATCCTGTGGTCACCGGAACGGCTTAACTCGATGGCAACAGGGTCATCGGTGTCGCCGGCCCAGCCATAGACGCCTGCGGGGTGGATATCCAACCAATTGCCCAGCCGGACACTGCGGGTGCTGCTTCCGATCTGGTCATCCACCTGCAGCCAGATTGAATCCGTGTAGCCGCTATTGATATCGCTTTTGCCTCTTAACCAGACAAAGTATCGACCCGCCGGAGCCGAAAAACGCATTTCAACATAAACCAGCGGGTGCGATTCCACCCGTTGATTCGCTCCGGAGAAAAACTCGATGGCCTGGCCGTTTGAAGCCTCCGGGTCGTTGACCACCCTGACGCCGGTCGACGACCGACCCGTGATTGCCTCGCTGTTTAAAATGATATCCTGTCCTGAATCATACACCAATGGCATTGGGGAGTGACCACGGCCTGCGCCGGCAATATGATTGACGACGGCGAAAACGATTAAACCGATATAGAGCGCATTCAAGATAACCAAGGCACCCTTTCCCCGCATGATACTGAAAAATGGACGGGTTGTCTTCATTCCGAATAAAAAGCGCAACAGCTCGAATCTTCGAATCAAAAGGGTATAACTGGCGATGATGACAATAAAAGAGGCCGTAAATACGATCGCCCATTTCAGGGCATCATGAATCTGCCACCTCATGATGAAGTAGCCGAGTCCCAGCAGGACGGTCTGGTGCAGAATATAAAACGGCAGCACACCTTCATTGGTATATCGCAGCACCGGACGATCGAAGGCCAGATGGCGCATGCCAAATCCGAGGATGGCAAATAGTAAACACCACGTGCTGAAAAAGGAGAGCACGGTATATATCCCATCGTTGACCCAGGTCGTGAAGACCACCCGTGACGGGCTGAACAACTGGTAGAGGTAGGCAGACATTAAAGTCAGGCCCAGCAACAGCGAAATCCAGCGCTGCTGTTTAATATTGCTTTGAAGGCGGTCGCTGGAAACGATCTGAAAGCCTGCGATCAGAAACCAGATGTAATACACAAATCCCCACCCTCCGGCGCCGGCCGCTAAAACGGCCCGGGGAACAAGCGCATTTATGATCAATAGCGGCAGTACAAACCATAGATAGTTCAGCCCCGGCATGACTAACAGCGACGTGATCCGGTTCAGAACATTCCGCCCCCCTGCTTTTAACCAGGTAAACAGGCCATAGCAGATCAGGCCATATAAAAACAGAAAGAACAGATACCAGAGATGCATCCCGTGGTAGGCAAAATTCCCCGGCATTCCGGGCCCCAGATAAACACCGTCGAAATATTCGGGTAAAAACGAAAAGAATGATCCTGAGAATTGCCCGTGAGTCAATCGCTCCAAATATACCTGCAACGCGCTATGGGTGACCGAGGCGAACAGGACCGGGATCATCAGCCGCAAAAACTTATCCACATAAAATCTGCGCCAACCGCCGGATTTCCCTACTGCGTAAAACAAACTCGCGCCGGAGATGATGAAAAACAGCGGCATCATCCATCGGGTGGCAAATATGTTCCAGATTTCCACCCAGACGTAGGTATCGACATTCTTGAGATGCCAATCTTCCAGGTTGAAGAAACGGGTGCTGTGATAAAGAAAAACGACCAAAATGGCCATTGCCCGAAGCCAGTCAAACTCATACCTTCTATTTGGCGGACCCGCCCCCATCGGATACCTCATTTCTTCGTTATGGCCGAAAACCGGACATTTCGTTTTGTCAAAAAAAACCACCATTCCAATGGTCAATGATAATAAAACCTGGTGATGCGGTTTCAGGTTCAGTCAGAATCGCATGTATCTTTTAATATCACAACCATTTTTGGGGGTTAAAGGGAAGGTAAGACTTTAGGGTGAATTTAGGGTAGGTAGGCTGACGCTGGACTTCAGGGGACGGTTTTGACCCGGCTGACTGGGTATTGATTATTTAAATAGGATCATATCTTGATTTGAGGTTGTACCGCTGAGCGAATGTTATAATTTTACGGATCTATGTACAAAAATAGGGTAGATATCATTTTACCCCCTCCCTCAATCCCTCCCGCCTGGGGCGGGAAGTAAACCTCCTCCCCCTTGACGGGGGAGGCCGGGTGGGGGTGACATAAAAAAGGCTTTTTCCCTGTACCTTAATTTTGTGCATAGGACCGTTATTTCATAGGCGTGCCCTATTCCCAGATTCTCCAAAATATCAAAACGACGATCTGCCAAAATCCAGGCGGCCGACAATCTCATAGGGCGCATCTTTGTTTAGCTTGAGGAGCACCCCTTCACCGGACGAGACCCCCACATCGGTGATGGCTGAGATCGTAACCATATGTGTCACCAGAATAACCAATACCCCGTCGGAGGGTTGTTCCGCGATGAATTTTCTCAGCGCTTTCAGATTGGGTTCGCGATCCCGGATCAATTCATAGAACGAATTTAATGCCGGCAGTTCCGCCACCGCCCCCATATCGATCAGTTGGGCTGTTTCAAGGCAACGGCACCACTGGCTTGAATAGACCCTGGCGGAAGTTATTCCTTCTGATCGCAGAAAGGTACCGATGGACCTTGCCTGCTCCCGGCCGCGATCGTCCAGATTGCGCTGGGTGGAACAGTCACCAATTTGAAAGTTGGCTGGATCGCCGGTGCCGGGTGCGAGCGCGTGACGTATCATCAGAATGTGACCGCCGGCTTTCATTCTTTCAATCATTTCAGCCTGGTCTGAATCGACGCCTGCCATTGCGAGGGTAATCAACCCTGGCAAACAAACCAATAAACAACCCCAAAACCGCATGTTAACCTCCTCATCAAACCTTTTGTGGCAGAGACCGGCACGATTGCCGTCTGTCTCGAAATCCTCTATTTTTTAAAATGGTTCGACGTGACCTAAATATTTTTATTTAACCTAAGGCTGAAATGGCTCGGGTTCAACACCCTTGCCGTCAAAAAGTACCGGGGGAGCAAAGTGTTGGGCAGCGCAGAACCGGGTCGGACCAGGGTAACATACCGCTATCTTTGATATATACATAAAAAAAAGACCGAATTTTTACCTTAGAACACCAATTTTGCTACCCAAATGATGCATTTAAGGCCAATACGGCTGGCGCCAGGCGGGTGGTCGGTCTGTTCTTAGACTGCCCATGTTGGTTTCAAAAACACCCCTTTCAGTTAAAAAAACAGACTTGTCTTTAGGATATGTTCTTAGTATTTAAGAACTTGATATTAGCCGATCCCGGTTCCACTTAGAACCATTAAGCGATGGGTGGGTGTTGTGATACTTCGAATCGAGGAAAGATAACATCTTGTAAATGAAGGAGGTATCATCCATGGGGCAACAGAACGGATACGATTATGATTACGTGGTGATCGGTTCCGGCTTCGGGGGAAGCGTTTCGGCGTTGAGATTGACCGAAAAGGGCTACAAGGTGGCGGTGCTTGAAAAGGGCAAACGCTTTGAAAAAGAGGACTTCCCCGAAACCAACTGGAACACGCCCAAATATCTGTGGCTGCCCCAGCTCGGGTGTTACGGGTACCAGATGCTGACCCAGCTGAAGCACGTGCTGATTTTCCACGGCGGCGGCGTCGGCGGCGGCAGCCTGGTGTATGCCAATCAATTGCTGGTACCACCGGATGAGGTGTTTGAGCGGCCGGAATGGGGACCGGGCGACTGGAAAGCCAAAATGATGCCCCATTATGAAACGGCCAAACGGATGCTGGGGGCCAACCCCAGTCCCCAGGTCGGTATCGCCGACGAGTGCCTGCGGGAAGTGGGTATCGAAATGCGGGGAGAGGACACCTTTCATAAAAACGATGTCGGCATTTATTTCGGAGATCCGGACGAGACGGTTCCGGATCCCTATTTTGACGGCAAAGGGCCGGAGCGCACCGGCTGCACGTTTTGCGGCTCCTGCATGGTGGGTTGTCCGGTCGGCGCCAAGAACACCCTGGACAAAAACTACCTGTACCTGGCGGAAGGGTTGGGCGCCGAAATTATTCCCGAAACCGAGGTAACCGGCGTCCGCCCGCAAAACGGCGGCTACGAGGTATTCACCCGGAAATCCACCGGCATCCTGCACCCCAAAAGGACCCTTCGTGCCCGGGGGGTGGTATTCAGCGGCGGGGTGCTGGGATCGGTCAAGCTCCTCATGAAGTGCAAGCAGGAGGGGTTGCTGCCCGATCTCTCCGATCAGCTGGGCAACATCGTGCGCACGAACTCGGAGGCGCTTCTGGGCGTAAGATCCAGGGACAAAAGCGTCGACTGGAACGATCAAATCGCCATCACCTCCGGAATTTACGCGGACGACACCACCCATATAGAGATGGTGCGCTACAACAAGGGCTCCGACGTCCTGCTGAATCTTTTAACGCTTATGGTCGATGGCGGTGGGAAAATGCCGCGGATCATCCGATTTCTATTTGAAATCGTCAGGCATCCCGTCCGGTTCCTGCAACTTTTGTGGCCGTTTGGAAAGGCCGCTTCGACGACGGTTGTGCTGGTCATGCAGACCGATGAGAATTACCTCAGACTTGACTACAGGCCCCGCTGGTGGCGGCTGGGCGGGCGCAGCCTGAATTCCACGGTGCCGGAAAACATGTGGCGTGCCCCCGCCTATATTCCCATCGCCAACGAGGTGACCAGAAGACTGGCCGATAAAATGAACGGGATCCCCCTGAGCGCTATCCCTGAAGCCACCTTCAACGCTTCCTCCACCGCGCACATTCTCGGTGGGTGCTGCATGGGAGAATCAAAAGAAACGGGGGTGGTGGGGTTCAATGGGGAGGTGTTCGGCTACCCCAACCTGTTCGTGGCGGACGGCTCGGTGGTGCCGGCCAATCTCGGGGTCAATCCCAGCCTGACGATCACAGCGCTGTCCGAGTATATCATGTCCCAGATGCCCGCAAAGACGGCCTAACCGCTGTTATATCTATTTTACGAGATTGGCATTTTGCTTTTCCGGGAAGGTGGCGGGTTATTTTCTGTTAAGGCATTCGCAAATGTTGCAGCTAAACAATTCGTTTTCGTGGTCCGACCCGGTTTCGAGAGCTGTCTGCCTGATAACGAATCTGTCTTTACTGAAATAAACCTTGATAGGTCGTCCGCCTGTCCTTTGCCCATCTTGGGCAATAGGCCGGTTTTCCCTTCATGACGAGTTGAAAGCATGCGTCGCATTTCGGGCTGCACTTCGTGATCGATCGATCCTCACCTTTTCGGGCCTTCTGCGGCCATTCAGGATCGACCCACAGCATCCGGGCCAATCCGATCAGGTCCGCTTTTTTTTCTCTCAGAATAGATTCGGCTTTCAGCGGCGTTGATATCCGCCCCGCGGCAATCACCGGAATGCGCACGTTTTTCTTAACGGCAGCGGCTAAAGATACCATGTATCCAACCCGTTTGGCTTTGGTCACGATTTCCGGCAGGAAAAACGATTCATAGGTTCCCCCCATGGCGGAGATGTAGGCAATACCTTCTTGCTCTAAACGTTTAGCCAGAAAGATGGACTCATTCTCTTTGAGACCGTCCGGAAGCCACTCATTAACCAAAAACCGATACCCGACCGGAAAATCTCCCACCGCATCTTTTACCCGTTTTAAAACTTCCAACGGGAATTTAATCCGATTTTCAATTTGCCCACCGTAGGAATCGCTGCGCTTATTCGTTCTGGGGGAAACAAACTGGGCCAGCAGATAACCGGTGCCCCCGTGAAGTTCCACCAGATCAAATCCGGCTTTTTTCACGCGCAAGGCAGCTTTGGCAAACTGCTTCTGGATAGTGGTGATCTCCCTTTTGGTCAGTGCGCGAGGGGTTCTCCCGAATGTCGGTACGGCTGAAGGGGCCACCGGTTCGGAAACATACGCAAACCTTCCGGCATGGTTGATCTGAAGGCCGGCGCGGCTTTTCCCCCGGTGGATCGCATCGGCAAGGGTTTCCAAACCTTTTAGATACCGGCTGTGGTCACACCTGATGGTTCGCGGCGAACCACTGCCGTTGGCCGTTACCGTCGCATTTTCAACCATAATCATCGATGCCCCACTTTTGGCCATCTCATGATAGTGGTGAAGCAGCAGCGGGGACATCCTGCCGCCTTCGGCAGCGTATCCCAGATACAAGGGCGCCATGGTTATTCGGTTTTTTAATCTAAGACCTTTCAGATTCAAAGGCTTGAACAGATTTTGGTAGATGGGCTTTGACATTTTTCCCCCTCCGCTGGCTACCGCCATTACATAACAGCAGCAAACCTGTTTCTGGTAAACGGATAGATATAATTCTGGGCCATCTGCGGCGCTTTGGGCTCAAGCCAAAGGGAGCCGTAGATCTCCACGTAAACACAGATGCGTTTGGGTGCGTCCATGAAACGATACCTTTTCAAGAAGCTGAAAAATAAGACCCCTGCCCAATATCCAATTCAGCAGAGGTCTAGAATCCAGTCATATGCCTCCAGACAGTTCGCATCGCAGAAAAGATTTTGCACGTTCAACTCGATGCCAATTTTTCATATTTTTTTTGAAGTGTCAAATTTAGATTGTGACAACAGAATCGCATCTCGATTGGAGGCGGCATCGCCAGACGAATAGCGTGATGTTATGAACGGCCCCCGGTTTGCACTATTTTTATTAGCGCACCTTTTTAGCGGTCGCATCATCACGGCGGTCCGATGCCGGTTGCACCGGTTCCGGTCCGCCTCCTGAGCGTCACATGCAGAATTTCACCGGGGCTCCAGAGCCGCATGCGCGGTCCCCATGTGCCCGCGCCCCTGCTCACGATAACTGTCATCCCATCCACCTCGTAACGTCCCTCCAACAGGGGATAGCGGCGGCGGACCAGATAGTCGAACGGCCAGATCTGCCCGCCGTGGGTATGCCCCGAAAGCATCAGGTCCACACCGAATTGACCGGCCCTTTCCGCTTCCCAGGGCGTGTGGGAAAGAAGGATCACAGCACCTGCAGGCGCCCCCGCGAGGGTTTGGGCGATCGGGTCGCCGGTCAGGCCTCTCCGGTGCCGGCCGGTGAGATCATCCACGCCGGCCAGGACGAAGCCGGGTTTCACTTCAGCCCAGCTGTTGCGCAGGAGCCTGAAGTTCAGCTCCTCAAAAAGGCTCAGATCACCACCCCCGTGGAATTCATGGTTGCCGGTAACCGCCCAGACACCCAGGGGCGCCGAAAGCTGCTTGAAGGCGGCGATCACTTGACTGTCGGGCGACCCATGCCCTTCGAAGATGTCTCCGAGCAAGACCACCAGGTCGGGCCGTTGCGCACTGACCTGGGCGATCCTGGCCGCGAGCCATTTTTCGCCGAGTTGTGAACCAAGGTGCATATCGGACAGAGCAACCAGTACCGTTCCATCCAGCGATTCGGAGAGCCCCGCAACGCTTACATCGTATTTTTCCAGTACCGGCGGCCGCATCCCCTGGATCAAAGCGATCAACGACAGAACCAGCCCCGCCAGAACAGCCCCTGCGCGCAGTGAAGGGGCCCACCGGGACAAAAGGAAGCCGAAAAGGGTGATGATATCAATCGCAAGCAGCGGCACGAATATCAGGAACAAAACGGCCATCCAGGTCATTCCGAGAAATTCAAGGACCTGGGCCGGGAGGCCCGTACCGTCGTGTCCGATGACCCGGCCAAGGTAAAATAGAACCCACAGGATGACGGCCGCGCCGACAAGTGCTTTTCTGGATAGGTGCTGATCAATAAACGGTATGGAGGCAGCACGCCAGAAAACATAGACATGCATGAAGGTGGAGACTGAAATGAGAATGGTTCCGAACATGTTATTCCCCGACGCAAGGTTTTGTCATCGACGATCGAGTGACCTCAAACGGCAAGACGGCCATCATTGAAAGTGCTGTCGATCCGGTATGCCGCAATAAGCGCATCGCTGGGCTCTTTGGGGAACCCAACGCACGCTTTTCGTGAACTCTGCAAAGCCGCCTTCTGAAGATCGAGCCGGAGTTTAACGATCCGCGTAACGGATCGAGAGAACCCCGGCAATTTTTTATACAACCTTTGAGGGGGTTTTTTCAAGTAGTCGATCCAGAAACCGAAAAGGGAGGCACGTGGTGTAATCTGAAGACGACGCAAAAATCTAAACAACGAAAGCCCATGCAGGCATTTGCCTTGGCGCGGTACCAGGCGCATCGGGGCGGGTCCTGTGATCTTCTTTTTCTTAAACTGCCCATTTGGGTGCTAAAAACATCACTTTAGGCCCGAAAAAGGGGTCCGTTATGAGCATAAAACAATAAATTTCATGCAGTTGTCTCGGTCCGACCCCAATCTCTTCAAAATCAACGTCAGCGGTGATGATTTCAGGTCGGGCCTCGCCCCACATATTTGGTAAAAACAACGGAGCCGGGGGTTGAGCCTGCCCCTGAAATCTGTTAAGGTGCAACATATCGCCGGCTGTGCAGCCGGCTGGACATCTGTAATATTTAAAACCCACCGGAATTTGCGCGATTCAATCCATCTCGCGGCATAATTATAAGATATTAAAACAAGATAAATTTTTCGTCGATATCCATCACCCGTCTCGAATTATCAGGGAACACGACATCGTGCGCCTGACCAGACCACGCAGATCGGTTCTATTGCCGTTGAAGATCGATGCACGCCTGCAGCGCGAGTATCTTTGGGCGCCGATTCATTTCAGTTAACCCCGGTTTGACTCTTTGACGGGGGTGGTGCTCACCGATCCCGGGGCCGGGCTGCCGGCGGTAACGCCAATGGGGGTAACGTCATACAGGCAACCGTGATCAGGTAATCAAATCCAGTTTCAAAGCGATTTTACCGTTATCGCTATAAGTCTCAAGGACAAAGGAGAGGACATGATTATGAGAGTCATATCTCTGATCGGGATCATACCGATTCTATTGCTACTGGGTCATGGAATTGGCTGCACTGAATCCGAGATTCCAAAGGTCTATAAATACGAATTCCCGGTGGCCCTCAAACGGCTGTACAAAAGCCATACGGTGACCTTCGCACATTCCAGGCATGCCATGGAATTTAAAATTACCTGTGTTCAGTGTCACCATACCCTCGAGCCCGGCGCAGTTGCAGTCGAGGACACTTGCATAGATTGCCATGGGACAGAGGCCCGGCGTAATCAGCAAAACCGGCCCATCCCCAGGGAGGAAAGGGTCCTGCCTTATCTGATTGCGCTGCATGATATGTGTGCCGATTGCCACAAAGCGGTCAAGCAAAACAACCCCCATGTCGGGGTGCCCCTGGCATGCTGGCGGTGTCATGTCCGCCAGAAGAAATAAAAAACGATTCGCTATCCTAATTTGAAGCGTCGAAAGGAATTCATCATGGAGTTAACACGCAGGCGATTTCTTCAGCTCACCGGTGCAGCATCCGTCGGGGCGGCCTTCGGTGGGTTGGGGTTTGATCTCAGACCGATTACAGCCCACGCGCAGGGGTTCAAGCTCGAAAGCGCACGGGAATCCAAAACCATCTGCCCGTATTGCTCGGTGGGTTGCGGCGCCATCGTGCACACGCGCCTCGACGGTGACCGGCGCACCTTGAGCATTGAAGGCGATCCCGATCATGTGATCAATCGGGGAACCCTGTGTTCCAAGGGCTCCGGATTGCACCAGTTTGTCGAAAACGAACATCGCCTCACCCGGCCGATGTACCGGGCGCCCTATTCAAATAAATGGGAACCCGTTTCCTGGGAATGGGCCCTCGATCAGATTGCAGACCGGATCAAAAAGACCCGCGACGCCGGCTTCATCCATAAAAACGATGCCGGTGACGTCGTCAATCGGGTCACCAACATCGCCTCGATGGGAAGCGCTGCCCTGGATAACGAGGAATGCTGGCTATTGCAGACATTGCTGCGCGCCCTGGGCCTGGTGTATATCGAACACCAGGCCCGGTTGTGACACAGCTCAACGGTAGCGGCTCTGGCAGAGTCGTTTGGACGCGGTGCCATGACCAATCACTGGAACGACCTGAAAAACAGTGATTGCATTCTGCTGATGGTAGCCAACCCGGCTGAAAATCACCCCATATCTTTTAAATATGTCATGCAGGCCAAGGATAACGGCGCCAGGCTGATTTGTGTGGACCCGAGGTTCACGCGCACGGCGGCCATGGCAGATATTTATGAGCCCCTGCGTTCCGGCACCGATATCGCCTTTCTGGGCGGCATGATCAAATACCTCATAGACAATGCCCTCTACCAGAAAACCTATGCGGCCAACTACACCAATGCCCAGTTTATCGTAAATGAGCAGTATGGTTTCGACGATGGCCTGTTTGCCGGGTTTGACCCGGAAGAAAAGCGCTATGATCAAGGCCTATGGGCTTTTGAAACCGACACGAAAGGGGTTCCCAAGCGTGATGTCACCTTTCGCCACGCTCGGTGTGTCTTCCAGTTGCTGAAAAAACACTATGCCCGCTACGATCTGAAAACTGTCTCCAAGATAACCGGCACGCCGCAAAAGAGCCTGGTCGAAGTATACAAAACATTTTGCGCCACCGGTGCCCCTTCGCGCGCCGGAACGGTGATGTATGCCATGGGCTGGACCCAGCATTCAAAGGGGGTTCAAAACATCCGGGCCATGTGCATCATCCAGCTTCTGCTGGGCAATATGGGGCTGGCGGGCGGCGGCATCAATGCCCTGCGCGGCGAAAGCAACGTGCAGGGCTCAACCGACCACGCCCTGCTTTTCGGCAGCTGGCCGGGATATTTGAAAGTACCGCGCGATTCCCACAAAAACCTGGCGGCCTATAACAAAAAAAACACGCCCGTGAGCAACGATCCGCTCTCGGTCAACTGGTGGCAAAACTATCCGAAATATTCGGTGAGTTTTCTCAAATCCATGTTCGGTGAGACTGCCACGGCAGATAATGATTTCGGATACGAATGGATGCCCAAATGCAAGGATGACCGCAGCTATTCCTGGTGGAAGTTATTCAAGGGCATGTGGCACGGCAGGGTCAACGGGTTTTTTGCGTGGGGAATGAATCCGGCTGCTTCCTGCGGCAATGTCAACCTCATTCGCAAGGCCCTGACACGCCTGGACTGGCTGGTGCACGTCAACATATTTGATACGGAAACCAGCGCGTTCTGGCGCGGGCCCGACATGCGGCCGGAAGAGATCAAAACCGAGGTTTTCAGCCTGCCGGCTTGCACCTGGGTGGAGAAGGAAGGCAGCATTACCAACAGCGGGCGCTGGATGCAGTGGCGTTATCAGGGGCCCAAACCGCTGGGTGACAGCAAAGACGACGGCCAGATTCTGGTGGAACTCGGCAACAAACTGAAGGCGCTTTACGCTAAAGACGGCGTCTTTCCCGACCCCATCCGCAACCTCAAATGGGACTACACCACCGCTTGCGAATTTGATCCGCACAAGGTGGCCAAAGAAATCAACGGCTATTTTCTCGCGGACGTGACGGTTGACGGCAAAATCTACCGCAAAGGGACGCTCGTGCCCGGCTTTGCGCTGTTGCAAGATGACGGCCGCACCTCCAGCGGCAACTGGCTTTATTGCAATAGCTACACGGAAGAAGGCAACAAGTCTGAGCGACGGGAGCAGAAGGACGCGCCCAACAATATCGGCACCTATCCGGAATTTGCCTGGGCCTGGCCGCTGAACCGACGGATCATTTACAACCGGGCCGCGGTGGATCTCAAGGGGAAGCCCTGGGATCCTGACCATTGGGTCGTGCGCTTCGACGGGAAGGTCAGCGGCGGCAGGTATGTCGGCGGCCAATGGGTGGGGGATGTTATCGACGGCGGCGGCATGCCGCTTGAGCACCCGGACGGCTCGGCCACCGACGGCGGCCGCTTTCCGTTCATCATGCGGCCTCACGGCCTGGGTCAGATTTACGGGCCGGGCCTCGCGGACGGGCCGTTTCCGGAACACTACGAACCGCTCGAGGGCCCGATTGCCGAGAATTATTTAAGTTCCCAGCGCAGAAATCCCTTGCTGCATTATTCCAAGAAGGGGGATTTGCCGGCAACCGATGATCCGCTGTATCCGATCGTCTGCACGACCTATCGTCTGACCGAGCACTGGCAAACCGTAACCCGGACAGTCCCCTGTAACCTGGAACTGCAGCCCCAGGTGATTGTCGAAATGAGCCATGAACTGGCGAAGATAAAAAAGATCAAGCCGGGTGAGCGCGTCTTTGTCGTCAGTACCCGCGGCGAGCTGGAATGTACCGCGGTGGTGACGCATCGTTTTCGGCCCATGAAAATTGTCGACAAAGTCGTGCACCAGGTGGGCGTGCCCTGGCATTTTGGCTGGCGCTGGCCGGAGGGAGGCAAGGAGGGAAGCGCCAACGTCCTGGTCGCCACCACGGTCGATCCGGTCTCCGAGATTCCTGAATATAAGGCGTTTATGGTCAATATTTACAAAAAATAACCGAGGACGAAACGATGAGCAAAGGATTTTTTATCGACACAACCCGCTGCACGGCCTGCAAAGGTTGTCAGGTGGCCTGTAAACAATGGAACGATTTACCGGTTGAAAAAACCGAGAATCAGGGCAATTTACAAAACCCGCCCGACCTCTCATCCAGAACCTACAAACTGGTGCGGATGAAGGAAGAAATCATCGGCGGCAAGCTCAAATGGCTTTTTTTCCCGGATCAGTGTCGCCATTGCTTAACCGCGCCTTGCCTGCTGTGGGCCCAAGATACGGAGGCCATCTATCAGGACGAGGACACCGGCGCCGTCGTATATACTTCCGCGACCCGCAAGCTGAAAGCCGAGGATATTATCGGAGCCTGTCCCTATGATGTCCCCCGCAGTGATGCAAGCGGAACCCTGGCCAAATGCACGATGTGCAATGACCGGGTGAAAAAAGGCCTGAAGCCGGCCTGCGTGAAGACCTGCCCGACCGGCGCGCTTAACTTCGGCAACCTGGAGGAGATGCGCGCGCTGGCACTCGAGCGGCTGGAGAAAGCCAAATTGATGTACCCGAATGCACGCCTGATCGATCCGGATGCGGTGCGCGTCATTTTTCTGACCGCATTCGCACCGGAAAAATATCACCCCTATGCCGCCGCATTTGATCGGAAAGCCTGGAAGAGAACCGGGGTCGGACCAAGGTAATATACCTTTATCGAAAGCATTGGCCTAAAAAACAGGACCGATTTTCTGCTTTAGAATGCCAATTTTGTCTTCGCAAAGATGCGTTAAAGAACAATGAGGGTGGCACATTCCCAGTGGAAGGTCGCCATTTTTTCTTGATCTAGACCGTGAGCATGATTAGGGTAGGCTCTGTTCATATTATTTTTGCGGTGAATAAGCTTGAATGACCGGTGGAGGTGCTTCCAATATGACGATGGATAGAAAACAGATGATTGATGAACTTAAAGCAACTGAAGATCCCAAGTTGGTTCAGGAGGGCGATTTTCAATCCGATAACATCCTGCGGGTTATATCAAGTCAAGGTGGCTATCGTCTTGAAGTTGATGCCTTTCCCATCGAAGGGCCGTATGAGATCTCATCAGACGAATTTAGCCAGATGGCTAAAATGGACGAAGAGGGTGATGATGCGGCCAACCTGCTGGATCTATCCGATGACCAGCGCGAGATGGTGGAGGCTGGCTGCGAACCCGAAATATCTTACTTCAGGTATCAGATGGACCTGGGGGCAGAGGACCCTGTCTTCAGTGAAGAAAAAGATGAGCTCGTGGCCATGTTAATCGAGGATGTGATGGACCTGGCGGATTGTCAGGTTTGGGACGAAATGAACGACAGCGAGCTGGAAGATTGGTACACCTGGAGCACCCTGGCAGATGGTTAACGGACTTTAACGATTCATGTCCAGTGTCTTTTGTCTTTTGGGGACGTCCATAAAATTATAACTTTCTTAATTTTTTTTTGGGGAGGAAATACTCATGCAGGCAAAAAGGGGCTGCCATGTTTATAGGCGTATCGCCACTGTTGAACCGGAGGAATTCATAAAATCCTGAGCGTCCCCGATACCACCAATACCATGAATGTAAGGCATCTTGCCGCCCTTTCTATTTCAGCCCCGCCTTTTTAAGGGCTTCAAGTTCGAGCTGCATCTGCGCGGGATTCTTAACAGGCTGGGTTTGTTTAAAAACCGCCACCGATAAGCCGGGGTTGA
>JAFDCJ010000079.1 GCA_019312835.1 Deltaproteobacteria bacterium
AGTCTGGAAACTTTATCGGCGACCGAGCCGAACATCATTTTCTGCCCTCTGCTGCCGATACCCATGACGATAAGATCAATCCCCTCGGATTTGGCATAGTCTATAATTTGCCGGTAACGGGTCCCGGTAACGACGGTGGCGTTGGCAATCCGCATGCCCTTTAAATGCTTCTGTTTAAACGCTTCTAGTTTTTGCTGTGCCTGAATTAGTATCTTGTCTTCAAAATCAGTGGCAATGCGCTTGAAGTCGGGTTCCGGGGAATCCTGTACATAAGTGTCCACGAACCAATCAAAACGGCGTAAAACATGCAGCAGGTGGACCTGGGCATCGAGTTGTTTGGCCAGGGTTACCACGTATGGGGCCACCTTGGGTGAAATAGCCGTAAGAGCAATGGGGTAGAGAATATTCTTAAACTCTGCCATAAGCACCTCCTTTAGGTTTGAAGGGATTCGATTGCATATAGTTGAGCCCCGCGGGCCCGGGATAACCGGCCAATTCACCGTGGAGATCAACAGGGTTCTCAAAAGCGCATCGCGCCGGTGTCTGGCATTTTTCTGTCAGCATGGTCTAGATGTCCGATACATTTAAAAATGATTTCCAGCGCCCAATCGATCTGATCTTTGGTAATGATCAGTGGTGGGGAGAAGCGAATGATATGATCATGGGTTTCTTTGCACAGCAGCCCATTTTCTTTTAGTTTTTCACAGTACTGTCGGGCACCGCCGGCCTCCGGGTAAAATTCCAGGCCGATCATCAGTCCTTTGCCCCGGGCCGCCTTAACAAAAGGGTTTGAAATCTGTTTGAGTCCATCTAAAAAATAGGTGCCCATTGATGCCGCGTTCTCGATCAGTCCCTCTTCCACCAGCACTTTCATTGCAGTGCGCGCAAGCGCGCAAGCCAGAGGGTTCCCACCAAAGGTGCTTCCGTGCTGTCCTGGATTCAAAACGCCTAAAACGGCATCCGTCGAAAGAACGGCCGATATTGGGTAGAATCCCCCTGAAAGCGCTTTGCCGATCACGGTTAGATCAGACTGGATGCCGTCATGCTCCTCTGCCAATAACTTGCCCGTTCTGCCAAGACCTGTCTGAATTTCATCCAATATGAGTACCACGTTATTGTTGGTACATATTTCCCTTACTTTTTTTAAATACCCATCCGGCGGTATGATAACACCCGCTTCCCCCTGTATCGGCTCAACCATAAAGGCGACCGTATTTGGGGTAATTGCATTTTCAAGAGCGTCGGAATCTCCAAACGGGATGGATTTAAATCCAGGGGTAAACGGGCCGAAATTTTGACGGGCATTCTCATCGGAGCTAAAACTGATGATCGTAATCGTGCGACCATGAAAATTATGTTCACAGACAATGATCTCAGCCTTATCTAACGGAATACCTTTGGTTTCATAACCCCATTTACGAACCGTTTTTATGGCGGTTTCAACTGCTTCAGCGCCACTGTTCATGGGAAGAACCTTGTGCGATTGAGTTAATTCACACAATTCCTTATAGAAAAGGGCCAGTTGGTCATTTCTGAACGCTCGGGAGGTGAGCGTCAACTTTTTTGATTGTTCTACCAGGACCTGGTGGATTTTGGGATGACAATGCCCCTGATTAACCGCTGAGTAAGCCGACAGACAATCCAGGTATTTCTTGCCTTCCACATCCCATACCCAGACCCCTTTTCCCTTGCTGAGGATTACATCCAGCGGTTTGTAGTTTCTGGCACCAAATCGGTTTTCAAGATCAATAAACTCATTTGTTTTCATTTTATCTGTTCAATCGTTTCGTTTAGGTGAATGCCTCTCTTTTTCAACTGATCCATGAATACATCACAGGGCATATCTGTGGCAGGCGAAAGAATCCCTTTTGGGGTGATCGCGCCCGTTACGATCATCTCTGCAGCGATACAGGCAGGATAGGCAACGCCCATGCTCATGGCCATTAATCCCGTCATCAAATCTCTTTCAATCAGAAGCGAGCAGGTCAAAATTTGTTTCTTTCCTTTCCGGACGCCCTCGACCGTGTTCACCATAACAGCCAAATCTTTTTCACGGTCTTTGTACTGCAGCTGGGGCTCGAGCAGTTTGGCGACCAGCTCAATGGGTGATACTTCACAGGACAACCCTTTAACGGGTGCATCTCCCAAAAAGCCGAGCTTTTTCAATGGGTTCCAGAATGCACACCAGCCGGGCCATCGAAGTGTATATCTGCCCGTTTCACAAAGCGTATCCTCAATTTTCAGTAGTTTGGCATAATGGGCCGCATCGCCGTTTGGAATGGCCTCCAGAGTTCCAAGCCCCGGAAATTCGATGGAGTGAATATAGGCGTTTTCATGTTGATCTTTCGCCGGAATCTGCACAGGTTCAGAATCCGCGATAAGCGTTGCAGCCCTCATCTGGCTTCTCAATACGGCGTCTATGTTCCAGCTGATCTTATAGTTCAGGGGATTATCGCAGGCCGCCTTTTCAGGAATCCCGCCACAATATGAATTGAGCTTGGATACCTCATCGAAAAACCCTAGACTATATTTGTAAAGTACCAGGTCAATTCCCGGATCGAGGCCGCATTCCGGGATGATGGCAATTCCCTTTTCTTTGGCCGCATGGTCGAGATCAAGAATGTCATGGGCGTAGTTGGTGTTGACAAGGTTGACACCACTTTTTATGGCCGCCTCGGCAACGGTCCGAATGCATTGCGGCGGCAAAAAATCAAGGACGACATCAAACGCTTCGCCCATTTTGGATGCCAACGCGTTGGAGTCATTCGCATCCATGGCCACGGTCTGAATTTTGGCCTTGTCGATAAAATCAAAGGCATCAACGCGCTCGGGCTGTAAATCCGCACACGTTATATGGTCAACCCTTGCATTCCTTGACAAATCGAAGAGCGCCGCCCTTCCTTGAATACCGCAACCGCCTAAAACAAGGACTTTCATGGATTTTAAACTCCAAATTTAGTGAGCCGCATCTGCCTATTGGTTTAGGCCAACAGTCTGTCCAATTCTTGTACAGAGCGCTTTGAAAGTCCTAAGGTTTCCATCGTGCGCCTGGCCTCACCCACATAATCCCGGTTCATCAACCGGGAGACCAGTGTGATCACAGCCGATATAACCGGTGTGGCTACCCCGACCTGTTGGCCCAGATTCTGGAGGAACACCAGACCGTAGCCCACATCTTCATTGAAATACCGGTAATCCAGACCACTCTGGGCCTTGACACCCGCGAATCCCGGCGCGGTGATAAATCCGGTGTCATACGTGGCTTCTGTCATATAACCCTGGAGGACGCCCAATTCCGGGTCGGGAATGACATCTACGCCCAATTTTTTGCCAATGGCGATCCGCTCTCTATCAACCGCTTCGATCAGCCTGCCAACTGCAGGCGTGACGCCCTGGTGATAAAAATCGAAATCACCCCTGGTGCGTTCGATCAGCGCGACATTCATGAGCGTAATCGCGGGATGGATGACCGGGTTGCCGTTCTGTAAGCTGGTCTGGAGGATATTTCTGGCCGCGCTCATGCTCGCATAGACATCGCGCACCTGCTCCAAAACATGATCGGTCTGTTGCGCCGGAACCGCCGCCAGGAATAATCCGCCTTTGAGCTTGTTAAAAATCTTGATTTTGCCGGGCTCAAGCAGGCGGACGGCATACGGCAGCGTCGACGTCTCCGCTACAACAATTTCCTCGTCCCGCAGATCCAGGCCCGCGCCGTTTTTAAATTCGACACTGCCGCCACAGGAACTGGGGCAGACGATGACGATCTGCCCGTGCTTGAGGTAGGGCTTACAGGCTTCGGCAAAGGGTCTGGTGCTGTACGCCGGGCCAACGGCATAGATGATATCCGCTCCATCCAACGCTTTTTCAATCTCGTGCCCGGCAGAGACGACCGGCTGAAATCCTTCAAGTTCGCCCTCGCAGTGGATACCGCCGTTATTTTGGACAGCGTTGATGCTGGCCGGGAATTGTTCAAAATCAAACAGACTGACCTGATGGCCGTGGGCGGCACAGTCGAATGCAACGGCACAGCCCCCGTTTCCCGAACCCAATACAGCGACGTTCATAGTGCTAACCTCCCGATTTCTTTGAATGCGTGAAAGGAAATTGCCTTTAATATACCGTGGCGCGAATTGTTATGAATAGCATGCTAGGGCAACATGCTGGGATACAAGACTCGGTTTACTTTTACAGAAACTTCAACCTTACCCCCATCAGTGGGTTAGAATCGATTTCAGGAAATATTTACCTCGGTCGGATTGGGGGTTGGTAAAAAAATCGTTTGGTGGCGCGACCTCGATGATCTGCCCGTCATCCATGAAAACGACCCGGTTGGCCACCTCCCGCGCAAATCCCATCTCGTGGGTAACGACCATCATGGTCATTCCGCCTTTGGCCAGGTCTCGCATGACGTCAAGGACTTCATTGATCATCTCCGGGTCAAGGGCCGAGGTGGGTTCGTCAAAGAGCATAATTTTAGGTCGCATACACAAGCCCCTGGCAATCGCCACGCGCTGCTGCTGGCCACCTGATAGTTGCGCCGGATAGCTTTGGATTCTCTCCCCCAACCCTACCCGTATAAGTGTATCCCGGCCGAGCTTTTCGGCTTCTTCTTTCGGTATTTTTCTGACCTTCATGGGTGCAATGGTCACGTTCCCTAATGCCGTCATGTGAGGGTATAAATTGAATGATTGGAAGACAAACCCGATCTCCGCTCGAATCTTGGTCATATTGGTCTTTTTGTCATGGACATTCATGCTGTCGACGACAAGCTCGCCTTTCTGGATAGGCTCTAATCTGTTGATACAGCGAATCAGCGTACTTTTTCCTGATCCGCTCGGACCGCAGACCACCACCACTTCGCCCTGAGCAACCTCAAGGTTGATGTCCTTCAGGACATGAAGATCACCGAACCATTTGTTTACGTTCTTGAAAGAGATCATGGAATCATCCCCCTTTTGGTATAAACAGCTAGATGCAGCTACTTTCCTATTCTTTTTTAGAGCCGGGTACTTACGACCGTCATCCGCCTTTCCAGAAAATTCGACAAATTTATCAGCGGATAACAAATGATGAAATATAAAATGCCCACCAGGCCGAAAACCATGAGACCTTCCGGAATCCGCTGAACCGTCAGCCAACCGACTCTGGTGATATCGACAACACCGATTGCAGACACAACGGATGAATCTTTAACCAAGAGAACATACTGCCCCACCAGGGGCGGCAGGATGGTTCGCATCGCCTGGGGCAAAATAATGTAGCGAAGCTGTTGGTAGGCTGAGAGGCCTGAAGCGGTGGCGGCTTCTCTTTGACCGGATGGCACTGCCAGGATACCGCCGGCGACGATTTCACAGATGAAACTGGCAGCCAGGTTGGTAAGGGCGATGACGGCAGCCGCAAAGGCCTCTAATTCTATGCCGATACCCGGCAGAATAAAAAATATGATAAAGACCTGGACCAGGAAAGGAGTTCCGCGAATGAGATCCACCCATGCTCCGACGATGAATTTCAACAACTTGTTCCCGCTGGCCCTGATGACGCCACAAATGAAACCGATAATGGTTCCGGCGATTAAGCTCAATCCCGAAACCGCTACGGTCATCCAGAGCCCCTTGATGAAGAACGGCAGGCTATTCACCAGTTCGTTAAAATAGAAACTCCACATGATTTATCCCTCGTGTCTTAATGTGCTTCCCGGAAGATCAGCCGTTTCTCGGACCAATTGGAGAAGCCTTTGAGCATATAATAAATGATCAGATAAAAAGCCGCCGTGGTCAGGAAGCCTTCGGTGGGCATGAATCTTTCCGATGTCAGCGTCTGACCGGCGCGCGTCAACTCCACGATCGAGATCAACGACAGCAGGGAGGAGTCCTTGACCAACACAATGGCCTGTCCCAGCATGGGCCGGAGTGTCATACCTAAGGCTTGAGGCAGAATGATATAGCGCATGCGCTGGAAATAGCTCAAACCGGAGGCGATACCGGCTTCAATCTGGCCGTATGGAATGGCCTGAATGCCGGCCCGGATTATCTCGGCATAATAGGCGCCGCTGTTCAATGTAAGGGCGATTACCCCTGTAATCCATTCAGGAAGCATGATGCCCATAGACGGCAGACCGAAATAGAAAAAGTAGAGCTGCGCCAGGAGCGGTGTCGAACGGATGCTCTCGATATAAATACCGGCCATACTCGAGACCATCCGGGATTGACTGAGTCGCATGGCGCAAGATATGATTCCCACCAGAATAGCTCCAAGCAATGACAAGGCCGACAACCAAAGGGTTGCCGAAAAACACTGCATGTAGAGCGGCATGTATTCCAGGATGACCCTAAAATTGAATGCTTCTAGCATATCATCAATCCCTAGCTTTAATATTAAGGGGTCAATTTAAAGGGTTGTGGGCCGGTCAGGCCGGCCCACACCCGCTAAAATAAATCCGCCCGAGAGATACCACAGGGACTAATGATCTTTCTTCCAGTCCAGTGAATTGACCCAGTAGTTCAAATTGTCATCAAGGCGTCCATCCAGGCTAATGTGAAGGAAGAACAGGTTGAGCCAGCTGAGCAGGTCCGGTGAATCATACCGCACCGCAAAGGCTAGCGGGGATTTTGACAGCTGCCCTTCCAGAATTCGGACGCTATTGGGAGGAAAACTCGCCGCCTGGCCGCGCACGGCCGATCCGTCGTTCACGCCGGCGTCCGTGTGCCCTGCAAGTACGGCATTGATTAAAAGCGGTCCGCCGCCTTTGTAGGTTTTGAGTGTGCCCTCTGGAAATGCCTTTTTAGCATCGTTTTCACCGGTCGACCCTAAAAGGACGGCAATCTTGGTCCCTGCTTTCTTGACATCTTCGAGGGTCTGAATCGGGCTGTCTTGTTTTACGAACACAACGCTGCCGGTATACATATACGGATCGGTGAAAGCGATTTTCATAGCCCTTTTTAATGTCGGCGTCATATCGGCCGCGAGCATATCGGCCTTCTTGGAGAGCAGGGCGGGAATGAGACCGTCCCAGTCGTAGTTTAGGAACTTGACTTTCACGCCCATCTCCTTGGCGATCAATTCACAAAGCTCCACAGAGCTGCCGGTTCTCGCGCCATTCTTATCCACGAAGCTGAAAGGGGCACCCTGAGTCTGAACGGCGATACGCAGTTCGCCTCTTTGGGCGATTTCTTCAAGGGTCCCCGCTGAGGCGATTCCCAGACAACCGAAAAAAATAGCCAGTGAAACAATAACTGCAAGTGCATTGAACTTTTTCATTTTTCCCTCCATCTGCCTTGTTGTTGTTTGTGTTTGAGCCGATATTGGATCATCTTCCTGTTATAAGCGAATCACCCCCTTTTTGGTTAAAATGATGCTGCTATTCAAGGTGTCCTGCAAACACGAAAACCAATATGCCGGAACCGATAGTGCGGCGGGCTCCCGAAGCGACTGGCGCTGCGACAATTGCGCGCATTCTCGATTAGATTTCTTCCAAACCTTTGGGCAGGCATAACCAGTTATCTCTGGATTTCATAATGAGAAATGTTTCACTTCTAACCACATTTCCCATTTTAAGAATCGTATCGGTGGTAAAGCGATATAATTCGTCCTTTCCCGTTACACAAACAACCTCGGCGATAATATCGTAGCGTCCGGTAACCACCCCTGCCCACACGACATTCGGCAGCCGGGCTATTTTATCCAATATTTTATCCAGCTGGCCGTGTGATTGGACGCTCATGGCAACCAGGGCAGTTATCATTTCGCGATGTTTGCCGGGATCAATCAGGCCGGAGACTTTGAAGATACCGTTTTTCTCGAGATCTTTAATTCTGTTACGGATGGTTGGGGAGGTTACCTTAAGTTTTTTGGCCATTTCGCCAATCGGCATGCGACCGTTCTCTGTGAGCAGACGAATGATTTCATTATCCAAGGTATCAAGATTTGTCTTATCCACAGAACCTCACTGCTTTTTTATTTAGAATATTTTTTAGTGCGGTTATATCTATTTAGTAAAAATGTCAAGTAAAATTTTATTTATAAGAAAATATATACGCAATTAATTTTTTAAAGGCACTTAAGGGACTTAGGTTCAGGTTGGTTTGGTCTGACGTGATCGCTATGCAATGAAATGACAAGCTTATAGAAGGTCAAGATAGAGCCATATCTTAAGCTTTAAAAGCGCCTTCTGGGGGGCCAAATGGAGCGTTTAAGATGCACCGCCTGAAAGGTCCAGCTCCCATCAATTTGAGATGGCTTCCTTTACTGGTTATTGCGTTTCAATAAACGATTAAAAACGCCTTTTTTGAACGGTTCGGGTTCAGGCAACCCAAGTTGTCGACAGATGCAAACCTCTACTTCATGATCGGAAACATCATCCCCCTCAACCACGATTTCATCGCCCACCATGACCGCCGGGGCCACCGGCAAGTCTAACTCGAAGTAATCGTCGGTCAGGTAATCGGCCTTGGGTTTAGAGGTGACTTCTATCTCAATGGCATATTTCTCGCCCAACCTGGGCATCATTTGTTTAAAATGCTTTCAAGGCTTGCCGTTTGGTTCGTTGAGAAAAAATCGGATCTTGATCATGACCATCTCCTTATGTTGTGTTATTTTGTATGGGTTATTGCGCCGAACCGCTCTTCTTTAAATCGGCCATGCGACTCAGAAAAGGTTCCGGCGGTAAAAAATCGACCAGACGCAGATCGATGCGCTCGCTTCCCCTCGCATCCAAAAAAACAACGGTAGGCACCCCTTTAACGTCGTATTGCTTTAATAACCGTTCATGCAATGGATTGCCGCCCTTGGTCACATCGACTTTGACCATAGTGAAATCGCTGTCTGCCTGTTGGACGACAGCGGCGTGATGAAAAGTGATCTCCTCAAGCTCGCGACACGGCGCACACCAGTCGGCATAGAAATCAATGATAACCGGTTTTCCCTGTGCCTTTGACGCCTGAAGAATTTGCTCCGAGTAAACATGCCAGTCAATCCCCGGCCCTCGCATGGCCCAAGCGGAGATCCAGAAGGTCGCCAGGACCAGGCAAGCTGTGCCTACGATGGTTTTCAGCCACGGGAATGCTTTAAAGCCGGCCTGGCTTTTATCGAACCATCCCAGGTGCAAGCCGGCAAACAGGGCGACAGCAACCGGTAAGCCGATCTTAAGAGCCCCTGGAAGGACAGGTCGGATGAAATAAGCCGCCATGCTGACCAGGACCCAACCCATGAGCTTGCGCACCCAGAGCATCCAACCGCCGGCACGGGGAAGGCGCTGAAGCTGGCCGGAAAATAGCGCCAGCACGAAGAGCGGAAGGCCCAAGCCCAGGCTGAGGATGAAGAAAATCAGGAAGCCCAGCCAGGGGTTGCCCATTGCCGCCACCCATGTGAGCAACCCCAACACGAACGGACCGATGCAGGGAGCGGCAACGACGCCCAGGGTGAGTCCCATAAAAAGGCTGCCGAAATATCCGGTGTAGGATTTGCCTGCCATTTGGTTCAGTGCGTTTGGTAAGCGCAGTTCCCAAACCCCGAAAAGACTGGTTGCGAAAAGAACCAGAATGCCGGCCACCAGAACAAGCACAATGGGATTTTGCAGCATCGCTCCCATCAAACCACCGGTGAGCGATGCCACCACCCCCAGAATTGAATTGGTCAGGGCAAGACCCATCAGGTAGCAGAACCCATGGAGAACCAGTTTGATTTGGTCAGGTCGGTTCGCGGCTGTCCGGCCCCCAAAAAACGAAATCGTGATGGGTATCATGGGGTAAACGCAAGGGGTCAGGTTCAGGGCCAGACCACCGGCGAAAATGCCAAGCAGCGTCCAGAGCATGGCCCAGCCTTTGAGGGAGCTGGCGCCTGCAGGAACAGCGGATGCCTCGACAGGCGCGGCTAACCCTGCCGGGCTGCTTTTGGTGGGCAGGGCCTGCTCCTGCCATTTCGGAAAACCATAGGGGTCGCGGTAGACGTTTTTGTATCCAAGCTTTACAGCCACACGGGCCGCCGAGTCGCTGCGGACTCATGTCAGACCGGCTCAGTAAAAGACGATGATACGATCTTGGTCCGGACCTAAAAACGCATTCAGCTCATCCGCTTTGCGCCAGCGTGACCACCACGTGGGCTCCATGGGAAAGTTGAGAGCACCCTCTATATGTCCGGTGCGATATTCCCACTCCTGACGTGTGTCAATTAGCAGAAGAGCAGAAGGGCTTTTGTGATACCTGTCGGCGAGATCTTCCGTTGTGATGATGCGGTAACCGCCGGCCTCGGCTTCGGCCAAAACATCCTGCCAGGTAGCCTCTAGCGGCTTGATCGGACGTTGCGAATACCATACTGCGATTGCGGTGAGGAAGATGGCCACGGCCGCCAGGAAAATTGTTTTTTTGTTTTGCATGGTATGGGCTCGTTTTAATATAGCTTCACCAAATTTAAGCAACAGCCAATCTCAGTATGTTTCAATCGCCGATTTCCACCGGCAGGCCCATTGCACGCCAGTCCTGGATCCCGTCTTCAAGGCGAATTGCCTCAAAACCCTGTTCGCGCAGCATCTCGACCGCTTGAATTGCTAGCACACAATACGGTCCCCGGCAGTAGGCAACAATCTCCTGATCCTTTGGCAGCCTGGATAGCAGGTTTTTTAGGTGCCCTAACGGAACGGATAGTGCGCCGGGAATATGCCCTGTCCGGTATTCATCCACAGGACGCACATCTAATACGGTGACGCCGCCCTCGATCACACGCCTCAACAGATCGTCACGGTTGACCGGCTCCATTCCCTCTCTTCCTTCCAGAAAACGGCGCTTGATCATATCCACTTCGGCCAAGAGGTTTTCCGCCAGCACGCGCATGGTTCGAAAAAACTCGCACACCATTTCATCTGCAAGGCGATATTTGACGTAAAGGCCCTCTTTTTCGGCATCGACCAGACGGGCCGCCCGCAGGGTCTGAAGGTGTTGCGATGTGTTGGCCAGGGTTAGACCCGTTTCCTTTGAAAGGGTTTCGACCGTTTTCTCACCCTGACACAGCAGGTCGAGCATTTCCAACCGTTTGGGGCTCGAAACCGCCTTGCCGATTCTTGAAAATTGCTCATAAATGGCATCTTTGAACTGTCTGTTTGGGTTTTTCATAACTCCGCCCTCAATTAATCAATTAGTCTATTGATTACTTATGCATCAATGCTGTCGCATTGTCAATGCCATTTTTTTGCGTTCCCTGTCGAAAATGCTCAAACAACAGCTCCATTTTCTGTAGGGCAGCGTTTTTATGAAAACCAGTCACATATCCCGGCGAACAACGTTGGATACAATACGAAAAAGCAACAAATGGTTGCGCAATTAATATAACATTCGTCTTGCGCTGCAAGATGCTGTAGGTCCTTCAAATTGACACAAGGTCATATTTACGGTATTCAAATTTCACCATCCTTCAGTACGTTAACACCATTAACACTGCCTGAAACCCACTTGAGAACACAAATGTTAAACCGGGGGGACACAGCATGAGCACATCCTATCAACCGTCGAACGACAAGTTGTTTATGGCAAAAGCGCTCGAGGCAACTATCCATATAGGCCTGGTCGTTCTACTCCTATTCTGGTGTTTCAAGATCGGCCAGCCGTTCCTTCAGATGATCGTCTGGGGCATTATTATCGCTGTTGCAATCCACCCCGCCTACGTCCGGCTGAAGTCCGCCCTGGGTGGGCGTGGCCGCCTGGCGGCAACCCTGATGACCCTCCTGGCACTGATCCTCCTGCTCGTTCCGACCTATCTGCTTTCCGAATCCCTCATCAATAGTGCACGGGAGTATTCGGCACATCTCAGGGAAGGGACGCTAAGTGTGCCGCTGCCGTCGGAGAACGTCAGATCTTGGCCGGTCATTGGCGAACCTTTACACGAGTTTTGGAGCCTTGCCTCGAACAATCTTGTAGCTGCACTGAGCAAGATGACCCCGTATCTCAAAAAATTTGGAATCCCGCTGTTATCTGGTGCTGCCGGCGCCGGGGTCGGGATTCTGAAGTTCGTCGTTTCGATCATTATCGCCGGTGTTCTGCTTGCCAATGCCGCCGGTGGCGGTCGGGCCGCGCGGGCAATTGCGGCGCGGCTTACAGGTGAACAGGGGACAAAGGTCGTTGAACTTGCGATGGCGACGGTGCGAAGTGTTACCCTGGGTATTCTGGGCGTCGCCCTCATTCAGGCGTTTCTGGCAAGCCTTGGTTTTCTCGCAGTCGGCGTGCCCGGGGCGGGGCTGTGGGCCCTTTTGGTGCTGATTCTTGCTGTGGTTCAGCTTCCAACTATTTTGGTTATGGGCCCGATTATCGTCTACGTGTTTTCCACCAGCAGTATGGCCATCGCGGTTGTGTTCGCGATCTGGAGTGTCCTCGTCGGGATAAGCGACACCTTTCTCAAACCCCTCTTGATGGGTCGTGGCGTCGATGTTCCCATGTTAGTCATCTTTATTGGCGCCATCGGCGGCTTCATGAGATCGGGCATCATCGGGCTATTTGTCGGCGCGATTATTTTAGCGCTCGGCTACAAGCTTTTCCTGGCATGGCTCAACGAGGATGCCCAGCCTGAAGCAGGGCCATCCAAACCTGAACAGTGATGAGCGGTCATCTCATCCGGCGAGCGAACAGGGGTCAGGGGTCGCGGCAACGAATCGATATCTCGACAATAAGGGTAAAATTAAGCCGTTAGCCATAAATGCTCATTTTTGAGGTCAAAATTGACCGTTTAAGAAACCATTCGCCCAAAAATAAAAAGCTCCGGAGAGTTGCCTCTGGAGCTTTTTAGATGTTGTCGTGGGACAGAATCGAATGCGCCTGTGGCGCAACCCGGAGATTTTCAGACCGGATTTTTGAAAATCCGAAAATGGTTTAATTACAACCAGTTGATTCTACTTGAATTTTTCAGCGTATTGTGGGTTTCGTCTGAAACTGTTTGGAAATATTTGACCTTGACAGGCACAATCTGGACCCAGTCGATCATACTTACGGATTAGATTCTTTCTTGATGATCCGGTAAGTTTCTTCGTAAATAATTTTGCGTGGCCCAATAGCTACAATGTCAATAATTTTTTTTGAGGATATACGATAAATTATCCTGAATCTGCTTATTCGGTAACTTTTTAATCCTTCCAACTCATCTTTAAGAGACTTGCCAGATTCAGGTTCAGTCACAATGTGCTGTAACCCGGCCCTGATTTTTCTTTTTAACTTTGGGTGACAGCCCCTGATGAAGGTGACGATTTCCACAGGCACCCTGAGCTTTAGTCGGGGACGGACTGTCGCAGCCATAATCTACTCGAAGAGCTCCTCTAAAGTATATACCTCGGATTTATTCTTCAACGCTGAAAGGCCCTTTTTTATCTCGGCCATCAAATCTCCATCGGATTTTATCGCAATGGTTTCCCTCCAGCCCTCAAATTCATCCGGGCTCACTAAAACTGCCGCCGGCCGCCCATTTTTGGTGATGACAACCTCTGTGTCAGTCGAATAAACTTTTTCTATTAGCTCGCTGAGCTTCATTTTCGCTTCGGATAGAGATAAGGTCTCCATATTATGACCTCCATTATGATCGACTAAAATTATGGTCATAATTTAATAAAATATGGTGAAGATGTCAAACAAAAAAAGAAAGCCCGGAAAATTATTGCCCGGGCTGTACATCTGTGGTGCCCGGGGACAGAATCGAATGCGCCGGAGGCGCAACCCGGGATTTTATAAATTGAGATGCGTGCGCTTTGATGGTTACGAGGCCGTTGGTGGCATTGTAGTCACGGTCTTTTGGGGTTAACTTGAATTTGGATCTGAATCAGGATCGTTCAAGGGAGGCGAGTTTGCGGGGAATAGTCATGTCAAGTGAGATCATTTTTAGAAGCGTCAACGTCAGTGTGTCATGGATGTCGGGCCCGGCCGAGTTCAGCCCATCTATTATTTCATGCGTGTCACAGGACGGATCTAACCAAATGACTTGATCCGGTCCTTTCCGGAACCTTTGGCACCAAACAGAGCGTGATCTGCCGCGGCCAATAAGTTCGTCATGTCGTCGGCATGATACGGGAAGGTGGCGATGCCGAAGCTGGATTGAATGCGGATCTCAAGGCCCTGGTCACGCAGAAAAACCCTATTTTTTATACGAGTCTTAATTTTCTGGGCCTGACCAAGCGCCTGAGATGGATCAAAGCCGGGCAAGACCACCACGAACTCGTCGCCGGCATAAGCTACGGCGTAGGCCGGTTTTTCAATGGTTTCCCGAATGGCTTGGGCCACCTCTTTGATGGTACGGCTTCCGTTGAGATGCCCGTGGGTGTCTACGACCGCTTTGAAACGATCGAGATCCATAAATATCAGAGAAATAACCGACCCGTTTGTTTTAGCTCGTTCGATCTGATCGCTCAGCGATTGGTAGAGATAGCGCCGGTTATACAGGCCGGTCAGAATGTCCTGCATGGCCTGCTCGCGGAAGAGCTGCTCGCTGGTGCGCAGCGCCTCTTCAGCTTGTTTGCGTTTGGTAATGTCGACCATGGCAATGACGATGCGCGACAGCGTATCCTCATGACCGAACAGCGGCAGGGATTTGCCCAGAATGCTCTTTTTGTTTCCTTTTAATGTCATGAATGTGTCTTCGCGCTCGTGGGAAATATTGCCTTCCGCCACCATCAGGATGATTTCCTGCGCCATGCGCATAAAATCTTCGGGGCTGTTGGTCATTTTGAAGCCACTTTCGATTTCATCCCAGGTTTGGGCCTCCATCAGATCCAGGAAGGCGCTGTTGCTATCAACTGTTTTGATAAGCTCCATACATCGGATCAGCTCCTGGGGATGCTGATCAAAATAACTGTGCAGATCGGAGATGCCATCCGCCCGGAGCCTGTCCAGGTGTTGTTTCAGTTCGCCGGCGTCCCGTTCCACCATGGCCACTGGAGCGGATTCGAACAGCAATCGGTATTTTTTTTCGCTGGCAATGATGCCTTCTTCGGCCAATTTGAGTTCGGTGACGTCTTCGACAAAAGCGATAATGCCGGTATACCTGCCCGTCTTGTCTATCACGGGGCTGATATTATAGCGCAAATGGGCACATCCGCCGGCGTCCGTCAGGCAGGAATGATCGGAGGTCACGCGGGTTCGTTTTTCCATGCACCGCCGAAACGAGTCGGCGACACCGGAATCCACCAGAGGTTGATGGTTGAATATATTTAACTGGGTGATATCCCGGCCCTCAGGCCAGGCCAGCATGTCTATCATTTTCTGATTGGCGCCGAAAACACTGCCCTCGGTGTCTATAACAAAGATGCCAAACGGGGCACTGTCACCCAGAATTCGGTTTTGTTCTTCCAGTGTGCGCAGTGCATCTTCGGACCGACGACATCTTTCTTCCAGTTCCTGAATTCTGGACAGCAATTCATCGCGCTCAATTACCGATGGGTCATTTGAAGAAGGACTCTGGCTCAAGGCTATAACCTCTCTTTTTGAAGCCGGACAGACTTAAGTAAGGATCTAAAGTGATAATGTTTAAATATAACTTATCCGCTCATTTTTTTACGGCCTTATAAATGATCGCAATCCCCGCCCTGCTAACGGTAACGATGGCCTTTTTGAAATTGGGAAAATTTGCTGCCTAATCCTCGCCTCACACATTGGCC
>JAFDCJ010000080.1 GCA_019312835.1 Deltaproteobacteria bacterium
CGCTGCTGGATCTATATGATACCTTTATCAAGTTTAAAAGCCATCCGTTCGTGGCCAATCTCATCAAGGGCGGCAAGGTCGTTGAGGCCGGTGCCAGGGCAGTTTCCACCGGTGGATACTACACAATGCCCAAACTGGCCGTTGCTGGCGGTCTGTTTATCGGCGCTAGCGCCGGCATTCAGTATATGCCGGGTCTGAAAGGCATCCATGTTTCCATGAAATCCGGCATGCTCGCGGCCGAAGCCATAATGGACGCTATTGAAAAAGAAAGTTTTAGCCAGGAAACGCTCAAAACCTATTCCGACTTGTTTGAAAACAGCTGGATCAATGAGCAATTGTATGAGGGCCGCAATTTTTATTAGGCCCTTTCAAAAACCAATCCAATGAAATTTATCCATCTGGGGGCTCAATACTTCACCGGCGGACGGGGTTTTGTGGATAACATGTCCCTTGAGGAAGATTATAAGACGCTCAAACCGCTGGATGGCGAACAGGCGGATGTTCCGCCAGGAGTTGATTCCAAAATATACGACGGCGAGCTGTTTGTGGATAAACTCACCAGTGTCTATCTATCTAAGACCAAGCATCGCGAAGATCAGCCCTCCCATATTATGGTGCACGACACGGATCTTTGTGTGAACACCTGTTATCCCAAGTACCGTAGCCCCTGCACCCGGTTTTGCCCGGGCGATGTGTATGAAATTGAGGTTGATGATAACAGCGGTGAACGCCGGCTGAAACTGAATCCTTCCAACTGTCTGCACTGCAAAACCTGTGATATCAAGGATCCCTATGAAAATATCACCTGGACGTGTCCGGAAGGCGGGGAAGGGCCGGGTTATACTTTGTTATAACAAACAGAGGTCAGACGACAAAATTCAGAGGTCAGAATAATGTAAATTTGAAACATCCGCGGCGGCGATTGCAGCAGTCGCGGATTTTTTTTGGCGAGAACAGGAAAAGGAGGTTGCAGCGGCAAAAATGAAACTGCTTATAATACCGTTTACCGTGGTAATTTTAACTGTTTTTTTGCCGACGGCTCCGGGGCATATTTCAGCCGGCGATAAATATCAGGAAATGATCAACTGCGACCTGCACCAGGGCGCTTGCACCCGGAGCCTGGCAGGATCCATGATTACCCTGGCAGTCACACCCCGGCCGGTAAAAGCTATGCAGGATCTGTTGTTTCAAGTGACTTTTACCGGCAAACTGCCGCCGAATGCTCAGCCACCCTACATCGATTTAGGGATGCCGAACATGAATATGGGCCCTAATCGCGTGCAGTTAAAATCGGCCGGCAAGGCCACCTATGAGGGCCGGGGCGTAATTGTCAGGTGCCCCAGCGGCCGCCGAACCTGGCAGGCCACGATAACCATACCCGATGTCGGTCAAACCGACTTTATCTTCGATGTTGTCTACTGAAACATTATACCTGCTTTATTTTTCCACCGGCTTTACCGTCGGCTTCGGACATTGCATCGGCATGTGCGGACCGATTGTGGTTAGCTTTAGCCTGAGTCTCAAAGAAAAAAGTATCCTCGTCCCCCAGCTGTTGTATCATCTGGGACGAATCATCACCTATGCCATCCTGGGTGGTGCGGTGGCCGCCGCCGGATCCCTTACCATGATAACCGCCGACATCGACACGATCCAGAAGGGCGTGATGATGATTACAGGTGCCTTAATTATGCTCATGGGATTGGCCATGCCCGGATGGGTTCCGCTTGGCAAAATCTTTGGGGACCATTCCAGCCCGGGTGGCGTCATTTCAAAAGGATTCGCCAAAATGCTGAAAATACAATCCACCCTGGTCTATCTTCCGCTGGGGTTGTTGCTCGGACTGTTGCCATGCGGCCCGGTATATACCGCACTGCTGGGAGCGGCCCGGGCCGGAATGGATGCCGGTCCCACTCGCCATGGTATATTGGCCGGTATGGGCCTTATGTCCGCCTTCGGGTTCGGAACCGTTCCGGCGCTGTTTTTGGTAGCTAAACTCGCCGACCTGGGCTGGCTCAAATCAAGAACAATTATCTATAACGCCGGGGCGGTTTTGATGATCATTGTCGGTCTCATATTTGTCATCAAAGCCATTCGCTATTAGGCTCTACAGGATAGCCGCAAGCTCTCATCTTTATGAGCCGTCAGAAGTGCGCTGTCGCCTGCCTGCTGATCTACAGCCTTCCTTTTCGAATAATCGCCAGCAGCAGCCATATTCCCATAACGGCGGCAACCAGATACCCGATGATTCCGATCAGCGAGATGCCGAAAACAAGCGGTGGGATTTCAGAAATGACAATCAGCGCCGAGCCGATGATCAGGGACGCAATGATGATGGCAAATGACATGCGGTTGCTGGTCTGGTCCTGGGTTGCCAGAATCGTCTCCAGCCCTTTGTGCTCCAACTGAAAACTGAGCCGTTGTTCCCGGATCATAACGGCCAGATCCATGAGATCCTTTGGAAACTGATGTAAAAATTGAAGCAACCGCGACATCATATCAAATACATCGGAAGAGATTCGCTGGGGCGCAAAGCGTTCGAGCTTGACCCGCTTGATAAACGGTGTGGCATGGGCAATCAAATCAAACTCCGGATCCAGCGTCCGGCCGACGTCTTCCACGGTGCTTAAAGCCTTGATCATCAGGAAAATATCGGGCGGTATTCGCAGCCGAAAACGCAGTGTTAAATCGATCAGATCCTGTAACAGTTTTCCAATTTTC
Organism: Deltaproteobacteria bacterium; assembly: GCA_019312835.1. Taxonomy (GTDB): domain Bacteria; phylum Desulfobacterota; class Desulfobacteria; order Desulfobacterales; family JAFDCJ01; genus JAFDCJ01. The sequence continues at coordinate 2,719 of JAFDCJ010000080.1, forward strand.
ATATCCTTTAATGGCTTGTAAAGATGACGCCCCATAAAATCTGCGAATTCTCTCTCCAGGGCGCGAACATCCGGCTGTTCTTCCCATTCGGTTAAACGAAGCAATTCCTGGGTGGCCTTGACTTCATTCTGATGGACCACGCTGTCGATCAAATCGACAAACGCTTCGCGTGTGGCGCGATCCACGATGCCCATCATTCCAAAGTCCACCATACAGATAACATTGTCCGCAAGCACGAAAATATTTCCCGGATGGGGATCGGCATGAAAAAAGCCGTGATCAAAGGCTTGCTTGAGTACAAGTCCGACGATCCTGTCGGCGATCACCTTCTTATCCAGTCCGACGGCTTCGAGCTTTTGAATCTTTGAGATTTTAATGCCGTCAATCAGTTCGGTAGTCAGCACCCG
>JAFDCJ010000081.1 GCA_019312835.1 Deltaproteobacteria bacterium
ATTATCTGGAATCGGCTGGAGGGAAATAAGCATATCTATCCCGGAGACCGCCTGGTGATATACCCGGAAAATAGCGAATAATCAGTATTTTCACCGCCCGCTTCGCTCGAGGCGCAGAGGACGCAGAGTTGATTTTTCTTTTCACTTTCTGTTGAGAGGACAGCAAGTGAAAAACTGCAGCCTTTTGGACTGAATCATATAAGCTATTAAAATATTTAGATTCAGCTACACATAGCACGCAATCTTAGCTGATTTGCATTTGCCGGCCGCTCACCGGCAAATGCAAAAAATGAAAACTCTGCGTCCTTAGCGTCTCCGCGGTGAAATGAATATCTCAATTTCGGATAGATCATGGATTACAGTGGCCAGCTATTCTTGATTGTCGGCAATTCCGGTTCCGGAAAAGATGCCCTGCTCAAGGAGGTATTGAAGCGATGGCCCGCGTCCGCCCGGCCCGTTCGAGTCCCGCAACGCTACATTACCCGTCCGGCTCACGCCTCCGAGCCATTTTATTCGGTGACGCCTGATGAATTCGCGGCTTTTAAACGGCGGGGAAAATTTTGTCTGACCTGGCACGTCTACGATGCGGACTACGGGGTCCCGGCGGCAATTCTCGATAGGCTGGCCGAGGGAAGCTCGGTCATCGTCAACGTCAGTCGCGATATTATCCCGCAAGCGCGTCAGCTGGTCGGCAATCTTAAAGTCATTTTCGTTGCCGTACCCCTGGATATCACCCTGCAACGCATCAGCGCCCGCAAACGCGAATCTGAAGACGATCCGGGATTTGTTCAAAGAATGGCACGGGCAAAGGCAAATCAAACTTTAGCCGAAGCCGATTTTGTGGTGGACAACAGTGTGCCGTTGGATGAAGCGGCTGAAAAACTGCTTGAATATATGCTATCCTGTACAAATTAGCGTTTGGCTGATAGCTGATAGTCTAATGGATATAAAATCCTTTTAACGATGAACTGTCAGCTATGAGCTGTGAGCTCTTTTTGATCGTTCCTGAAAGTGAACCGCTGTAATTTTGATCGACTTCATTGACCGGCATAACTTATTTTTATTCTGGTAGTACGATCCGACGTTTTTCCCGATCGTGGTGCTGTCGGTAAAGGATGGCGATGTGACCGACCATGCCGGCCAATTGACTGCCGGTGCGGGCCTCGAGGGCCCTGGCGATGTCTGTTTTCTGATTTTTTTCCTTATAATCGATAAATTTGACCTTTATTAATTCATGACTGTCAAAAGCTTCTTCGGTTGACCGGATCAGCGCGTCCGTAAGACCTTTCTGCCCGATAAAGACAACGGGCTTCAGACGGTGGGCCATTCCGCGTAAGTATTTTGCCTGTTTACTGTTGATTGCGTTCATGAGACCTCCCTGCCCCTTGGCCTGATCCATAGCATTAATAAGCCGCGGATGCAATCATGTGGGCAGGTAAAAATGGATCATCCACCGGTGTAAAAATTGGCCGAACTAAAATATAGCCCCTGGCAGTGATGCGCCAACGTATCGAACCAACCGGCCGACCAAGTTGAAGTGTTAAAAAACTGCTTTATCATTTATGAAAAATAAAATATGGAAACAGTATGTACCGAGTAAATTCCGATAATAACCAATACAAGTTAGCTCCAATTCGATTGCCATGAGGAGATTGTTTAGATGGGAACCGACAATTACCCCCAGGAAGCACCAAAATTCCAGATTCAAGCATATGAGAAACCCAAAGATATCCGCCTCATGCGGAAAACGCATGTATCATTTTCCGGTTCGCCCAAAAAACATCCCTATGATCCGGAGAAGGTCATCCTGGTCGCGGATCCATTCAGCACCAGTAATCTGTTCTATGAATTCACCAAGCAAGACATTTCTTATGTGGAAGAACTGCCCAGCCTTGTAAACCAGGACGGTGAAACCCTTACCATGGTCCGGGTGTGGGTCAAAAAAATGAGCATCGGCCTGCGCTGCTCCCCTTTTATCGTGGAGGACACCAGGTAAAACCCATAAAAGATGTTGGCCCGCCCCGGCGCGACAGGCCCGCTCAAGTTGCTCCAGCAGAGAATGCCCGAGAGGTTTTAGTTCAATTGGACAATCTAATTAGGACGGGTCTGGGCCAGGGATCTCGGATGAGGTAAAACATTTACCACGGAATGACACCAGTCATCGCTAAAGCTATGACCCGGCACGCGGAAAATAACGCTAAAAAGAGTAAACCTCACCTTATCTTTTCGTTTCCGCCGCAGGCGGAATAAACTTCCCGTGCCACTTCACGTTAGACCCGTGTCTGACAGCCGAACACCGGCGTTTGGACGGAGGGGGGACCATATGTTGAAATCAGGGGCTTTGAATGCTTTCGAGATAATTTTTTGCTTCCTGCTTGAGGGGTTCATCGCCGGCTTGCCCGGCAAGTTCAACGGCTCTGTTTAGCCATTGCATCGCATCCTGATGGTTGCCCTGGTGAACGGCACTGCGACCGGCCCGCAAATAGCGGGTAGCCGCTGCCGAAGGCTTGCCGGCTCGCTGGCAGGCATCCGCCGCCAGCGCCAGGGCATGGGTCATCTCGGCGTAATCGCGTTCTTCGCGGCGGAGTCTGGCGGTCTGGTCAAAGGCATCGGTGGCCGCTTCCCAATCGCCCGCGGCCTTCGCCCGCCGGCCCCTCAATTCGAGACGATCGGCGGCCCGTGTGCCGGAGGTGTCAGATTCGTCCAACGCTTCGATTTCCCTGTCGAGTTGATCGATGTCGCCGCGTTGTTCGGCGATTAATCCCCGTAAAAAATGAGTTTTGCTTGCCACCATTGCCGGGGGCCCTTCGGGCGCGGTAAGAATCCGATCCGAAATCTGCCAGGCCTCATCCGGTTGGTCGGTACGCAGGAGGATAACGGCTTCCAGAAGCAGGATATCCGTGGTTACACGCTGCCCGCTGCGCACCAGCTCGTTTTGAGCCAGGTGCACCCATACCAGGGCCCTGTCGTAGGACCGCAGCCCCAGCATGCAAACGGCAAGGTTATACTGGGCGTCTATGACCGCCTTGTGATCATCGCGCAGGTATGCCCGGTTCAGTGCCTGGCGGTACAGGTTCGCGGCCTGTTCAAGTTGGCCGTTGTCATAGGCAATTCGCGCTGAGCGGTTTAAGCGCATGGCAGTTTCGTCGTCCTGGGAGCGTTCGGACACATTCCGGGAAGGGCCGCATCCCTCAACCATCAACAAACACACCATCAGCACCAGGGCCACCACAGCAGACCGAAATTTGGATGGGAAATGAAGGGTCACGGGTTCACCTCCGCCGGTGATATGCGCGGGGGCGTCGGTTGGGCTCCGGCCGTGCCGCCGCCGATCAACCAGTGGGATTGCAGCTGCTTTATCAGTTGCTCCAGTTCGGCCATCACCTGCTGGGTTTGCAGAAGCAATACCGGAACGTTGTCGGTTGCTTGCCCCACGTTGGCCGCAATTCGGGGTAACTGAGGAGTGGCGCGGCTCAGATCTTTCATCACCGCCTGCGTGGAAACCAGCACCTCTTTCAGGTTCCGGGTGATTTCCGGCAGATCCCCGGCCTGCTCATTGATCCGGGTTGAAATCTGAGAAACTTGATCGATGGTTGTTTCCAGATTGTCAAATAGCGGATCGAGCCGCTGCATGTTGTCGTTGAGCTGCGTCACCAGCTGTTCGACTTCATCTACCAGCCGTTCTTCGAACAGCAGTCGGCCGAGCAGGCCTTCGCCCTGACTGATTTTACCGGATATGGTCGACATATTGGCCAGCAGCTGCTGCAAATTGCCCTGGGGATCCTGCATATCCCTGACAACCATCAGCAGCGAGTGGATAGCCGCCTGGGTGTCATCGATCATGGGAAATACTTTCGACCGCACCTCATCCAGGATCTCACCGACGGATTCGGTGGGGGCCCGGTCAGCCTTGGCGGTGATCACGGCAAACTCCCAGTCGAGGGGTTCCTGGAAGCCCCGGTCGATATGCAGGAAGGAGTCCCCCGCTACGCCGAAACGCTTGCGGATGACCGCCGACGAATCGGTCCGTACGAAGTCCTTCATATTGCTTTGAATTTGCACATCAGCGTACATTTGCTGCTGGGGATCAATGACAATGCGGCGCACCTGCCCGGCTTTGGTGCCCAGGATTTCTACCACAGCCCCCTCGACAAGGCCGAAGAGGCCGTCAGACGGCAAAATCACCTTCAAGCGGGCACCCGGATCCAGCCACTGGCGGACACGGCCGGAAAACATGAAGGAGACCGCAAATATCAGCACGGTCAGCAACACAATGATGCCGACAAGCTGATTGGCATAACGAAATGTGGTCCGTCCCGATATTATCGTCACCGACTCACCTCCATCAGTTGACGACCTGCCAGGCGGTAGCGGCGGGTTGCCGGAATGGACGGATCCCGCCAGATGAATTTATCGGATGTCAGCCACATAATCGCTGCACCCCGATTGCGTGCGTCACGTATGGAATTGATCAAATTCGGCATCATCTCTTTAAAGCATCCTTCACTGCTTTCTTCAAGCAGGATTAGCATCGGTTGTCCCAGAAAGGCCCTCACACAGGCTGCCCGCTGCAGATCGGCCGGCAGGCTGTCTTTTGAATACCCCAGCGGCACGCCCGGCAGGTCAAATTTTTCGGCCAGCTTCGCCGCCTCGTCACGAAGCTCGGCCAGCGGCCGCCGGGTATGGTGAAGCTGTGGGAGCAATAGGTTGTCAAGCAGGGAGAGGTGACCCAGCCAATTTCCCCGGGCAAAAACCCTTCCGATGCGCCCGCGCAGGGCATTGGCAACATCAGGCGGCAGCTGCGACCACTTTTTCCCGAGAAAGGACACCTCCCCTTTAAGGGGAATCTCCAGGCCTGCACAGGTATCGCCCAGCACCGTTCCCTGCTGCTGTCTTTCGACCCGGATCAGCGCAAGCTCTCCGCCCAGCAGACGCAACGGCACGCTAACGCTTTTGCTGCGGCTGGAAGGATCGGCCATCAGGGCAACGTCCTCAAAACGTAAGATTACCCGGCGTTCTTCAATACCCTTTATCATCTGTTTGGGTTCCCGGTTCACGGTTCTGGGTTCATAGGCTCGTTGTTTAACCCTGAACCGAGAACCTTTGAACGGTGGGGGTTTAACCTCATATCAATATTGTCACCACCACGGATATCAACAGCGTTGCAATGACGGCTTTCATAATACCGGCCGGCAGAAGGTGGTGCACGTCCGTGGTTATGCCGGCAAACGACAATCCGGTCGTACAGCCAACCAAACCCGTCACATAGCCGACGGGAAGGGTCGTCAGCGGTATGGCCGCGAAATCCGCAGGCCCCATCGCCGTCAAAATCTCGAACACAAAATCGTAGACCGTTAAATTCGTGGCCGACAGGGCATTGCCGGCCACAAAACCCGTTGCCAGGGTCACTACCGTGAAAACGATGGTCAGGCTGAACATGCACACGGATGCAGCCATAACGCGCGGCACCAGAATATAGATAAACGGATCAATACCCTGGGCGTCCAGCATTCGAATCTGGCCGTCGGCCTGCATGATACCCAGCTCGATCATGAACACCGAGACGCTGCGCCCGATGACGATCAGGGCGACCAGCAGAGGGGCAATCTCGCGTACCAGCACGATTACCAGCAGACTGCCGGCAAACTCGGATTGGCCGAATATCCTCAACCAGTAAAGTGTCTCGAAGACGACGCCCAGTCCGATTATCAGGGCGGTCAGGACGATAAACGGCAGCGCGCGGGTCCCGATCTGGTGGCATTGGTTCAAGAATTCCGCCCGTACCGTCCGGCGCCAGGTCAGCAGACGGCAGCTTTGCCAGAAAGCGGCCCCGGCAATACTGATAAAAATGATAAGCCCCTGCAATTGATAGATTGTCCATTGCCCGATGGCAGTCATCATACCCGGTGAAGCGGCTTCGCCGTCAAGGGGGCGGTCATAAAACTCTGCTGGTTTTTCAATAGCATTCATATTCGACCCGTCAGTAGATAGGTTGAGATCTCACCGACATCTTTCAAATAAAAGCTGCCCCTTACCTTGAAAACATAACTTTGGCGCAGGGATCGATAGGCAGCTTCGCTGACATGGATACCGCCGGTCACCCCGGTATCGGCCATGCTCACCGCCACCTCTACTGCATCGCCCCAGATATTGTAAAACCGCCGGCGCCTGCCCAAACGAAAGCCCATGACCGCCCCCCTGTCAAGGCCGATGCGAAAGGCCATGCGCTTGTCCAGGTCGGCGAACAGTTGGGTACAATGGTCCTGAAGGCTCAAGGCAATATCGGCCATTATGCGGCCATGATCCGTTTGGCCCTCCTTGAAGCCGGTGGCGCAGACGATCTGCTCGCCGGCCATATTCCAGTAGTCTATATCATGGGCATCCACCAGCTCTTCGAAATAACAGACCAGGCTATCCACCGCCAGACGCGATTGGTTTTCACCAATGTTATGGGCCAGGGACAGCGGGTCAACGAATCGCAGCACGAGCACGGCAACGTCGCTATGAACGTCTGCTTCCAACGTATTGTCGTCATATCCGCGGTCTTTGGTCAGGTCCGCCAAGGCAGCCGAACTGTCGGGTACCGCTGTACGATCCGTGCCTCGGATGGGACTGGGCGTATCCGGGGCCATGCCCGCCGACTCGATCGATCGGTCCGGCTGACTGAATTGACCTGCCGCATCCGTGTTGCGATCGGTTCCCGCTGACGGATCCGGCAACGGCAGCGACCGGGTTTTGGCGCTTGAAAACCGCAGCGCCAAAAGGGCGGCAACGGCTTTCGCAAAAGCAATATCCTCAACGTCCCACCGGTGGGATTTGCCCTCGTGCTCAAGCCACAGCGCACCGACGGTTTGACCAGCATGGATCACGGGAACGCCCAGCAGCGCGCGGCAACCCATGGGCTGCAAATATACCTGCTGTAATTCGGCGAACTGATCCGCTTCATCCGAATCGGAAATAACGATCTCGGCCTTTTTTTGCAGATACTCGAAGAGCCTCGGAAAATCGTCACTGCTAAATACGGTTCCGCGGCTGTGGCCTTTGCTTTCGTTGTCATAACAGTCCAGGCAATTTAGCCGGGTTCCGCCGGCCTCGATCTGCCAGCAACTGGCGCGTCGGACGGATGCTGCCTCCGAAACCATTTCCGTTAACCGGCCGATGGAATCCTTATCATCCGGATCGAAAACCGATACATCAGATGCCAGCTGCGAAAAGGCCCGGCTCTGGGCCTCCACTTCCTGTTTGCGACTCAATATCTCCCGGGCGTCACGGTCAGCCCTGATTCCTTGAAACACCAGCAGCACGGCCATGATCGATGCCAGGCCCACGATAACGCCTGTCATCAGCAAGGCCTTGCTGAAAGTCGCTTTAACAAAACCGATAAAATCGTCTTCCGGAACCACAATCATCACCGACCAGTCGCGACCAACCGTATTGCGTAACGATGAAATCGAATTGAGGTAGCGACGGTTGTCGACGGTCAGGATGCGGCTGCCGTGGCCTTCGATTTTAAAGCGGCTGTAAGCGCGATTCAGAACCGGATCACCGAGCTCTTGCAGCATCGCCGGCTGGAATGTATCGCCGACCCGTTTTAACATGCGCTCAACCTGGGGATAAACCACCAGGCCTCCCTGTTGATCAATAATCAAGGCCAGACCGTTGCGGCCGATCGCCAACTCATTAAAAAAATTACTTAATTGACTGAGCTCGATATCAGCCCCGAGCACGCCCAGCAACTGGTCATCGTCGTCGTAAACGGGCATGGCGGCCGTCACGCCCGGTTGCTGATCGGTAAAGAAAATATATACATCCGTCCAGAACAGCTCCCGGGCTTGGGCAGCACCGACGTACCAGGGCCTGGTGCGGGCATCATAGGTGTCATCCGCCACTTCTTCCTCGGCAACCACTCGGCCCGAGGTATCCCGCCGCACCCACTTGACCTGCTTGGAACTATCGGTACGGTCGATGATTTTGGTATGGATGCTGCCGTCCGGCATCTTTCTGGGCATGATGAAATTGCCCTTTGCATCTGCTATGGAAAAAATGGTCAGTTGCGGATAATTTTTCAAAATCTGGATGACGTACGGCTCAATCTGAGAGCGGCTGGTGATGCCGATGGATGGATCTCTGACGATGTTGGCAACCAATTGGACCATATCCGATGCCGGGATAAGATAGTTTTTTACTTCAGCCGCGATTCGACGGTCCAGGGTTTCCAGCAAGTCATCCGTCAACTCCAGGGCATCATGGCGGTTGTTTTGGTAGGCATAAACCGCGATGAACGCAATCGACGCAATCATCAAGGCCAGGCATCCCAGCGGAATGGCCACCCGGATCAGCCGTCTTCTCCGCCTCTGCCGGCGGGTGCGGATATCCAGACTTATGTCAACCAGCTCACGTGCGCGCAAAGTTCAGCTCCCCTGCAAGTTAAGATGAAGAAATATAGACCCGATTGCAGGACGTGTCAAATGGTCTGGAGCGGGATCACCCGATAAGGGAGGCGGAGATTTTCCATTGTCGCCACCGGCTTTTCAGTCCAACTGGTTTTTAGATCTTGACGTTTTATTTTGAAGATCTATGTTGTTACCACGATGTAGTATAATGAGCCCGTGCTAAACCAGGACCCGCAATGCAAGTTGAAGCCGGGCAAAGAACAGCGGCTGCCAATTCATGAAGCCGGGGACGACAGATGCCAAATCCCTACCACTTAAACTTTCAAGACCTGGATGAAGATGCCGTTGTGCGCGCCATCCTGGAAGGGACCGCCACTGAAACAGGAGCAGGGTTTTTTGCCGCTCTGGTTGAAAATCTCGCCAAGGCCCTCCATACCCAGAGTGCGTGGGTTACCGAGTTCATTCCTAAAACCAGACAACTGCGGGCCCTTGCCTTCTGGGCGGACGGGAAGTTGATGCCCAATTTTGAAATGGATATCGACGGGACACCCTGTCAGGCAGTGGTTGAAACCGCCCAGCTTGTTCACTACCGCGACAAAATAACCGAGTTTTTCCCCAACAACCATACGATAAGGAAATTTCGCGCCGCCAGTTATATGGGGGTACCGTTGTTGGACGCCGGCGGAAAAATCCTCGGCAACCTGGCGGTACTCGATACGCGTCCCATGCGCAAAAAGCCCAAGGCGCTGGCCATTTTTCAAATATTTGCGACCCGGGCCTCGGCAGAACTGCAACGCCTGTATGCTGATAGTGAAATAAAGCAGCGTGAAGAAAAATACCGGCGGATTGTGGAGACCGCCGCGGAAGGCTTTTTATTGATGGATGAACACTGCGTCATCAATGACCTCAATGAGGCTTTTTGCAATATGATCGGTTACAGCCGGGAAGATATTATCGGCAAAACACCGTTTGATTTTACCAGGGAAGATAACAAGCACTATTTTTCAATGAATACGGGGGATTTACAATCCGAGGGCAAGACCAAGTTTGAAAGCACTTTTGTTTCCAGGAATAGCCGCACCATTCCGGCTCTGATGCACCGCAGCACACTGCGGGATGACCAGGGAAACCTCATCGGCCACATGGCCTTTGTAACCGATATAACCGAACAGAAAAAGTCCTTGACCCTGGCAGGGGAAATCCAGAGAAGTCTGCTGCCCCATGAGAGCCCCCGGGTTCAGGGTCTGGATATCGCCGGTCGCAACGATACCTGTGAAGAAATCGGTGGGGACTATTTTGATTTCCTCGAGGAGTTGGAATGCGCCCATAACCATTTCGAGGCGGTGGTGGGAGACGTTACCGGCCACGGTGTCGACGCCGCCCTGCTGATGACCACCGCCCGGGCATTTTTGCGAATGCGCGCGGCTCAGTGCGGTACCATCTCCCAGATAGTCACAGAGATGAATCGTCATTTAACCCTTGATTTTCTGCATACCGGTCGCTTTATGTCCTTGTTCTACATAAGTATCGATCCAGAGACGAAAACCCTTCAATGGGTAAGAGCCGGTCATGACCCGGCCATCCTGTATGATCCCGCACAAGACAACTTCGAGGAGCTGAAAGGTGACGGCTTGGCGCTGGGAGTGGATGAAAATTTCGCTCATCAGGAAAACCTGAAAACCGGGCTTGAGCCGGGGCAGGTCGTCGCCATCGGCACCGACGGCATTTGGGAGACCTTCAATCCAAAGGGCGAAATGTTCGGCAAGGAACGCTTTCGACAAATAATTCGAGAAAATTCACACCGGGCTGCAAGCCAGATGGTGGCGGCCGTGTATCAGGAAATAGACAGATTTGCCAGCGGCGCCAAAAAGAAGGATGACATAACACTGGTGATAATTAAAATACAAAAGTTGCCGGTGGAAAAAGAAGATTGGCAAATTTAATGGCTCAGAACAATGCAAAGGAGATTAACGCAATGAATGTAGATCAATTTAAAGCCTTGCTCAAGCCTGTGACTGACCTTGTGTCCAGTGGCGCGGTGGAAGCCACGCTGGCCGAAGAACTGAATCGCCGTTTCCCGCCCGGAAGCGAAACCTTCGACGCCATCGAAAAAGCATGCCATGAGGCCATTGCGGCCGGATGGATGTGCGCCAACGGTGAACCCGGCGGGCCCCGCTGGGGGCGGGTGATCGAACCCTGTGAGGAAACCGGCGGGCTCAGCGTCGACGTGGTGGATCTGACCGACCTGGTGGGCGGGCTCCACAGTCATCCCGTGGGAGAGGTCTGCATGGTCATGCCGATCACACCCGGCGCCCGGTTTGACGGTACCGACCGCGGCTGGTGCGTATTCGAACCGGAAACGTCTCACCACCCCACGGTAACGAACGGCCGGGCCCTGATACTGTACATGCTGCCGGAGGGCAGAATCGATTTCGCCGAGCCGAGAAAGTAGGTTTCCGAATGAACGGGGACCGCTCAATTGGAAGTTATTGCTTATTGGGTATTCGTTATTTGAATTGCTTGGCAGCATGCCTGATTTTCATAATTTTTGCTTGACATAACTATCATTCTTGATTATTTATTCTTGTTCGTTTGATCCTCGATAGTTCAGATAATAGAGTTCGGTGCAAAGCGGAGTGAACACTGATCATCGATACAAGTGATAACTGACGATTGATCCCCAGTAGCTCAGTTGGCAGAGCAAGTGGCTGTTAACCACTGGGTCCGCGGTTCGAGTCCGTGCTGGGGAGCCAAACAATAAAGGCTCGGTCTTTCAGATCGAGCCTTTATTGTTATTTTTTTAGAAATTGAAAGTTAAGCGTCTAATCCGGGTCGAAGTCTCAATTGCAACTCATCCAGCTGCTGCTTGCTGGTGGCAGCAGGTGCGCCGGTGAGCAGGCAGGCTGCCTTTTGGGTTTTGGGAAAGGCGATGACGTCCCGGATGGAGGTTTCACCGCACAGGAGCATCACCAGGCGGTCAAAACCGATGGCGATGCCGCCGTGGGGGGGTGCTCCCGAATCCAGGGCCGAAAGTAAAAACCCGAATTTACCCTCGTAAGCCTCGCGCTTCATTCCCAGGGCCATGAAGACTTTTTCCTGTATTTCCCTCTGATGGATACGGATACTGCCGCCGCCGACTTCAAACCCGTTGAGCACCAGGTCATAAGCGCGGGAAGAAACCGCCAGGGGATCGTCCTGCAGTTTGTCGAAATCTTCTTCCAGGGGCGATGTAAACGGATGGTGCAGCGCCTGATACCGCTTTTCGGTTTCATCGTACTCGAACATGGGAAACCGGGTAACCCACAAAAAGTCGAACCGATCTTCGTCGATCAGCTTGAGTCTCCGGCCCAGATGATTTCTGAGATTACCCAGGGCTTCATTGACGATCCTGGGCTGGTCGGCCACAAAAAAGATCAGATCACCCGGCTCCATTTCGATACGCTCGGCCAGGGCCTTTTTTTCTTCGTCGGTGAAAAACTTCGTGATCGGGCTTTGCCATTCATCATCCTTGACCTTTATCCAGGCCATACCCCTGGCCCGGTATACGGCGACAAAATCCGTCAGATCATCGATCTCTTTGCGTGAAAAATTGATGCACCCTTTGGCATTCAGGGCTTTGACGATGCCGCCTTTCTTGACGGCGCCGGAAAATACTTTGAAGCCGCTGCTCGCGACAATATCCGAGATGTCTTTGAGTTCAAGGCCGAAACGGGTATCCGGCTTATCCAACCCGTAGCGGCCGACGGCCTCTTCATAGGTCAGGCGGCGAAACGGCGGTTTCATTTCCAGGTTGAGCACATCTTGAAAGAGGGCGGTCATCATCCCCTCGGTCAGCTGGATGATCTCTTCTTGCCCCACAAATGACATTTCGATATCGATCTGGGTAAACTCCGGCTGGCGGTCGGCCCTCAGATCTTCGTCCCGGAAACAGCGCACGATCTGGTAATAACGGTCGTAACCGGAAATCATAAACAGCTGCTTGAATATCTGAGGCGACTGGGGCAGCGCATAAAATTGCCCCGGGTTGACCCGGCTGGGCACCAGATAGTCCCGGGCGCCCTCCGGGGTGCTGCGGGTCAAAAAGGGGGTTTCGAGATCCAGGAATCCCTGGTTGTTTAAATAATTTCGGACCGCAGCGCCGGCTTTGTGCCTCAATATCAGATTGCGCTGCATCTGGGGCCGCCTCAGATCCAGGTGCCGGTACTGGAGCCGGATGTTTTCAGACACATCGATGTGGTCCTCGATTAAAAATGGCGGTGTTTGGGCCGGATTCAGGATTTTAAGCTCACTGACCAGCACCTCGATTTCTCCGGTGTGCAAATTGGGATTGACCATGCCATCGGGACGGGGATCCACCTTGCCCCGCACGGCCAGTACATATTCATTGCGGATAGCATGGGCCTTGGCATGCACGGCCTGGTCGACTGCGGGGTTGAAGACCACCTGGGTGATGCCATCGCGGTCCCGCAGATCCACGAAAATTACGCCGCCGTGATCCCGGCGACGCAGGACCCAGCCCATCAAAACCACTTCCTTGCCGATATCTTTTGCGCCGAGCTCACAGCAGCCGTTGGTTCTGCGCATATTTCCAAGTACATCCACCAATTGGTGTTACTCCTTTCGTCAACCTTATGCTAGTGTCTGATTATTGCCGGTAATTGCTGGTGTAAGGTATCGGGCTGAAGGTAGAAGGTTGAGGGTTCTGATGCTTCAATCCTTTACCCTATAACTTCTACCTTATGCCACCTGGTCATGGCAACCGGAGATTATTTATTGAATCTTTTTTTCAGATTCTCAACAAGCCTATCAATAGGAACAGCCTCCTGCTCCTTCGTCGCCATATTTCGAAGGATGACGGCTGCCTCTTTCAACTCATTTTCACCGACGATCAATACATTGGCAGCGCCCAGCCGGTCCGCCCGTTTCATCTGGCTCTTCAGACTTTTAGCCCCCATGTCCATCTCGGCCCGGATCCCCGATTTTCCTAAAAGGCACACCCATTCAAAGGCCAGGGCCTGGCTTTCGGCCCCTAGCGCCGCCAGGAAAATATCCGGCCTGGGGATCATGTCGGGGGCATTCAACCCGAACAGTTCCGCGAGTCGGTCAAACCCGATGGCAAAGCCCGTGGCCGGAATGTCGGGACCGCCTAACTCCCTGACCAGATTGTCATAGCGGCCGCCCCCGGCCACCGCGCTCTGAGCGCCCAAAGAGGTTGTCTGGATTTCAAAAGCGGTGCGGGTATAATAATCAAGCCCCCGTACCAGCCGCTTGTCAACAACGAAAGGCACATTGAGATTGTCAAGGGCGCTCATTACCTCGTCAAAATCAGCCCGACAATCGTCACACAGCGAATCCTGAATCGAGGGTGCATCGGTTAATGCTTCCCGGCAGGTGGGCACTTTACAGTCCAGAACCCGCAGAGGATTACGGTCCCGCCGTCGATTACAATCCGAACACAGCCGGTCGCTGACGGACACCAGGTAGCGGGTCAACGCCTTTCTGAAATCAGGGCGGCATTGGGGACATCCAAGGGAGTTGATGTGGGCGTTGATATCCGCAAGCTCAAGCCGTGTAAAAAGTGTGACCAGCAAATAAATCAACTGGGCATCGGCCAGACCGGACTGCACGCCGAATATTTCCGCATCGATCTGGTAAAACTGCCGGTAGCGGCCCTTTTGTGGTCTTTCCCGACGGAACATGGGTCCGATCATGTAAAATTTCTGAACCGGATCTTGAGCGAATAATTTGTGCTGGATATAGGCACGTGCAATGGAGGCCGTGGCCTCCGGACGCAGGGTGATCAGATCCCCTTTACGATCCGGAAAGGTATACATCTCCTTTTCAACAATATCCGTATCTTCACCGATGCTCCTGGCAAACAATTCCGTCCGTTCCATGACCGGGATGCGGATCTCCTTGAAACCGAAATCTTCCAGCAGTTGGCGGGCAACGCTTTCAATTTGTTGCCATATCTCGACTTCACCGGGAAGTATGTCTTTAAATCCTCTAATTAACTGTATCATGGGTATCGTAACTTTAGAAGAAACGTATTTTCGCTTTAAAAATTTATTAGCGTATCCCAGAGTTAGCAAATTAGTCAATATTTATATTGCACCGCTTCAAAAAAACAAGATCCTCACACCCAGAGCCGGCATCAGCGGTTGTAAAAAACCGTTGACGGGCAGAGCGCTTTTTTTGACACCCGCCGAATAAGCCGGCGGTTATTATTTCCTCCTTGACACGCTCTGGTGGATTGCATAATTGTTAACTCTTAAGATAAAACACTGAAGATAATACACATATTCAACAACCCGCATCTTAGCCTTAGCCTGCCGGAGGGAGTTTGGATAAAACGGGAAAATCTAACGGTTTGACCGACGTCGAGGGACTCCTGGTCGGCCATTTCACCGACATCGAGGCGGTCTGCGGTGTCACCGCTGTGGTCTGCCCCCAAGGTGCAATTGCCGGGGTGGATGTGCGCGGCTCAGCACCGGGAACCCGTGAAACCGATTTGATGGCACCCCACAACCTGATTGAAAAGGTCCAGGCAGTGGTGCTGTCCGGTGGATCTGCTTTTGGTCTGGCAACCGCCGACGGCGCGACCCGTTGGCTGGCCGGTCAGGGCTGGGGCTTTCCCCTTGACCGGGGCTACGTGGTGCCGATTGTGCCGGCCGCCGTGCTCTATGACCTGGGCCGGGGGCCGGATTTCATTCCACCCATCAAGGCGGATTGGGGGCGATGGGCTTGCGAGGGTGCCGACGATTCTCCGGTACAAACCGGCAGTGTCGGTGCCGCAACCGGCGCATTCTCCTACAGCATCAAAGGCGGCCTTGGCACCGCCAGCCTGATTTTAGATGCCGGCATAACGGTAGCGGCGCTTGTGGCGGTTAACTCCGTTGGTTCGGTCGTCAACCCTGAAAGCGGACGCCCATGGGAGATCGGTCTGGAAATTGATGGCGAGTTCGGTGAGCGGGGCAAACGCGCAATCAGGCTTCCCGAGCCTCCACCACCGCAACCTGCTCAGAATACAACCCTGGGCATCATTGCCACGGATGCAGCCTTGTCTGTAGCCCAGGCGCAAAAAGTGGCCCAGATGGCTCATGACGGCATGGCCCGGGCCATTCGACCTGCCCACACGATGTTTGATGGAGACACCATTTTCTGCCTGGCCACCGGAGGAAAAGAACTGCCCGAAATACACGGTATTTATAAGGCACCGCAGGCCCTTGCGTTGAATGAGCTGGGACATGGCGCCGCCAATTGCATGTCCCGGGCCATCATTAACGCCATCCTGACGGCCGAGAGCCTGGCCGGCATGACCGCTTTTTGTGATCTGGA
>JAFDCJ010000082.1 GCA_019312835.1 Deltaproteobacteria bacterium
CGATTACAGATGCTCCGGATGATAATAAAATCAGCAGTAGTTTTGACTATCGTTTTCGGCTGGTATATCAAAGAGGAGACAAAAAAGAAGGTGTCGGAGAGGTCACCTTCTTTTCCGATACCGGTGTCATCATAGACCGTATCAAATATCGGGTCGTCCTGATGATCGTGGGCGCCGCCGCCCAGATTGTCTTGCTCTGGATTTTCTTTTCCTGGATCAGCCGGCGCTTTCTTTCGCGTCCCCTGCTGCGCTTAAAGGACTCGGTTGAATCCTTTGATCTCAATAAACCGGAAGCACCAGCGGAAGCCCTGCTCATCGACGGCGAAGATGAGCTGGCCGTTCTGAGCCGTGCATATTCGGCCATGCAAAAGCGTTTGGTTGAGACGATTCGCTCACTTAATCAAAACCAGCGTGAGCTGCGCCATCTCAATGAAAACCTGGAAGCCAAGGTGGATGAGCGCACTGTCGAATTGCAGGAAAAACAGGTCCAACTCGAAGAAGCAGTGGAACGCTCCCGGCTGCTGCTGGATTCTGCCGGCGAGGGCATCTTTGGCGTCGACCTGGAGGGCAAAGTGGCCTTTATTAATCCGGCGGCCAACCGAATGTTGGGATACGGTCCGGATGAATTGATCGGGCAGTATGTTCATGAGAAAATTCATCATTCCCACGAAGACGGGACCTCATATCCAAAAGAAAAATGCCACATGTTTTTAACGTATTCAACCGGTACCGATCATCAGATTAGCGATGAAGTCCTGTGGCGCAAGGACGGTACGCCTTTTCATGTGGAATACACCAGTATGCCGATAAAAAAAGACGGCCGGGCCGTCGGCGCCGTTGTCACGTTCATGGATATCACCGAACGCAAGATAATAGAGACCGCCCTGCTGGCGGAACGCGAGCAGCTGCAGAAGATCCTGGACAACAGCCCGGCGGGTGTCGGTATTTCCACCGACGGTGTCGTCCGTTTCGCCAACCCGCGGTTTGTCGAACTTTTTGACCGTAAAGTCGGACAGACGGCGCAGGAGGCCTACGTCAACCCGGAAGATCGCAAGCAGATGCTGGCAGAACTCAGTAGATCTGGGGTGGTGCGCGATGTCGAGCTGCAAACCTACGGCCCCGGGGGCAAGATTTGCGATACCCTGGCAACATTCATCCGGACCGAATACGAAGGCCGCACCGGCGTTCTGGCCTGGATGGTGGATCTAAGCGGCCCCAAAAAAGCTGAAAGAGAGCTGAAAACGCGCCTGGATGAATTGGCAAGGTTCAGGCGGATGGCCATCGGCCGCGAACAGAAGATGATCGAGTTGAAAAAAGAAATTAATGAACTCCTCAAGGAATCCGGCAATGGAGAAAAGTACAAAATTCATTAACAGGGTGTCGAAAATAAAACGTTTGCACAGCCCTATTTATGGGCGATTAACGGATTGGTTTAAAAAAGGCACCCGGCTACTGTCTGCCTTCACCTTTTTTGTGGTAATCGCGCCTTCAATGGTGGGTGCTGAAAAAGCCTGGTATCCGCTGGAAGTGGATGTATGGAACCCCCCGTTTAATGAAGAGCGCCAGCGCGACCAGAAGGTGTATACGCCCCTGGATAAGGCCCAGAAAAAATGGCGCATTCGCGTTTTTATCCCCCATCTCAAAGACGCTTACTGGTTGGGGGTCAACTACGGGTTGATTGACGAAGCCCGCCGTCTGGGTATCGGTTTGGCGATATACGAAGCCGGCGGCTATGACCAGCTCGCGGTTCAGCGACGCCAGATCGAAGACAGTCTCAAAGAGAAACCGGACGGATTGATCATCGGCGCCATATCTCTGGATGGCCTTAATGATCTTGTCAAAAAGGCCGCTGATATAGGCATTCCGGTGCTGGATTTGATCAACGGCCTGGCATCGCCCGATATTGCCGCGCGGGCGGCGGTTTCCTTCTGGGATATGGGTCATCAGGTCGGAGCTTACCTGAGTCGTTTGCAAAAGAATATGGGGAAACCCTTGAAGGTGGCCTGGTTCCCCGGGCCCCAAGGTGCCGGCTGGGTGGCGGCCGGCGATGCCGGCTTCCGCAAGGCCATCACATACGGCGCCATCGAAATTGTGGCCACCCAGTATGGCGACACCGGCAGCGCGGCCCAGACAAAGCTGATCGAGGCGGTGCTCAATCAGCATGCCGCGGAACTGGACGCGATCGTGGGCACGGCAGTTACCGCCGAAGCGACCGTCAAAATCCTGCGAAGGCGCGGGCTGGCAGACCGCATCAAAATTTTTTCATATTATTACAGCCCGGGGGTCGATCGCGGCATTCGCCGGGGTGGCATAACGGCAGCGCCCAGTGACCTGACGGTGCTGCAGGCCCGCATCGGCGTGGATGTCATGGCACGCATCCTCGAGAAAAAGGATTATTATAAACACGTGGCGCCCAAAGTGACGGTCATTGATCATAACAATATTCGCACCTGGGATTCATCGACGACCCTGGCGCCGAGGGGGTTTAGGCCTATATTCAGTATCAACGAATAGAAGTGGTTTTAAAACCCCATCTCAGGCTATATGGTGCTCCAATATTCGTGGCGGATTGTCCCGCGAATTGCAATGCTCACATACTTCGTGTACGCTCTGCTTACAATTCACGGGACGCCTTGCCCAATAGCCTGATCCGAAATTTTTAAACCACTTCACTAACCGGGATCCGCCTGCGGCAGATAATTATATATGTAATTACATTAATAGATTGATTTTATTTCAATTTAGCTTGTGACGCTAAATCCAAATAATAGCTATTAAAAAATGATTTACTGATGAGAAGCATATTAACATGGGGGTTGCTGATTCTGCTGGCCATCGGGGGCATTGCCGGATCCTATGCCTTAAGTGAGGCCTTCCGCTCCGATGCCCGGGAAGCATGGGAAGCGCAGGCCTCCCGGGTCGCCCAGTGGCTATCCGGAACACTGCTGGGATGGATGGAAGAAAGCTATGCCCCTTTGCTCGGCCTGGCAATCCTTTTTGAGAATTCCAGCGAGGTTTCCGAAATCGAGTTTTTAGGTGCTGCGGATGGCCTCGAAGCCCGTGTCACCGCCTTTTTCCTGGATGCCATGGCTGTGGCGCGGCCGCAGCCAGACGGCACAGAATGGTCCATCGAATTCTCCAATGACCGCCTGGGGCCATTATCTCCGGACACGCCCTTAAGCCGGCAGCCGGAGATTTCCGAAAATATCAAAGTTGCGCTCGATCATCCGGATCAGGTCAAGCTGGGGCCGCCTTTTGACGCGGAGCACGGTACACGCTATTCGCCGGCGGCATTGGCCATCAAGGGCGCGGGTGGTCCGCTGGTTGTCATCGGACTGGTCAATTACGATGCCATCGTCAAAGGACTGTTCGACATCCACCAACTGACAGGCATACAGCTGCATATCCAGGGCCGCTTTCAAGCGCCTGATGGTGCGGGTGACCCGCATGAAGTCTTCGGTAAATCTGTGCCGGATGCCCTGTACTCCGTGACCACCCGCACGGTGAGTGCCGGCGCAGACCTGTCCATCACCTGGTACATGGATCAGCAATTCAGCAAGGGACCCAAGGAGGGGTTGGCCAATCTGACCTTTATGGGGGGAATCGTCTTCACGCTTATCGTGACTGCATTTATTGCTTTTTTTATTCAGCGTAATCAGACGATCACCCAGCGGGTGCAGGAAGCCACCGCCGAATTAAAAAAAGTCTCAGAAGCGGTGGCGCAGAGCCCGGTGTCAGTGGTTATTACCGCTAAAGATGGCACCATAGAATACGTTAATCCAACATTTAGCGAAGTGACCGGCTATTCCGCAGAAGAAGCCATCGGACAAAACCCACGCGTGTTAAAGTCGGGGGATCTTCCCCAATCATTTTACAAAGAACTCTGGGATACCATTCTTTCCGGAAATGTCTGGCAGGGAGAATTTATTAACCGCAAAAAAAGTGGAGAGGATTTTTGGGAAAGCGCTTCGATCTCACCGATCGTAAATGATGAAGGCGAAATCACTCATTTCGTGGCCGTAAAAGCAGACATCACCGAGCGCAAACATTCAGAAGAGCAACAAAAAGAGCGCGCGACCAGAACCCGCGCTATCGTGGATCACGCCGCTGACGGCATCATTACGATTAGTGAACAGCGTATCATCAAAGAATTTAATCCGGCCTCCGAGCGCATATTCGGCTACACAGCCGCGGAAGTTATCGGTCAGAATGTGAACATACTGATGCCGGAACCCCATCACAGCCGGCATGACCGGTATGTCAAAAATTACCTGGAAACCGGCACGGCTAAAATAATAGGGATAGGGCGCGAGATGATCGGGCGACGCAAAGACGGTACCACCTTTCCAATTTATCTGGCGGTCAGCGATGTGCAGTTAAAAGATCGGCGCATTTTTACCGGCATTGTGCGCGACATCTCCGAGCTCAAACAGGCCGAGGAGGCTATAAAAGAAAAGGCGCTTCAGTTGCGCACCATTTTTGAAAAATCGCCGATAGGCATTCTGCATTTTGATAATGACGGTATCGTTCTTGACTGCAACGAAAGACATGCCGAAATCATGGGCTCAACCCGTGAAAAAATTATTGGTATGAATTTACGGAAGGAAATTGAAAATGAAGATTTGCGCGCTGCCGTATTTGGCGCGCTTGCCGGCAAGCCAACCGAATTTGAAACCGAATATACTTCCGTCAGCGCTGGAAAAACAGTTTTAGTTCGAGCCCTTTTTAATCCAACCGAACCGGACAGCTCCTCTACGGATGTGATCAATACGACCGAAGACATCACCGAACGCAAAAAAATGGAAATCGAGCTGCAGGAACGCATCACCGAATTGGACGCGGCCCAATCGGCCATGCTTAATATGATGGAGGATCTCGATGCGGAAAAAGCCAAGGCCGAGGCAGCCACCGAGGCTAAAAGCGATTTTCTGGCCAATATGAGCCATGAGATCCGCACGCCCATGAATGCGGTCATCGGCATGGCCCACCTGGCACTCAAAACCGATCTGTCGCTCAAACAGCGCGACTATCTTTATAAAATACAGTCATCGGCCAATGCATTGTTGGGCATTATCAATGACATTTTGGATTTCTCCAAGATTGAAGCCGGTAAACTGGACATCGAGACCGTCGATTTTAATCTAGAAGATGTCATGGATAACCTGGCCAACCTGGTCGCGGTCAAGGCCCGGGAAAAAGAGGCGCTCGAAGTGCTGTTCGATATCAGCCAGGAAGTGCCCCGCTTTTTAGTCGGCGATCCCTTGAGGCTGGGCCAGGTGCTGATCAATCTGTCCAACAACGCGGTCAAATTCACCGACAGCGGTGAAATTGTGGTGTCCGCCGAGCCGCTCAAGCGCGATGAAGACCGGGTAACCGTAAAATTTTCGGTCAAAGATACCGGCATCGGGCTGACCAAAGAACAGGCCGGCAAGTTGTTTCAGTCCTTTACCCAGGCCGACACTTCCACCACCCGCAAATATGGCGGTACCGGACTGGGATTGGCCATCAGCAAGAAACTGGTCAATATGATGGGCGGTGATATCTGGGTGGAGAGCCAATACGGTCAGGGCACCACCTTCAGCTTTACCGCCGACTTGGGCCTGGGCAAAGAGCGCGCTAAAAAACGCTTTGCCCCTTCACCCGATTTACGCGGCCGAAAAGCCCTGGTAGTGGACGACAATGCCACTTCCAGAGACATTTTGAAGGATATGCTCGAATCCTTCACTTTTGAGGTGACTGTGGCCGCATCCGGACCGGAGGGAATCACAGAGCTTGAGAGTGCGAATGCTGATAAACCTTTCGAACTGGTTGTTATAGATTGGAAAATGCCGGGTATGGATGGTATCGAAGCCTCCAAGC
>JAFDCJ010000083.1 GCA_019312835.1 Deltaproteobacteria bacterium
ATCGGAAGCATACATTTTCATGTTTACCACAGTCTAAAAAAAGTTAGGACATACCCAAGGGTGCCATTGGCGGTTGCAGGAAAAAGGTTCGCCAGATGCAACCTTTTTTTACAACCGCTTTCATTCCAAATCGTGGCCTAAGGCTATGATAAAACTGATGCGTAAAAAATGCAATCATTTAACTAAAAAATGGATACCAGAGGAGGCCCGGGCCTCCTTTTTTTATTTGACACCGTCGGCCGGAATCTTTATATTGCCCCGCAAAAAATGATGAATTTGATTTAAGGCGCAATGATTTATAAACCTTCGCATCCCCCGCAATGGCAAAAATATCAAGCATCCCTCCAGAAAGCCGCCCGACGCAAACACTTTTTTAAAAACATCCCGGCTATTTTGTCTATTGCGGCTTTGACCTGCGCGGCTGTCGTCATAGTCATTTTCTTGGGCATCTGGCTGTGGGGCCATCTGAGTCAGCCCGCTCCCGATGCGGCGCCAACCAACCAGAAGGGCAATCTGCGCGCAGCGCCATCTGCCGGGCATGATTTGAAATCCGCCATTCAGACGCTGGCCAGGAATTCCGCTAAACTGGCCGAGCCTAATGTTATGGATGTTGACGGGCGGCGCTATTTTATCCACACGGCCATTTACCCTAAACTGCAAAAATATATCCTCAGAACACTGAAGCGTTCCCGCACCCTGCAGTCGGCCGTCGTGGTGATGGACCCCCGGGACGGGCGCCTGCTGTCCATGGTCAACCATGACGCCAACGGTCAATCCGCTAATCTATGTCTTCAGGCCGATTTTCCGGCTGCCAGTCTCTTCAAAATAGTGACGGCCGCAGCAGCGCTGGAGAGCGCCGGCTTGAGCCTGGACGAACGGCTTTATTACCGGGGCAGCAAGCATACCCTCTACAAATCTCAATTGAAAACCAAAAAGGATCGCTGGACCACCCAGACCAAATTCAGAAAAGCCTTCGCCCTGTCGAACAATGCCGTCTTCGGCAAAATCGGCATATACAATCTCGGTCAGGGCAGACTGATGCGTTATTCAGATAAATTTTTTTTCAACCGCCCCATCGCCTCGGACCTGCCGCTGGCCGTCAGCCGGGTGCAGGTCCCGGCCGATGACTTCGGTCTGGCCGAAATTGCGTCCGGTTTTAACAAGGACACGCTGATTTCACCCTTACACGCGGCCCTGCTGGCGGCAATAGCGGTTAACCAAGGCTATATGCCGAGGCCGACGCTGGTGGAATCAATCCGGGACGAATCCAATAAAGTCATCTATCAGGCACCGCGGCCGCTGAAATCGGCCGCGGTGAGTCCCGAGACGGCACGGGATCTAAAGGTGCTGATGCAGGATGCCGTCAGGTATGGGACCAGCCGCAGCGCCTTTCGCAAACTGCGACGCAAAAAAAGAT
Source organism: Deltaproteobacteria bacterium (assembly GCA_019312835.1). Lineage (GTDB taxonomy): Bacteria > Desulfobacterota > Desulfobacteria > Desulfobacterales > JAFDCJ01 > JAFDCJ01. Next base: position 1,418 of record JAFDCJ010000083.1, read on the forward strand.
TTAAAGACTTTGATCTGGGTGCCAAAACGGGCACGATCAACGACCGGCGGGATCGGTTCAAATATGACTGGGTGACCGCGTTTGCCCTGGCACCTGACGGGGCCGGCAGTATATGCGTCAGTGTCCTGGCAGTGCACGGCAAGATACTGGGGACGCGCTCCACCGAAATGACCCGTGCAATTGTCGATTACTATTTTTCAACTGTGGGTACAAAAAAACATAAGACCCCGTTTTGAGCTTGGCTGCAGAGCTCTCACCCCTTCATTGAAATTTCTTGACCTCGATTCCAAATACCTGATAGACATCTGTTAGTCCCATCACCCGCCTGTAAGCGCTTAAACTATAATTTTTGTTAAGCTGGATCCGAATTCAGAGGTAGCCATGAAACTTTTTGCTGTTGGTATCCTCCTGCTTGTACCCTTTCTGGCGTTGAACTCGACGATTGTTCAAACCAAACAGATGGCGCTGCCCGCCGATGGGATTTCCGAGCTGCGAGTCCATTGCGGCGCCGGCTCGCTGTATATCGTCAACGCCGAATGGCAGAATACCATAAGGGCGTTTGCAGATATCGAAATCGATAATTTCAGCCGGGGTGATTATCAGGCGTTTACTGAAAAAAACGCTGTTTTGAGCCTTGAACGCAAGGGTCAGCAAGCCATTTTAAAAAGTGTTCTCACCCGATCGCTCCCGCCTCCGCGGGATGCCCGCATTAACCTGACCATTGAGCTGCCGCGCAACATCGACGTTTTTGTCGAGGACGGCTCCGGTCCGATCCACGTTCAACATTTGTCTGGCAATCTTGAGATCCGGGACGATTCCGGGCGAATTATCCTGGAGCAGGTCGTCGGGAACGTCAAAGTGACGGATGGGTCTGGACAAATCATCTTCGAAGACATCCGTGGAAATGTCGAGATTCGAGACGGCTCCGGGAGTATCGACGTCAGCAGGGTCAGGGGCGACGTCAGAGTGACGGACGGTTCCGGACCAATTTCCATTCAATACGTTGACGGCAATGTAACGGTCGCGGACGAGTCGGGTGCGATCGACATCAATGACATCACAGGCAATGTGCTAATTCGCGAACCGGGCACCGGTGAGCTGAATATAGAGCGCATCAAAGGGAAGGTCAGGACCCAGTACGAGGTAGAAGACACCTCGCCGCAGATAGACGATGAGTGATCAGTGCACATATTTGCCGATAGCTCAAAGCCTATAGCTCATCGTCTGGAGTTCAGTGACTTCAGGCTATCAGCGATGAGCTATGCGCTAATTCTGTTTCGTGATAACTATCTTGTCGCCAGCCTTCAGACCGCTGATGATTTCGACGCGTTTATCCGGGCTTGGCTGCCCCAGGCGAACATAGCGGCGAACCGGTCCCTGCTGTGTTTTTACCGTCACGAAATCAAGCTGCCCCACGCGGGTGACGGCGTCAAGGGGTATGGTTATTTTCTCGGCTTGTCCGATGGGAATCATCAAACGACCGAACATTCCCGGGTAGAGCCCGGCGCCGTCGCTCAGGCTGACCTTTACCAGAAAAGAGCGCGAGCCCGGATCCGCAGATGGTACGATTTCGTCAACCACCACCGGATACTGTTTTTTAAGCGCATCGATTTCGGCCCATAGCTGTTGACCCTTGGCCAGCTTGGAGGCCACCGATTCCCGCACGCTGGCCTCCAACCTCAGGGTGGTGGGGTCGTACATGCGCAGCAGGGGTTCCCCCTGGCGAGCGGTATCGCCAGGATCTGCCAGGCGCTCGACGATTCGACCGGCGATGGGCGCTGTCAGCTTGCTGTAGCTGAGCGCTGTTTGGGCCTCGTCTTTTTGCCGTTTTAACCGCTCCAGCTCGGCCCGGGAGGTCTGCATGGCGGTTTGCAGCCGATCGCGTTCGGCCTTGGAAACGGCGCCCGGATCGGCTTTCATGATGCGCTCAACCCGCGCCAGATCTTTTTCGGTTTGCGCCAATCTGGCCTGGGCCGCGACGGCCGCTTGCTGGGCCTGATCGACCCGGGCTTTGAGCTCCCGCGAATCCAGCCTCGCCAGCTCATCGCCGGCCTGCACCTCGTCACCGGCTCTCACGGCAATCGAAGAAATCGTGGCGGTAATGATGGGGGAAATTACCGTCTCGACTTTGGCACGCAGGGTTCCGGCGGCCTGCTCGAGCAATGGCTGGGTGGCGACTTCCACGACCACCACCTCACCGGCATCGGTTGGCGGCAGCACGCCGCTGAAATCCCTGGAGATTTTTTCTGTAAAAAATCCTGCCAGATAGGCCATGACACCGGCCAACAGGACAAGGGCCACAACAATTCCGACAATCTTCAGTGAGGCTTTCACGCGTCGTTATCCCTCCTTAAAGGCAGACCGTGCCCCGGTTCGTTCGCATATGCCAGACAGTAAAGCACCGGAATCACAAACAGCGTAAACAGGGTGGAGGCGGCAATGCCGAATATGATTGCCCAGGCCAACCCATTGAAGATCGGGTCGAGGGTGATCACCAGGTTGCCGAGCAAAGTCGTTCCGGCAGTTAAAAATATCGGGCGCATCCGCACAGCCCCGGCCTGCAGCAGGGCCTCATGCAGAGATTGGCCTTCACGCAGGGCCATGTGGATGAATTCAATCAGTATCAAGGAATTGCGAACCACAATCCCGGCCAGGGCAATCATCCCGATCATGGCGGTGGCTGTAAAGAGGACCGGATCGGCAAACCCGTCAACCACCCGGTCACCGATTTGATTCAGCAGCCAGAAGCCCGGCATGATGCCGATGACCGAAAGCGGGATGGCCAGCATAATGATACCGGTGATCGCGGACAGGCCCGTTTGAATCCGTAAAACCAGGAATATCCCCAGCAACGCGACCCCGAAGGCAATTCCGAGGTCCCGGAAAACCCGCAGGGTAATTTTCCACTCTCCCTCCCCGTTCCACACCGCCCGGATTCCCGCCGACAGGGTCCACGGCAGACCGCTGCCCGAAGAAAAATAGGTGCGCCCTTTTAAAGGTATCGGCTGGCCGGGGATAGCGTCTTTATTCATATCACTGCCGACATCGAGCACGATTTCAGCCGGCGGGCGCCCGGCGCTCTCGGCAAAGACATACACGACGGGTTTGAGATTTTTGTGATAAATGGTCCTGGCCTGCGACGACCAGCGGATATCGCCGAGCTCGGCCAGAGATACGAGTGGCTGGGGGGCATCCCGCAGTCCCGATTTCTCGCGAACCTTAATGATACCCGGCCGGCCTTTGATGCGCAACGCCGACAGGGCCTCCGGTGAGCTTCGGATTTCAAAAGGCAGTCGCAATACCACCGGCAACGGGTTGACTTCACTGGGTATCTGCATATAGCCCGCAATCAGGCCATCGTTGGCCAGATGAATTGTCTGCACAATGTCCTGAACGCCGACCCCCGACAGGGCGGCCTTTTCACGGTCCGGAACAAACATGATTTTTCTCTGGTCGTCTTCGACAGACGTATCGACATCGACCACAAACGGCTCGTTTTTCAAGCGCGTTTCCAGAATCCCGGCGGCCTGCTGCAGCGCCGAATAGGGGGTGGCCTTGGAACCGTAAAGCTCCACGGTCACCGTTGAAATCACGGGGGGGCCGGGCGGCACCTCCACCAGCTTGATGCGGGCCTGCTGGGCTTGGGCGATGGCCTCCAGATCACGGCGGATCCGCAGCAAAATGGCATGGGACTGCTGGGAACGCCGCTGACGCTCAGCCAGCGTTACTCTGATGTCGGCCATGTGGGCGCCGTTACGCAGGTAGTAACGACGCACCATGCCGTTGAAATCCATCGGTGACGGCACCCCCACAAACGCCGTGTAGTCCTTTATCTCCGGCACTGTGCGCAAATAAGCATTTAAGGCGCTGACAACGCCCTGGCTGCGTTCCAGGGTCGTGTCTTCGGGCATATCAACGACTATCTGGAACTCATCCTTATTGTCAAAGGGCAGCAGCTTGAGCGGGACCAGCCGCAGGCCCGGCAGAACGATTGAAACACAGAAAAGCAGCAACACTGCCCCCAGAAACAGCCATGACCGTCGACGGCTGTAAAGCAGGGGGGTTAACAATGACGCGTAAATTTTGTACAACCCCGAGTCGGTCACCCGGGTCCCGTTGGCTTGTTGCGCAGGCTTAAGCAGTTTCAAGGCCATCCAGGGGGTGACCAAAAAAGCCACGAGGGTGCTGGCCATAACGCTTACCGGAACATTGAAGGCCATGGGCGCCATGTAGGGTCCCATCATGCCGGTGATAAAATACAGGGGGGCAAATGCCAGAATGATGGCAATGGTGGACATGATCAAGGCCCCCCGTATCTCCGCCATGGCCATAATCACGCCGCGTCGGCGGGGGTGTTGCCCGATCCGCAGGTAGCGCTCAATGTTATCCACCCCGGTAATGGGATCGTCGACCAGCAGACCCAGCGACAGGATGAGGGCGAAAAGGGTGACGCGGTTGATGGTATAGCCGGCAAACATATCCAGAACCAGCGTGATGCCGTAGCAAATGGGTACGGCCAGTCCGACCACCAGTGCGGCGCGCCAGCCCAGAAAAATCCCAATAAATAGGGTAACGGTCAGAACCGCCACCAGCAGGCTCGATACCAGGTTGTTGATTTTCTCATTGGCGGTGCGCCCGTAGTTGCGAATAATGCGGTAGTTGATTTCAGGGGGGAAAATCTCCTGTTTCAGCCTGGCAAAATAATCCTCCACCTCGTTGGCCACACTGACCGCATTGGCCCCTTTTTTTTTGGCGATGGCGAGGGACACTGCCGGATAGAAGCCGGGATGTGCCGCCTGCAGACCGGAGGCCGGGCCGAAGCCGATCCAGGTATAGCTGATCGGCTCGGCGGGTCCATCGCTGATCCGGGCGACATCATCCAGATAGACCGGCACCCCGTCGACCACATTGACCACCAGTTTGCTGAGTTCCGCCGCCGAGCGGATGAAATCCCCGGCCTCAACCACGATGTTGCGATCCAGCACCTGAAGGTCGCCGGCCGGCAGCAGTTTGTTGGAGATATCAAAGGCCCAGGCCACCTCCAGGGGTGCGGTGCGCCTGGCCGCCAACGCCTCCGGATCCAGCTCCACCCGAATCTGGCGGGGGCGTCCGCCCGTCACCTCGATGCGGTTGGTATCTTTGATGGATTGCAGATCGTGCTCGATTTCCTCGGCCAGCCGCCGCAGCTCGTGGTCACCGGTCAGCACAGGGTCATCGCTCCACAACACCGCCACAACAATGGGAACGTCATCGACCTCAACCGGTTTAACCACCCAGGATTGAACCGCTGCCGGAATTCGGTCAATCTCGGAAAAAACCTTGTTATAGATTTTTACCAGCGAATCTTCCCGGTCCTCGCCGACATAAAAACGGACCGTCACCACGCACTGATCGGGCCGGGACATCGAGTAGACATACTCCACCCCGTCGATTTGATAGAGAATTTTTTCCAGCGGGGTGGCAATTTGACGCTCCACCTGCTCCGCGTCGAGCCCGGGAGCCGCCACGAGCACATCGGCCATGGGCACGATAATCTGCGGCTCTTCTTCACGGGGTGTCATCATCAACGCGACCATGCCGCCCACAAAGGCCACCAGCAAAAACAGCAGCGGTAAAGGCCCCTGCATGGTTTTGCCGAGCAGGCGTGATAACCAGTCCAGATTGGAGTCGTTAGGATCTACCATTTTTACTGAGAGGCGCTTGATACTAATTGAACGGAATAGGCTCAATTAGAAGTTATTTGTTATGGGAAGTTTGGTGACGGCCAGACTTCACAATTCTATTACCGGTCAAATCTGAATGGGGTCGGTGAGTTTTTCATTCAAATACTTTCCAGCATAGCTGGATGACGCATCTATCTTTATTTTCTGCGGTGCGTCCTGGACAATTACCTAATAACGATTAACAAATAACTTTCAATTGGATTTTAATCCAATTAAAACTGGTGAACTATTGCAAAAATAGTCACGGCTGTCAACCGGTCCGCTTGCCGTAAAATGGAAGTAAATCAGTATGATATAATCAGGGTGGCCAGGATTTCCCCGCCCTTATGGCCGGGGGAGGAAAAAAGCACGTCAGTGCGTTAACCGTTGCGGTTGTCATGCGCCTCAGACGGATTTGAAAACAATCAGAGGCGGATTTCGACTCTACCTGCCAGGTAACTTTTGACATCACCGATGGGGACTTCCCGGCGGTGAAAGATACCGGCCGCCAGAGCCGATTCGGCCTCGGTGGCCGTGAAGACCTCATAAAAGTGCTCGACTTTGCCGGCACCGCTGGAGGCGATCACCGGAATGCTGACGGCCGCTGTCACGGCGTTGATCAATTCAAGATCAAAGCCCAGATTGGTGCCGTCACGATCGATGCAGTTGAGCAAAATCTCGCCGGCACCGAGTTTTTCGCAGGTCCGAGCCAGGGTGACGGCGTCCAGGTCACGCCCCACCCGCCCGCCTTTAATGGTACACTGATACCAGCAGTGGCGTTCACCGGCGGGGCCCGGCAAATTCGTTTCAATAACGACATGCGGAACCTCAGCGGGCTCAGTTACATAAACTCTGCGCGGGTCAATGGAGACCACCACGGCCTGGTTGCCGTACACACGGGCGATCTCTTCAATCGCACTGCGGCCGGTCGCTCGGCCGGTCTTTTGGTAGTCTTCAGCAATCAAGACGGCATCGCTGCCGATGGAGACCTTATCGGCCCCGGATCGAAAATAGCCGGCAGCCACTTCCAGGGCGCTGTATTGACGGCCGTCCTTATCGGTGTAATCGCGGATCCCGCCGCCGATGGTCAGCGGCACAAATACGTTGCGGGAAGTCTGCCGCAATATTTCAAGCATCGGCATGTCTTCCAGGGGAAAGTCTCTAAAGCCGGTAATATTCAAAAAAGTGATTTCATCGGCGCCTTCCCGGTAATAGCGCTTTGCCAGCTCGACGGGTTGGCCCAGGTTTCTGACATAGCCGTCTTCCCTGACATCATACTGATCGCCTTTGGTAACCACCAGATCCCCTTGATCGTTGGAGCGCACGTCAAGACAGGCAATGATGCGCTTGGCCAGGGCCGTTTGGGAGCCGACCTGCAGGGGTTTGACCGGTTCAGCGGAAGATTCGATAAAATTTTGCAGCAGACGCAACCCCGGCCGGCCGCTTTTTTCCGGGTGAAACTGGGTTGCAATGATGTTGCCCTTTTGAATGCTGCTGACAAATTCGCAGCCATAGTCAGTGGTGGTCAGGATAAATTCCGGATCATCGGTGACCACGTTGTAAGAATGCACAAAATAAAATTTTTCATTGCCCTGCAGACCGTCGAAAATCCGGGAGGGTTGTTTATAGTTCAACCCGTTCCAACCGATATGGGGAACCGAAAGATTGATGGCAAAGCGTTTGACCACCCCCGGGATGAACCCCAGGCCTATGGCATCGGGCGCCTCCTCGCTGTGGTCGAAAAGGGCCTGCAAACCCAGGCAGATGCCCAGAAACGGCCGGTCCGACCGCAGGTAGGCCAGCAGCGGATCGACGTAATTTTTTTCGCGCAGGATTCGCATCATATTGCCGAAAGCACCCACTCCGGGAAAAACAAGCTTGTCGGCCGACAGTAAATCCTCAGTCCTGGTGACGATTTTAACCGTTTCACCCAGATTCTCGATGGCGTTAATGACGCTTCTGACGTTGCCTGCGCCGTAGTCCAGCAGCGTAATCATGTGAATATCAAACCTTTAGGTATCATTGTGTACAAAGTCTTTGTTTACAATACATTCGGCCATAAAACAAGTCCAGGGCAGAACTCCCTGAACATTGGTTAATTGCGGATGGTTTAATGAGTTATCAGGTGCTAATTTAGCTCTGAGGATTGTCGCAGGTAAACGGGATGATTTAGAAGCGGTTTCAAAATTGCAGACTGCGCTCAAAGGCAGAATGGTTTGTGCCCGTCAGCCGCATTGCCCGTTCACCTGTTGATCTTGAAGTCTTTGAAGCCTTGCGGGCCAACCGGCAAACGGGCTCAACGGACTGACCTGTCTTACGTGAGCATTTAAACCGAATCAGGCACGGCTTTAACATTAAATTGGCGGGGGTACTGGCAGATCACGTTACGATTTACCCATAACGAATACCAAACAGCCGCTAATGGGCCGAAGGCACCACAGTATCTTTAATAAGTTTTGACGATGACGATCCAGGGCCATAGACGCTTTTTAAGAAATGGAGGCATTCATCACAAAAATTCCGTCCCCGCCCATCGACAATAGCTTTGACATAGCCCCGATAGCCAAACTTGTTATACTCCCCGCGGCTCATCGGGCATAAGCGGCCTTTTGATGCCGGCTGGTAGGCGGCATGGTCGGTTAAGCCCAGATTATGCCCGATCTCGTGCAGCGATACTTTCAGGGTTCGGTCGATGAACAAATCGTAGGCCCCGTCGGAATTAAAATGCTCGGGGGTCAGCTTGCGGGTGGATACCACCGCGACATCGTTTGTGGGGTTTTTTCCGCCCAGGATGGAACTATAAAATTCATCCTCATCATCGGTTTTCAGATCGGCGTCGGTAATTCCCAGGGTGTGCCCGGAATATTCTTCATCCAGAATCATCGTCAGCAACTGGGCATCGATGCTCTCGACCATGGGCGATTCATGATGCGCAAATTTGACCTCTTTGATAAAATCGCGAAATGACTCCAGAATACCGGACCCGATTTTTTTCAGGCTGCTGTACGTAATATCACTGCCAATCCGCACAATGTTCAACTCTGATATATTTCTCATCATTATTAGCCCAGGTTACCGTTTTAAGGAGGTCGTAAGACCGACCATAAAGGTATTTTACCAATTTTCCCGGTCCAGTGCAAATTCTGCAACCCTGCCGATAGAAATTTTCGATAACGTGATTATATTCTGGAGGTTGGAAAGTCAACTCAAGACCAGGGGAAGATAATCATGGCTGTTAAAATCGTCATCAAACGCGAGTTTAAAAAGGATGCCGCCCGGCAGGCCTTTGACCTTCTGAATGATTTCCGCCGCGAGGCCATGAAACGCGAGGGGTACGTATCAGGGGAGACCTGGGTCAACCATTACGACCCCTGCCGCATTGCGGTGGTCTCCACCTGGCAAAGCGTGGAAGACTGGATTCACTGGGAGGAAAGTGACCAGCGGGCGGCAAACGAGGCCAAACTCGAAGGCCTGTTGAAAACACCGGCTAAATTTGAAATATACGATCTGGGGGCATCTTGACCGGAACCGTAACTGAAAAAGATTTCTTGCCATGACGCCAGTAAATATTCACGACGCCGGGTGCCGTTGCGTTTTGGCGCAAGATGCTTTTATCAAACTTGTGATGTGACGCTACCTTTAGAATATACTGAGCCGGCGATGGCAGCAACTGACTGCCGGTGGTGCTGCCGATGCCACGCCGGGATTTTGAATCAACATGCCCGAAAGGGGCCCTCATATGTGCAGACTGCTGGGAATTTATGGGCAATCGGATATTTGGCGGGAGATCGCCCTGGCCTTCAGCGAACAGGCGGAATCCGGGGCCATACCGCCTGGAGAGGATCAGAAACCCGGGCACAAGGACGGCTGGGGGATTACCATGACCAATCGGGATCATACGGCCATGATCCCGGTAATACGCCAGCTGGGCTCGGCCCGGAAAGGATCCTGCTACCGGGATGCGATTTTTGCCGCATCCCAACCGCCCGGCATTTTATTGTGCCATTTGCGCAAAGCCAGCGACATCATCCCCATAACCTTAGCCAACGCGCATCCCTTCATTCACAACGGTTGGGCAATCATCCACAACGGCACCGTCTTTGATGCCGAATCCCTCCCCCGGGATCCGAGACTCATGACCACCTCGGACGGATCTGATACCGAGCACTTCTTTCATTATCTGCTGACCCGGATGCAGAACACGCCGTCAGCGGGCATGGCCGGCACGATCGCCAGGGCTTTCGCGGCCGTTGAAACGGATTACAGCGCCTTAAACTGCCTATTGAGCAACGGCAGGGATCTGTTTGCCATCCGGCATTACCGTAAATGGGAAGAATACTACACGCTTTATACCTATACGTTGCCCGGCAGCATCATCATCAGTTCCCAGCCGGTTGACATACCACAGTTAAAACCGGACAACTGGAAACCCTTATCCAACAACCGGCTCTTAAGGATCTCTGGCACGCCGCCAAAAATCGAACAGATCCCAATCGCCGCTTCCAATTAACGGCAGACAAATGAGGCTGTTTCAAAGTTGCAGGTTGCGTTCAATGGCAAGGCGTCGATTTGGGTTTAAAGCGGAGCGTACACGCGAGTACGTGAGCATTTAAAACCAAATCGGGCCCACATTTGAAAATAACAATAGATGGGTTATCCAGCTATGCTGGACAACGCAGCCATTGGGCGCAAGATGCAATTTTGAAACAGCTTCTAGGAAGTTGATGGCGGCGCAGGAAACTGCAGCGCAAATACGGTGGCCACCGCCTGGTGGCAGCCCGAACCGGTCTGGCAGCGGGGGCACCGGCTGATATTGCCGGGGCAGGTGTCGCCGTCGCCTGGAATCAGCGGGCAACGCGATGATTTCAGCGTGATCTTAAATCCGTAACGTTCGGAAAATATCTTTATCCGCAGCAAATCTGCCCCTTTGCCCCCGGCATTGAAATCAAACGGGTTTTTGCTGGAATAATTCATGGTTTCCTGGGTGGTGAAAAAGCCTTCAAATATTCTGGATTGATTTTCCGGGCTGATCCCCACCCCGTAATCACGCACTTCCAGGATCGTCCCCTGATTCTCGGGTTTTACCACGATCTCGATTTTACCTTGATCGGGTGTGTTTTCAATGGCGTTTTTCAACAGGCCGTCGAATATCTTTTGCAGCGAATCCGGCGGCAGGTATACCGACGGCCCGGTGGTCAGCTGACAGGTGATGTCGACCTGCCGATGGGCAAATGATGGTTTCAGACCCTCAAGTCGCTGCCGTACGAAAACATCCAGCGGTATTTCCTGCGAGATCAGCTGACGCACGCCGTAGGCATCCTGGATGCGTTCTTTGAATTTCTCAACCACCGCACCCTCACCAAAGGTTTGGGCTGCGATAGCTTCCAGCTCATCGGTGCAACGCTCCACCAACTGGGATAGGAGCTTGGGGGACCGGTAGGCTTTGCCCTGCATGATGTCATCAATCTGATAGTGCATCTCCAGCAAGCGGTCGATATTGCGCCGGGCCCTTTCAACCGTGGGCTGCCAGCTGGCGGAGGGAAGATCGGCCAATCTTTTCTCCAGGGTCACCAGCGAGGTGCGCAAGACGGCAATGGGCGTCTTTAATTCATGGGACAAATGGTTGATGACTTTGTCCTTGGCCCGGTTCAGGCTTGAAACTTCCATGTAAGCCTTTTGGAGTTCGGCCGCGTATCTCGCATTTTCGATGGAAAGGGCCACCGTGCCGGCCAGCATGCTCAACAACTCGATATCTGACTGATCAAAACCGCCGTCTTTCTTGTTGATGGCGCTGAGGGTCCCAATCACGCGCTCATGACTTCTCAAGGGCACCAGCAGGAGATTGCGGGTCTGGTAGCCGAGTTTCTTGTCGCGCTCGATATGGATTTCCGAATCCCCGGAAATGTCATTCATGATGATCGGCTGGCCGGTCTGGATGACCTTGCCGGCAACCAGCTCATCCACCGCAAAGCGAAC
>JAFDCJ010000084.1 GCA_019312835.1 Deltaproteobacteria bacterium
CCGACGGCCGGCTGGATTTCGGCACCTAGGAGCAGATCTTTTACGGTGAATTGGACGGGCGCCGGCGCAAACGGGTGCTGGTGAAAATCATTGGCGAATGAGCGGCAACCCTCTCAGCGGGTTACCGCTCACCCCCCTGACAGGGCAACCGCTAGCGTCGCCAGCTTCTTCTTTGGTGGTGTCGGCCGGAATCTCCATAGCGGTGGGGGTTGGCAAAGGCGCGCTGCCGGGGACCTGACCCTGAAGCGTAATGTCGTTTGGGGTCCCTTTGCAGTCCGTTCTTCGATCGGAAATGCCTGTTGTAATCGTGCCGGACTCCCCGATGACGCTCGAAGTATCTGCGTTGATGTTGACGAAATTTTCGATGACCATGGAAATGCCTGGGGTGATTGCGCTTATGTGCCCGGTAACGTTTCAAATCTTTTCGCTGTGCTTGGCGCTCGCCGCGGTAATGACGGGAATCCTGCCGACGGTCTTCAGGCGCTCCACGGCGATCGCCGAACTCTTGACCGCGCCCCCTGAAGCCTTCCCGGCGGTCGCGACTATCCTCGCCACCGTCCCGCCGATCCCGTGAACCCGACCGGTCGCTTTCCAGCTCTTCTTCAACGATGTTTTGAGCGGTCAGGACATTGGGCCGGGCAATCCCCCCCGCACAAAACATCACCGTTAGCGCTGCTATCAGAATGAGATTGCGCATGATTTAGTCCTCCTTCGGCGTATGATTGTTTTTATCCATCTGCTTTATCCCCAGCTTCTGCTGCAGGCCGATCGCTCCTTTAGGACATGTCTCTTTAGACGATCATAGCTAAAAAAAGTTTACCTAAATTTGCCCCGGCTTTTGGATCTTGTTTGACCACGTCTCAATTGTGTTTATTGTAGATATGTATAAAAAATTTCGTTTCTGAATCCCTGATCAACTATTTCACTAAATCATTGGAGGCACGATGACAAAAGCGATTCGAATGTACGAAACCGGGGGCCCTGAAGTGCTGCGCTGGGAGGATGTCGATCCCGGCAAACCCGGGCCGGGGGAAGCGTTGGTGCGCCACGAGGCTGTGGGGCTGAATTTTATCGATGTCTACCACCGGACCGGGCTGTATCCCCTGCCGTCGCTGCCGGCCGTTCCGGGTCTGGAGGGCGCCGGCGTGGTGGAGCAAATCGGCGAAGGGGTTGGCGAGGTGAGCGTGGGCGACCGGGTGGCCTACGCGGGCATTCCGCCAGGCGCCTACGCCCAGGCGCGATGCATACCGGCCCACCGGCTGGTGAAACTGCCGGACCGCATTGACTTGGATCGGGCAGCTGCCATGATGCTCCAGGGCATGACGGCCCGTTACCTGTTGCGGGGATGTTATGATGTCAAAAAAGGCGATACCATCCTGATTCATGCCGCCGCCGGCGGGGTCGGCTCCATTGTCTGCCAGTGGGCCAGGCACCTGGGGGCGACCGTCATCGGGACCGTCGGCTCGGAGCAGAAGGCTGAAATCGCCAGGGCCAACGGGTGCGATCATCCGATCGTGTACACCGCTGAGGATTTTTCCGCCCGGACCCGTGAGATAACCGGCGGTGCCGGCGTCGACGTGGTCTACGACTCGGTGGGCCAGGCGACCTTTATGCGGTCGCTGGATTGCCTGCGGCCCCTGGGCATGATGGTGTCCTTCGGCCAGTCCTCGGGATCGGTTCCGCCGGTGGACCTGGGCGTTCTGGCCGCCAGGGGTTCGCTGTTCCTGACCCGGCCCAGCTTGATGGCCTATACCGCTGATCGTAAAGATTTGCTGGCTCACGCCGAGGACCTGTTTGAGGTGGTGGCCAGCGGGGCGGTCAACATCGAGGTCAACCAGACCTACCCGCTGGCAGAAGCCGCCCGGGCCCATCAGGATCTGGAGGCCCGTAAGACCACCGGATCGACCATTTTGCTGCCGGGGGATTAAACCCTGAGATCGGGATTTCGAAATTCTGATTCTGGATTTTAGAAATGTCCGATTAGCAAGGGCCTGATATCAGCGCAACTTTTTGTAATTATTATTTTAAATGAGTCTTCACCTTTGGGGTGCGGCTGTCCAGCCGCGATGAAGAGGCTTTTTAAATAGAGATCATCGCGGCTGGAAGCCGCTCCCACCACGAGTTATAGCAGCTGTCAACAATATGTTCCCTTTAGGTTTTCGCAGACGAAGGCGGTTGTCCTGAGACTGTCAGCTCCCCTATCTGATGCAATCGGCCCTGAGAACACCCCCTCATGATCCTGACACCCCTCATTCCTTTATTGCACTATTTCATTGAATTTTAGCCAAGGTTTCTTGACAAGCGTTACAATTTTTGGCATAAAGGCTCCCTTATTCTTTTTTTCATCTTGCAATTTTGCATGGAATTTGAATTAATACAAGCTTACGCCGACAAACCGGCGTAGCAGCGTATTCGGGGAAAAAATCAACGGAGGATTTGAATGTATGGCTGAAGAGGCGATCAAACTTGGCGGCAAGAAAAAAAGCTTGTTTATAGACAAGGTTAAGGAGATTCTGCCCGAAGGCGGGAACCTGAACCTCTGTCTGACCTGCGGGGCCTGTTCTTCGGGGTGCCCGGCCACGGGTCTGGAGGATATGGACCCGCGTAAATTTCTGCGCATGGCGGCCCTCGGAATGGATGACGAGATCCTGAGTTCGGATTGGGCCTGGATGTGCACCCTGTGCATGCGATGCATTTATGTCTGTCCGATGAAAATCGACATCCCGCAGCTGGTGTTCAACGTTCGCAAGAGCCGGCCGCGGGAAGAACGGCCCAAAGGCATCCTGGGGTCCTGCGACATGGCCCTGAGAAGCGATACCTGCAGTGCCATGGGGGCCGGCGAAGAAGATTTTCAGTTTGTGGTCGAAGACGTGCTCGAGGAGGTTCAGCAGCTTCAGCCCGGTTTTGAAGACCTCAAGGCACCGATCAACAAACAGGGCGCCGAATACTTTTTGAACCAGAACTCCCGGGAACCGGTCACCGAACCGGATGAGATGGTGCCGCTGTGGAAGATCCTGCACACCGTCGGATGTGACTGGACTTACGGCACCAAAGGCTGGGCGGCCGAAAACTACTGCCTGTTCATGGCCGACCTGGAGAATTGGGAAAAAATTGTCCGGACAAAGGCCAAAGCCGTGGATGATCTCGGCTGCAAGTACTGGCTCAACACCGAGTGAGGGCACGAAATGTTCGCAGTCCGGGTCGGACTGCAAAAGTTCAACATCGAGCACAAATTCGAAATCGCCAGCATTATCACCCTGTATGCCAACTGGATCAGGGAAGGCAGGCTCAAGGTCAGCTCGGACTGGAACAAGGAGCGCCAGATTAAATTTACCGTCCAGGATCCGTGCCAGCTGGTTCGCAAAACCTTCGGCGATCCCATGGCCGAGGACCTGCGTTTTGTAACCAAGGCCGTCGTCGGAGAAGAAAACTTCATCGACATGACCCCCAACCGCTCGAACAACTACTGCTGCGGCGGCGGAGGCGGCTTTCTGCAAAACGGGATGCCCGAAGCCCGTAGGGCTTTCGGCAAGCTCAAAGCCCAGCAGATCATGGATACCGGTGCCACCTATTGCATCACCCCCTGCCATAACTGCCACTCACAAATCCATGACCTGAGCGAGCACTACGAAGGCGGTTGGCACAACGTTCACCTCTGGACCCTGATCTGCCTGTCCATGGGCATCCTGGGCGAAAACGAGCGCGAGTACCTGGGCGACGAGCTCAAAGACGTCGACGTGCTCTACAACCGCGAGGAAGAAGAATAGCAACGCCAAAATTTAGCTTCCAGCTTAGAACAACAAAACCCGGCTGTAAATCAGCCGGGTTTTTTTAGCTGTTGAGCCGCTTAATAAAATCCCCCTCGTTCCCCCTTTTACAAAGGGGGATGTCTGTTCTGCAATCGTTCGAATATTAAAGCCAAAAGTGGTTTCTAAATCACGTCTAAGGTTCAAAGACAAGGCGCCGTTTCGATTTTAAAGCGGAGCGTACACGTTAGTACGTGAGCATTTAAAATCGAATCGCAACGCAGTATTTGGGCGTTAGACGGGATTTAGAAACCACTTTTTTTAGGCGGCTTTGGACAGCTTAACCGCGCACACCTTATAC
>JAFDCJ010000085.1 GCA_019312835.1 Deltaproteobacteria bacterium
CTCATTCACCATCTTCGGATTGGCCTGGCCTTTGGTGGCCTGCATGACCTGGCCGACGAAAAATCCCAGCAATTTGGTTTTTCCGTTTTGATAGGCCTCGACTTCTTTGGGATGGCGCGCAACCACCTGGGCGACGAGATCTTCGATGGCAGCCGTATCGGTAATCTGGATCAGGCCTTTTTCCGCGACGATCTGCCGGGCCGCTTTGCCTGTTCGGGCCATTTGCTCAAAAACGGTCTTCGCGATTTTGCCGCTGATCGCCCCTTCTTCGACCAGTGCCAGCAAATCGGCAAGGCCGCCGGCGGAGACCGGCGATTCTTCGATGGTCTTTTCCTGGGCATTCAACAGCCC
Source organism: Deltaproteobacteria bacterium (assembly GCA_019312835.1). Lineage (GTDB taxonomy): Bacteria > Desulfobacterota > Desulfobacteria > Desulfobacterales > JAFDCJ01 > JAFDCJ01. The sequence continues at coordinate 352 of JAFDCJ010000085.1, forward strand.
CAGCAGCGATCCCATTACCCAGTTGCTGACCTGTTTGGGCTGCGAGAACCGGCGGGTACAATCTTCGAAGTAGTCTGCCAGACTTCGATCGGACGTCAGCAGTTCGGCGTCATAAGAGGGCAGGTTATACTGATCCATAAACCGTTTCTTTTTGGCCTCCGGAAGCTCGGGCAGGCTTTTTTTGACCGCATCGATCCATTCGTCGTCTATCAGCAGGGGCAGCAGGTCGGGGTCGGGGAAATAACGGTAATCATGGGCCTCTTCTTTGCCGCGCATGGATAGCGTCTTGTTGTTGTCCGGGTCCCACAGCCGGGTTTCCTGTGCGATTTGTTCGCCGTCCAGGATGGCTTCTTTCTGACGGATGATTTCGTACTGCAGGGCCTTTTCGACGTGTTTGAAGGAATTGAGATTTTTCAACTCCGTGCGGGTTCCCAGGGTCTGGGTGCCCCTGGGGCGTATGGACACATTGGCGTCACATCTGAAGCTGCCCTCTTCCAGATTGCCGTCGCAAATTTCCAGATAGCGCACAATGGATCTCAGCTGTCGGAGATAGGCGCCGGCTTCTTCCGCCTGGCGGATATCCGGTTCGCTGACGATTTCAATCAGGGGCACGCCGGTTCGGTTAAAATCCACCATGCTGACGGGCCGATTCGGATCGTGGCCAAGTTTGCCGGCGTCTTCCTCCATATGGATACGGGTAATTCCGATGCGACGGCGGTCACCGTCGACTTCGATATCGACATAGCCGTGCTCGGCGATGGGCAGTTCATACTGGGATATCTGGTAGCCTTTGGGCAGGTCCGGATAGAAATAGTTCTTGCGCGCAAAGCGGCTTTCCCGGGTGATGTCGCAATGGGTGGCCAGGGCCATGCGCAGGGTGTATTCCACCACTTTCCTGTTCAGGACCGGCAGCACGCCCGGCATACCCAGGCACACCGGGCAGGTGTGCGTGTTGGGTGGTGCACCGAAAGCGGTCGAACAGCCGCAGAAAATTTTGGTTTTGGTTTTGAGCTGGGCATGCACTTCCAGCCCGATGACCGGTTCAAATTCCATGTTTCATCCTTGTTGGGGTTAGCGATCCCAAAATACTTTAAAATAACAGGGGCATACGGTAATAACAACCCTCAGAGACCAGAATAATGGACAATTGGGGCCGTTAAGTCAAGTCTATTCAGACCGCCAGATACGGACGCAACCCTTATGCCAACACTTCTTTGCTACTGTTCGAATCGTCCCTTGAATCCATAGCACTTATAAACCACCAAATCCTGGGCCAGGCGTCCGTCACGCAATATTTGGATGGGTGCCGGCTGAGGATCCATTTTATCAAAGAGCGGGCCATAGCGCCGGGCTCTTTTACGATGCCGCCTCTGATCTACAATGAACAGGGCATCCCAGCCGGTGTGCTCAGCTGGTGCAAACCACAAATGATATTGATCGAACTTGTGGTGCAGGGAGGTAACGACGGTATCGGGTTGAAGGTACACGCCGATTTGACTGGCCTTGAAAAATCGGTGGGAAAAAACAAACGTTTTCCCCGGGCGGGGCATACGGCCGCGAAGGGCCTCCACCCTGCGGGCGATTTCCGGCCAGCCGAAAAGATCGTTGGAAATGTCGTAACCGGGCTCGAACGGTTTCAGGGTTTGGACGGTTGGAAATTTTTGGTTCAATTTCAAGGTTATATCCCGGGCCCAGTTGTAAACCGGCTCGGTTACATACAGAAAAAGGGCCAGGTAGAGCAGGATGCTCATGAAAAACCCGGTTAGGCCGGATGCCAGGGCCCAGCGTCGCCAGCGCTCGGCGGATGGGTTGGGCGGGGTAACTTTTTTCAATACCACTGCGGCCACGGCGATCGAACCGGTCCACCACCCGGCGGTGGTCCAGTGCGGGAGAATCTTGGTGGTCAAACCGGCAAGGCAAAAAAAGATAAAAATTGGCAGGCTGGTCCAGAGAACAAATCGGTCACTTCTGCTTGGTTTTTCCTGCTTTGCGAGAACAATGCCGGCAACAATCAAAAGTGAGAAGATAAGCGGCGACCAGGCGGCCAACTGCCCCCCGAGGGCTGCCAAAAAATCCCCCGGGCTCAAACCGCCGCCGGATCCCTGGCCCAACTGATATGAATAGGAAATCCAATTATTGCCTGCATTCCAGAAAATGTTGGGAGCAAACACGATTAATCCGATTCCGACCGCCAGCCAGGGCTGAATTTTGCCCAACCAGTGCCGGTGTTCGGAAGAGGTGATCAAATAACCCATCAGGCACAGGGCCAGCAAGACGGCGTGATATTTGCTCAGCAGCGCACCGCCGAACATCAGGCCGGTCAATATCCACAGCGGCCACCGTCCGGTTTCCATCGCCAGCCACACCGCCAGAAGGGTACCACACCAGAAAAAATTCAGGCTGGCATCCGGCAGCAGTCCCACCATCAGCACCTGCTGGTAGGGCATCAGGTGCAGCGTGAGCGCTGCCCAGAAGGCGATGCGTTCATCCCTGTAAAGCGCCAGCGCCAGATAACGCAACAGGACCAGGCTGAGCGCGGTGCAGATGATCGGTCCCAGGCGGACAAAAAAAGCACTGTCGCCCAGGGAAGTCGTCAGGGCAGCCAAAAAGGCTACCATGGGGGGATGATCAAAATACCCCCAGGCTAATTTGCGTGAATAGAGCAAATAATGGGATTCATCTTGTCCTAAACCGAATTTATTGACCAACACCAGGCGAAATAGCGTAAAGGCGATCAAGAGGCACCAGAATAGCGTTCGGTAGGTTTGCTGAGATATTTTCTGGTTGCTGAATTGCATATATTTTGAAAGGCGCGTATTTTGGTTTATTGTTACCTTTTGGTTATAGTAAATTCCAAATCCCAAGCACCACATAGCAAATAAATCACAAATTTCAATATCCAATGACCCAAACCACCAAAATTTTGCTGTATTGCTGCACAATCATTTGTATGCTGGTTATTATGTCATTGACACAAATGCCTGGCGCATGCGTTTGGAATTTTGAATTTAGGTCATTGGGATTTATTTGAGATTTGGTTTTTGATGCTTGGAATTTTCTTCTACTCAACCAATTCCAATTTGCATGACTTTTATTTTCTTAATATTTCCAATGCTTTTGACAA
>JAFDCJ010000086.1 GCA_019312835.1 Deltaproteobacteria bacterium
AAAATAGCATTGTAAGGCTTTTCATATGAAAAATGCTTCATGTTGATTGTCAGTCGGCTGCCGCCGACCGGAAATGGGCCGATGTTAAATATACTATCGAGTGGTTTCTTTTTGCCGAGGGTATGCTCGAAGGTCAGCGTGTGCCGATCGCCCCAGCGCCAGCGGGCCGGATCGTCGCCGGATTCTTCCTTGAGCTGCCCGATGGTCTGCTCTACGCTGCGCACAATAATATCTTCCATGTTTTCTTTATCAGCAGTGTTCACATCATCGAACCAGGTCGAAGCGCCGTTTCGGAACAGCTGGCGCATGGCCCGCGGCGGAAAAACGGATGTTTTCAGGTATTGCTCGTAAAGCTCGGGGCCCAGCTCATCCTCAAAAATGTTTTTCAGCAGATGCATGAAGGTCATTTCAAACAGGCAGGCCGCCACACTGTCCTTTTCCATTTTAAAATCCCAGTCGGCCAGAACCTGCCGGGCTTTTTGAAGATCGGTTTCGGCAGATCTCTTCTCTAAGGCTCTCACGATTAGAGGTGTCACCTCAGAAGCCAGCCCGCTGAAAACATCCTGCTGCATCTGTTTTACATCCGCAACAGACAGTTTTTCCGATGTGTTCAATAACTGGTGGATGCGGGTAATGCGATCGATGGGCTCCCAGTAATGGCTTATAAAATGCGGATAATGTTCGCCGACAACCTTGTTGTTGGCGGTGGCAATGTAGCCCTGTTCGGGGTTAATCAGATGGGGCCTCATTTCAAAGGGGACATAGCCGGTCCACTCGTATTCGCCGCTCCAGCCGGGTACCGGCAGCAGGCCGTCGCCTTTCAATCGAATCGGAACGGCCGCGCAGCACCAGTAACCGATGTTTCCTGCGGTGTCGGCAAATACAAAATTCTCGCCGGGCAATTCCCAGTATTTCAACGCCAGAGCAACCTCATGGGTATTGGTTGCCTTGTTTAAAAGATAAAACGCTTTGGCCGACTGCAGCCCGTCGGTAAAGGCCCATTTGACCGCCATGGCCGTCGGCTGCGGCCCTTCTTTGTCTTCGACCAAAATCGGCCCGTGACGTGTCAGAGGTATCTCAACGGTAACCGGGTCTTTGTCTTTGATTCGGATGGTTTCTTCGACTACCCGCATATCCTTCCAGCGCCCCTGAAACAGATATTGACGCGGGTTGTCCGGATTGATTTTCTCGATAAAAAAATCGACATCATCCACCTGAACATTGGTAATGCCCCAGGAGACATACCGGTTGCGACCCATTGCTATTCCCGGCGCACCGGCAATCGTAAATCCCGACACGTTGATGGTCGGGCAGACCATGTGGGCCTCCCACCAGACGGACGGATTGGTCAGCATCAGGTGCGGGTCGTTGGCCAGAATCGGCTTGCCGCCGGCAGACCTCGATCCGGCTACCACCCAAATGTTGCTGGCTCCCGGGGCAGGCAGATTCACCTGTTTTTCAACCCGGCTGATTGCCTTTAAAATCGCATCGGAAAGCGTAGCTGAAATCTGAACGCCCTCCGGGACAATTACCGGCGAATCTCCGGGCCAGGCGGGAAAGGCTTCTTTGAACTTTGTTTCGCCGACTTTTTCGAGTATCTTGCCGGCGGTCAGATCCACCCGCCAGCCCAGACTCAGGCCCCAGTTGACAACCTTTGAAATCGCAAGGTAATCGTCAGGAGCCCAGGGCTCCGGTGTGTAGCGCAGTATTTTGAATTCGATCGGAAGCTTATCGGCATGGGTGGCCAGATAGGCATTGACACCGTTAGCAAAAGAGTTGGTCACGAAAGCATATTCATCTGAAATTGGTTGACGGGTCCAGCCGGCCGTCATCAGCCTGAAATAGCGGTCGACTTCCAGCAATTCCTCACCGAAAATCTCGGCCAGACGCCCCTGCCCCAGACGCCGCTGAAACTCCATCTGCCAGAGACGGTCCTGGGCCATGGCATAGCCCAGCGCGAAGTAAAGGTCGGGTTCATTCCGGGCGTAAATATGGGGCACCCCGTAATCATCTCTGATAATCTCGACATCTTCGGTTATGCCGGAAACCACAACCTGCCCGGATATTTGCGGCAGGCTTTTGCGCACAGAATACTGAAACCACACATAGACCAGGCCGCTGCCGATCAAGATGATAGAAACAAGCAGAATACCAATCCGAATTATCCATTTTTTCATCGGTTTTTCCATGGGTGCAATGAAATTGTTGATCCAATAAAAATTAAGATCTACTCATGAATACCAAAGGTTTTTAGAAATAATGATAGTTTTTACAATAAGTCAAATTATTTGCGAATTTATTTCAAAGTATCAATTTTCACTGAAAATCTATAGAACAAAAGTTTAATAAAAACCGCGACCACTTTATCAGGCTGGCTTCTTTTTCTATAAGTTAATAAGTAAAGAACGTCCCTTATAAAAAATACTGTTATTGTCCTTTATTGCACAAATCCCGTCCTCGTCCACATCATCTCCAGCCTCTTTCGGGCACACATCACATACATCGCCGAAGCCGTCCAGGTCGTAATCCGGCTGACTGGTGATATGCTTGACACCATTTTTATCTAGCCAGAAACTCTCAATATTTCCACCGGGACCCTGCAAACGGTAAATCCAGCCGCCCCAATCACGTCTGGCTTCTATGATGTAACCCGATTCGTCTCCAGTATACGAGATGACGACACCCTCAACCGGCTGGCATCCGTAGGCCTGTAAATATAGGGGTTTCTCAGAAGCAGGATATGTTGAATTTCTTTTGAAATATGCCTTGGAGCATTCCGCCAGATTACTAGCAGCAAGCTCACATTCTCGACAAACGGCTGAAGCAGGATTGGGATCATTGGGGCAGTTGTCCAGGTTATCTGGAACACCGTCCTCATCGCTATCCCCTGCGGTCATAATCTGTTGTATCTCCGCCTGCGAAAGGGCGCTTTTGTGAATCCGGACCTCGTCGATTGTGCCGTTAAAATGCCATCTATTAGTTTCATGCAATCTAAGGTGCCCAATGCTAACTCCGCCATCCGTACCCGAAGTAAATAAACCCCTTGCCAGACCGCCGTGACCGGGATCTCTTTTGCCATTAACGTAGATAACTCTTTCATTGGGAGAAGAATTTTTCCAGGTCACTGCGACATGATACCAGGTATTGTTAGACAGCGTTTTTGAACTATAAAAAACAATGTCAGAACCATCTATGTCCACATGCCCTGCTTCCAGTCGGTTTTCATTAAGCCTTATGAAAAAGGCGGCGTGCATGTCCGGAGGGTAACCGGGGCGACTGAATTGCTTGCTGATGATACTCTGATAGCCGGCAGATTTCACCTGGGGTTTAATCCAGGCGGCGATGGTATATCCCCTGCTGAAATTCTCAAGATTCAGGGAAGCACTCTTATTAATCCAGATCCCTCCTCTCCGACCGTCAAAACGATAGGCTCGATTCGGATTTCCGGATCGATCGGCAGCCGGTGCAGCGTCGCCAAATGCCCTTCCGTGATTACTGTTGCCGCTCCGGTCCTCGGTGTTTCCATTAATAAGGATAATATGCCACCAGGTTGATCTTCTGGTCCGGCATCACGTCGGCGTGCACATAGGAAAAAACCAAAATCAATGCTGCGACCAGCAGCGTCCCCTTTACGATTTTCGACCAAATCATTTCTTTTTGCCTCCAATCGTTAAAATATTTAAGAGGTATTATCCTGTATTACTGAATGGACAAAAGGTGGGTTCTGAGGTTTATCTTTTTGTTTTTTATACCGATTTTGGTTCTGATGTTGTCCCTGTGGAATTCTATCGTTTTTGGAGACAGATTCAGCATTTCGGCGATTTCTTTGGTGGTTTTGCCCTGGCGGATGAAATTGGCGACCTGAATCTCGGTGGGCGTCAATTTCAAAAATGAATTCGACATGCGGCGCGCAAATGGCGAAGTGATTTCTTTCAGGTTGGATTCAAGGGTGTCCAGCAGATTCTTTTGCCTTTCGGTTTGCCGGCCGTTTTTTAGTTTTTCCAGAAGGGGCTCAACCAGCTGCCTCATGTTGAACAAGATCTTTTCTTCGACGGCTTTTTTGTCTTCATCCAGGCGCTTCAGGAGCATTTTTAAGGCCGTGTTGACTTCCTCGAGGTTTTGGGCCTTTTCTTCGAGCTCTCTGGTTCGCTCTCTTACCCGCTGCTCGAGTTCTTCGCGAACGGTGTGCAGCGCCGCTTCATTCCGGCGCTGCTCGGTGATATCTTTTGCAAATACGGTAAGAGCGGTGACCCGGCCGCCTTCATCGATAACGGGGAAAAGATTGCAATCAAACCAGTGACCGTTTCGTTCCTCGGTATAATGGACCGGTTTTTGGGTGCGCATCACCTCTTCGGCTTTGTTTTTCCTGAGTTCCATCACTTCCGGCGGCAGGATCGAATAGATGTTGGCGCCGGCAAGCTCTTCGGACGTTTTGCCGAAGACCCCGGCCAGACTTTTATTGGAGGCGATCACAATGCCTTCCGTATCGACAAGCAACGCCAGATCATGGGTGGAATCTAATAACACCCTCAGCGTTTGTTCGCTCGCTTGTAAGGCCGAGCTTGCGGCCAGCAATAGGTCGTCCTTTTTTTCCTTATCCCCGGGTTGAAGCGGCCTTGCGCCGTAAGTCATTTTGTCCGTCATGGGTCGCTCCTCTAAATCTGAAAAATCTCAATCGGCCTGGAAACGTTTTTCAAATCGAATTTGCCCTGCGAGGTCAACCTGAAATGATCTTTGACCCGCTCGGCGGTTGCTTCTGAGAGAAAAATTTTACCCTGCGTGGCCTGGGCGCCGATTCGGGAGGCAATATTGGTTACGATTCCCCGGGCGGTGTAGGTCCAGCGAGAGCCGGTGTAGCTCTCGAATTTGGCGGCCCCCACCAGGGCAGGCCCGGAATTAATGCCCATGTTGATAGTCAGCGGCCCGGACAGGGCCTTGAACTCGCTTTTGATGCGTGCGGCTTCTTCCCTGATTTTAAGGGCCGTGCGCACGGCCTCCAGCGCATTGGTCTGGCGGTCTTCGTTGAGAAAAAGAA
>JAFDCJ010000087.1 GCA_019312835.1 Deltaproteobacteria bacterium
GTCCGGCGCTCTTAAGCCCGGTGTTTACGGCCGCTTTTAGTTCGTCCAGCCGCTTCACCCGCGCGCCGTCCGCCCCGAAGAGTCGGGCCATTTGGTCGTAGGGCGGGTTGTGGTGGTTGCACATGTAGCGCTCTTCGTATCTGATCTTCTGGTAGGCCCGCACATTGCCGAATCCGAAGTCATTGAAGACCACCACGATAACATTCAGTTTTTCCCTGACGGCGGTCTCCAGCTCCTGGCTGTTGAGCAGAAAAGCGCCGTCACCATTCAAACAGACCACCGGCCGATCCGGATAGAAGGTCTTCACGCCCAGGGACATGGGAAAACTCGCCCCAACAGAGCCGAAATCATCGGGGTAATGGAAGGTGTCGCGCTGCAAAATTTCGAAGTGCCGTCGCACGTGCTTGGCGAAATTGCCGCCGTCAACCGTCACGATGGTCTCCGGCGGCAGGGCCTCCCGCAGGGTACGGGCAATGGCCTGGGGCTGAAGGGGGATCATATCCGGTTTGATTTCCAGATCCAGTTGTTTGCGGGCCGCCTGTTTAATGCCGGCTACCGATCGGGTCAGCCCGAAATTAAGTCCATCTTCCTTCACGGTCCGAGCCAGGGCCTTCATGACAGGGCCGGGATCGCAGGCGATGCCCAGTTCCGCCGGATAGATCCGGCCGACCTCTTCGGCGTCTGTGCATATATGGACAATTTTAGCCGTACTCGGAATTATCTGGTTGTTGTACCGCGTCGACTGATAGTCAAATTTAACCCCCAGGGCCAAAATCAGGTCAGCCTGCTGCAAAACGGCATTGCCGGCCTCCCCCCTGCCCCGGCCGATGATGCCCACACCCAGGGGGTGAGCGTATGGAAAAGCGCCCAGTGAGGACAGCATGGTCGCCACCGGGATTTGAAGGGCTTCGGCCAGTTCATCCAGGTATGCCCTGCCCTCGGACCACAATACATCCCAACCGGCAAGAATCACGGGGGATTTCGATTGCTTGAGCAGATCAAAGATCTCATCAACTGCTTCCGGCGCGCACCCCGGCGCCCGGGAGGGTCGGTAGCGCGCCGGCTCGCTTGCCTCAAAATTCAGGATGCCGCGCGACACGTCACTCGGAATGGCCAGGTGGACGGGACCGCGACGGCCGGTCAGTGCCACGCGGAAGGCCTTGCGCATCATTTCGGGCACCTTTTCGGGCTGATAGATGCAGGCACTCCACTTGGTGATCGGCCGGAACAGTCCCACCTGGTCCATCTCGTGAAACGAGTCTTTTTCAAGGATCTTCCGATCGTGAATTCCGCTAATCGCCAGAACCGGAATCTGGGCTTTGAAGGAGGCGGCAATGCCCGACACCAGATTCACGGCGCCGGGGCCCACCGTCGACATGCAGACGCCGACGCCTCTTTTGGCCCGGGCATACCCATCGGCCATAAAGGCGGCGCCCTGCTCGTGGCGGGTCATCACCTGCTTAATGGGGCTCTGGTAGATTTCGTCCAGAATATCGATGATCTGGGAACCCGGCAGGTGAAAAACATGCCCCACCCCTTCCTCGAGCAAGACTTCGACAACCGCTCTGGCCCCGGATATTTCACGCATGACCCTGACTCCTTCCCCTCCGTATGCGGCTCACTTCAAATCGATTTCAGATCATTACTATTTCTTTTTTTTCTTGGGTAATTTGCCGACGAATTTGACGGTCTTGGCATCCAGCTCATTGTAATCGGCATCGGCCGCCGCAATGTTGTACTCGCCGGCCTTGATCAGTTTCTTTTCCATGTAGCGCTTGGCGTCAAAGGTGGTCGCCCATTCGCCCTTTGCATCGGCCTTGGGCTCCGGCTCCAGGGCCCAGCCCACATCCTGGGTAACGCCTTCATCGTCGACAAACAAAATCATCACGGTTGCGCCCGGCTCGAAACCGGATCCCTTGAGTTTTACCTCGGTCTGCTTTTTGGACATGTCGACTTCCGGTGTAACGACGACCAGGGTCGGTTTGCCTTCGGCACCGGCAAAACCGGTATTGAAAAATCCAATTAATCCCGCAACAAGGATTGCGACAAGGAAACATCGACTTGCGTTTCTCATAACAGCCTCCTCTCTCGTTGGTATCATCATTTATTGATCTATGGCGTTTTGACACATGGTACCCGGAAATCGGCGCTATGAAAAATTAATGCCGGTTTTTTCCAGGTAGTACTGCCAGACCTTGTCAAACTGGTTCTGGCGCCAGATGCCGGCCGCAGCCTGCACCTCATCGTCCCGCAAAGGGATGGGATTGCCTATTTTAAGGGCTTCGGCCAGCTTTTTGGCATTGTCCTCCAGATAAACGGACCCGAAAAACACGGCTTTGACGCTTTCGGCCACCACCACCGCCCCATGGCCCCGCATGATCATCGCCCGGCAATCACCAAGGGTCTGTGCAAGGGCATCGCCTTTTTCGGCAGAATTAACGTGCCCGCAATTATCATGAACCGGGACACCGGCGCCAAAGATCGCGCCGTGATGCATCACCGGCACATAGGTTATGCCGGCAACGCTCAGCGCGGTTGTCACCGGGGGATGCAAATGGGCCACGGTGTGAATATCCGGACGTCGCCGGTAAACCGCTGTGTGGATGTGAATTTCCGACGGAACGATCGTATTCTCATCCAGGGCCACGCCGTCGAGATCGGCTCTGACAATATCCTGCGGACCCAGACGGCAGCGGCTGGCACCCCAGGAATTGATCAGAACCTCTTTGTAATTGTGCGGATTGCGCAGACTGACATGCCCGCTGAAATCGATCAGTCCCAGGTATTCCAGCATCCGAATGCAGGTTGCCAGCTCCGCACGGATAAGATCTTCATTCACGATGGTATTCTCCTTTTGACAGGGCGTTGGTGGAAAACATCTGCCTCGGGACCGGTATCAAGCGGATGGCCCGGCAGCCTGTCACCAGCAGGTATCGTCAACTTCTCTGGGCCGATCTATTCGCCGCTCTGATACGCCTCCTTGATGATCTTTTTCACATCCGGGCTGAGGGTCATCATGCTGCTGACCAGCTCCTGGGCCTCTTCACCCTCGGTCAGGTCGATGGGGACACCCGATTTTTCGGCAAACGACAGAAATTCAGGATCTTTGCACGACTTGTTGAAGGCCTCCCGCAAAATTTTCAGCCGATCCGCCGGAATACCGGGCGGGCCGGCATAGGGCCGGGCCAGCACGTTGAGCGTGTTTAAAAACCCGACAACCGGTTTATAGGCCGGATCGGTCACGAGCTCGCTGAGCAGCGGCAGGTTTTCATAGCCCTTGGCTTTGGATTTACCGATAAACAGAATGATGTTCCCATTGCCTTCCTCGATAAAGCTCATGAGGCTGGACAGTGACGCGAACACGCCGTCCACCTCGCCCCGCATCATGGCCAGCTCGGCTTCGCCCCCGCCATAACCGGGAATCACCTTGATGTTGTCAAAGCCCATCATCTTTTTAAACAGCTCGGCGGTCACATTGGCCTGGGAGCCAAGTCCGGCGCTGGCCAGCTTTACCTCGGAGGCTGTGCGGACATCATCGACGGTTTTGAATTTCTTCACCATCACCAGGATGTAAAGATCCGAGGCGGGCGACCCCAGCCAGCTCATCTGGGGAAGATCGAATTTGACCCCCTTGAGCTCGGCCATTTGCGCCATGGGCAGGGCCCGGTTAAAGGTTCCAAAGGTCATCCCATCGGGCTTGGAATGAAAAATCTCGCTGCAGCCGATAATATGGCCGGCACCCGGCCTGTTCTTGACGATGATCTTGCTGCCGGGCATATATTTTTGCATATACTTGGCCATCATCCGCCCGTAGAGGTCATACCCGCCACCAGGCTTGGTGGAGACGATCAGTTTCATGGTCTTGCCCTCGTAATACTCGGCGGCATGCCCGGCGGCCACGGGCAGAATCACCATAACCATTAATAAAAAGAGTATAAGTTTTTTTTGCATGTCACTTCCTTCCTTGCTGTTGACGGTTAAATTCCAACTGCTCTCGCACACGTGGTAGCTGACAGGTTTCACCTCCTTTCGATCCGAGCCGGTATGGCCAGGTCACAGGGATGCTCACCAGGTAAGGTCCAGTGCACCCCCGAATAAAGAGACTGCCATTCCCTGGTTGAAAGCCAGGTAAATAGTGAACCAGACAACGGTGGTAAATATGCCGATGAGTTTCCAGTTTTCATGTCCGTAAACACGCATGAATACGGGGGTAAAGGCCGCGATGGCGACCCAGAAGCCGAAAATAAGGATGACGGCAACAAAGGCCGTCAGCCACAGCACCATGACGATTTCCATTCGAACGGTCACTTCCGACTTTTTTTTGAGCTTCTTTTTAAGGCTTGCGGGCTTGTCTTTCCTGGATTGCCTGCCACTGAGCCCCGCAAAAACCAGCCATCCGGCAAAGCAGAAACCGCCGGCACTGAGAATCAACGGATACATGCGGGCCTTGGCGGGCCATTCCAGGCAAACGACGAAGGCTGCGGCGAAAACCAGCAACAGAATCAAACTGAACAGCGTTTCCCCTTTCAATTTCATACCGCCACCTCCCTGTTTTTTCTTTTTTCCTGGTAAGATTTCCAGACCGTAAAGGACAGGGACAAAATGACCATCCCGAGCAGAATCAGAACCACCGGCCGCTTGAGGAAGCCAAAGCCGTACACCCCCAGCGCTTTATGCAGATAATCCTCGGCCAGCTCGCCCAGAATGAATCCGAGGATCAACGGCGCCCGCGGAAAGCTGAAGCGCTTCATGCCGTAGCCCAGAAATCCGAATACCAGGGCCAGCACAACATCCTGCCAGAAGCCCCTGATCAGAAAGGCACCGACCGATGCCAGCACCATGATGGCAGGAATCAGAATGCTGCCGCGGATATAGACCAGCTTGCCCATAAAGCGGGACAGGGGATACAGGGTCAGTGCTCCAAAAATATTGGCGATCACCATCACCCAGACCATCCCCCAGACCATGTCCAGATTTTTGGAGATCATCTGCGGGCCCGGGACGATACCCAGGATGAGAAAAGCCCCCAGCAAAATGGCCATCCCGCTGCTGCCCGGAATACCGAAAACAAGCGTCGGCAGCAGCGATCCCCCCTCTTTGGAGTTGTTGGCGGTTTCCACGCCGATGACGCCCCGAATATCCCCCTTGCCGAAATTCTCGTTATTCTTACAGGTCTGCACCGCATGCCCGTAACAGATCCAGGTGGCCGCATCGCCGCCCAGACCCGGAATGATACCGATAAAGCACCCGATCACGGCCGTGCGGACAGCCAGCCACCATTCCCTGGCAACCGCAACGGTCCCTTCCCAGAGCTGCGCCCAGGTCATCTCCACATCGCCTTCGGCAATCTTCGCCTTGCGGCCCCTGGCCCCCAGGGCGATCATTTCGGCGAAGGCAAAAACCCCCAGCACAATGGTGACAATGTGAACGCCGTCCCACAACCAGAGCTGGCCGAAGGTGTAACGCCCGATCCCGGTGTGAGCGCCGAGACCAACCGTGCTGAGCAGCAGACCCAGTGCCGCCGCGGAGAATCCCTTGGGGATGGATTCACGGCTGATGACGACAATGAAGGTCATTCCGAAAACAATCAGCATGAAAACTTCCGCGCTGCCGAACGTCATGGCAATGGGCCGCAGTATGGGGATAAACAGAGCCAGCACGAACGCGCCGACCACGCCGCCAAAGGCCGAGGCGGCCAGCTGGGCGCCCATGGCCTGACCGGCCTGTCCCCGTTTGGTCATCTCGTACCCGTCGATAATGGTGGCAACGGTTGGACCGGTTCCGGGAATGGCAAACAAAATCCCCGGAATGGATCCGCCGGTATGCACCACCGAATGCATGGCCAGCAGAAAGGCCAGCCCTAAAAAGGGATCCATGCCGAATACAAAGGGAATCATCAGCGCCAGCCCGATATTGCCGCCGAGCCCGGGAACCGCACCAAAAAAATTACCGATGAAGGTGGCAACGATCATCAACCCCATCACTTTCACCGTCAACACCAGCTGCAGGCCGGCCAGCATGGACTCAATCATAGTTCGCTTACCTCCGTTTCCGTTTCGCGTTTCATGAACGATCTCCTGCGCCGGTTTTCAAAAAGGCCCAGCCGGACCTGCCGCGCGCTTCTTTCAGGCTTGCGGATATCAGCGCTGCCGTCAGCGTCAACCCGGCTATGAAGAACATGGCATAACGAATGCCGAAGGCGTCGGCCAGAAAGCCGCCGAGTATCGGTGAAATGGCCGAAAAGGTCTGATTCCAGGCGAACACATAGCTGACGGTGGTCGCACCGATCTCTGGCGGGGTAACATCCAATGCAAAGGCAAAAATAATCGGTCTCAGGGAGTAATGGAAAAACCCCAGCAAGCCCACACTGACCATCATGGGAAGGCCGGCGGGAACCAGGGTAATGGCCACAACGGCCAACCCGCTCAGTGTCAGGCTGACCGCTAAAATTGGGCGGCGGCCGATTTTATCCGACAACCAGCCGAAAAGGGGCTCCGGAAGGGTGGATGAAAAGGTCAAGATGCTCAGATAGATTCCGATCCACACCGGGTCCAACCCCACCCTGTCGGCCAGAAAAAGGGCCAGGAAGGTTTCGATGCCTCTCTGACCCATGGTACGGAAGGCTGAAACGGTGGAAATCATCAGCAAGGCCGGGTTCTTGAGGATATATTCTTTGAGCAGGGCAAAAAACGCCGCCCGCGATTTCTTTTTTAATGCAAAGCTTCCGAGCCTCGGCAGCAGTAGGACCAGCAAGCCGGCCATCACCACCCCGGGGGCCATATTCAGCTTCAGGGCGGTTCGCCACCCCAGCCAGGTTATCAGCAACCCCACAACCAGGGGGGCAATGGACTGCCCCATATTGGCCGCCATCCCGTGGATGCCGAGCACGAAACCTTTGCGATCCGGATAGGTTTCAGACAAAAAGCTCATGGCCGGCGCATGCCAGAGGTTGCTGAATGTGGTCGCCAGGGGAATCAGGATTAAGAAGTACCCGTAGGATTGCGCGAACCCCATCACAAACCAGCAAAGCCCCATGCCGGCAGCACTGACGGCCAGGATGAGATTGCGCTTGCCGACCAGATCGACGATCACCCCGGAAGACGTGTTGCCGAAGGCACTGGCCAGCGACCGTATCGAAATGATCAGACCGATCTGGGTGAAACTCAATGCCAGTTCACTCTTCAGCAGGGGCAGTATCAGCATGAGAACGCCGATATACCAGTGCCCCGTAAAATGGCCGAAGGAAATCAGTATCAGTGTTTTCAGCTTTAGCATCTGCGCAATGTGCCCGATGGTTGGTTTGAATCCGTCTGCAAACGTGCCCGGGGATCAGGACCAGACCCAGGCACTGACCGCGTCGTAGATGGTCCCGCGGTAAAGGGGGATCATCAGGATCTTTTCAAATAAAACGTAAAGGCCCAGGGTAACGCCGACCGACACGCCCAGCGAAATTTTCCAGGGCTCTTTGGATACAAATTTTAAAAAAATCAACAAAAAAAGAGAGATACCGCCAAGATGTCCGCCAAAATATATCATGACCAGCAAAACGATCAGCCATATCAGTATTTGAGAGGCCTTGGCGAGCTTCTGGGGATCCAGCCGCGGCAGCAGCGTCCGGGTCGAATTCTCGCGTCTTAATGCGCGCAGTTTTTTGGTGATTCTAATGGTTTCTCCCAGGACCATGAACGCCAGCGGTATCATGACCACCAGCGGTGCGCGACGGGTCACCGGCCTATAATCGATCATGGCGACGAAACATACGACCAGCAGCGCTATCAGCAACAGGCAGAACAAGAAGTCGGCCTGGACATTAATCTTTTTATCCGACACCGGTCGATTCCTTTCGATTGCTTTTAACGATTTTCAGCACATTGTAGGCCAGCACGAGGATGGTAAAAATCATCAGGCTCAATGCGAGCGGTTGAAAAATGAACTTACCGCCGAACAATTTCAGCGACAGGTAGAGGTTGCGCTCCACCATGAGCCCCAGCACGAACCCGATGATAAAGGCCGGGCGCGAATAGTCCAGTTTCTTCATGGCGTATCCCAGACCGCCAAACACCAGCACAACGATCATATCGAACCATGAGCGGTGAAAAATAAAGGCCCCGGTAACGATAATGGTCAACAGCACCGGCACCAGCAATGAACTGCGCAAAAAGGTCACCCGCGCCAGGGGATTGGCCACCACCATGCCCAGCACGGTGCCGATCAGGTTGCCCAGCACCACGGTCCAGATCATCAAAAAGACCAGGTCCAGATGCATGACCATTAATTTGGGTCCCGGCTCAACACCCATGATCAGCAGGGCAGAGATGAGAATGGCCATCGATGAACTGCCGGGAATCCCGAATGCCAGGGTCGAAGCCAGGGCGCCGCCTTCGACCGCATCGTTGGCCGATTCCGGTGCAATCACCCCTTCCACGGTGCCGGTTCCGAATTTTTCCGGTGTTTTGGAGGTCTGTTTGGCATGGGCATAGGCCACAAAGGAGGCCGGTGCGCTTCCCAGCCCGGGTATCAAGCCCATGGTGGTGCCGATGGCGCTGCAGCGGACAACCAGCCACCAGCGTTTGAGGGTCTCCTTGACACCTGAAAATATCGCCTTTTGCATCGAACCGGCGGCCTGATCAGAGGCTTTGCGTGCCAGGCTGCCGCCCTGGATCCACAGATCGATCATTTCGGAAACGGCAAAAATCCCCAGCAATACCGGAACCATGGACAGCCCGTCCCATAGCTCTAGCAGACCGAAGGTAAAGCGCTTGGCCCCGGTGACGCTGTCCATGCCGACAAAGGCGAACAACAGCCCCAGGGCACCCGCGATCAATCCCTTGTTGATGTTGCCGCTGGCCCCCAGCACCGCAATGAAGGTCAGGGCCAGCACGGCCAGCATGAAAAATTCCGGTGGACCGAACAGCAGCACCACCTTGCGCAAAACCGGCAGCAGCAGGGTGAGAACGAACACACCGAAAAAGGCGCCGATGAAGCAGGCCGTCATGGCTGCGCCTACGGCCCGGCCGGCCTCGCCTTTTTCGGTCATTTTGGGTCCGTCCAGCAGGGTGGCGGCGTTCTGTCCGGTGCCGGGGGTGGCAAACAAGATGGCCGTCATGCCGCCTCCCTGGGCCACGGTGGCATGGGCCGCCAGGATGAAGGTCACCCCGACGGCCGGATCCATCCGATATATGAACGGGATCAGCATGGCCATGGCAAAATGGCCGCTCAACCCGGGAATGATGCCGATGATCAGGCCAAGGACAGCCCCGCCGACCAGATAGGGAAGCACCTCGAAGCTCAAGGCGGCGAACAGGCCCTGGACAAGTCCCTCAATTACGCCCATTTAGATATCTCCCTTGACGGCATCCACAAAAAACTTTTTGATCTCAGGATCCGGGATATCCAGTGAGGTGCGAATAATCTCTTCCATCTCCTGCCCGGAGACATAGTCGACCTCTCTTTTCGCTTTGGCGACGCTTTTGATGAAATCCGGATCCTGCATGCTTTTGTCAAGGGCCTGTCGCAGGAAGGCGACCCGCTCCGGCGCAACACCCGGCGGCGCTGCCAGGGGACGGCCGGTTTCGTGCATGGCATTGAGAACCGCCAGAATATTTCTGGCGTTTTCCGAAGGCGCCACCTCAAACCAGGTCGGAATGTCGGCTATCACCGCCGCGCGCTTCTTGCCGCTTTGCAGGATGATATACTGCTCACCGGCCTTGACCATCTTCAGACGGCTGGTGTAGGATCCATAGGTGCCGTCAATTTCTCCCCGCAGGAGCCCCAGGTCGACTTCCGAAGAACTATCGTACCCGTGGACGATTTCGATGGGAAGATTCAACGCCTTTTTGGTAACCACCGCATCCACATAGGTGCTGCCGCCCAGTCCGGTGGCCCCGATTTTGACCGGTGTCTTGGAATTGATCAAATCCTGGATGGTTTTGACGCCAGAGCCTTTGCGCATGACAAGCACCCTGCGGTCGGTGGTAACCCGGCCGAGCCAGTTAAATTTGAGTAAATCGTAGCGGACCCCTTTTACCCCCACCAGCTGGTTGGTGACGGCCGCCACCGCATTTTGGATATTGATGGTCAGGCCGTTGGGACGGGCCGTGTAAACCTCGTTGATACCGAGCATGCCGCCGGCGCCCGGCATATTTTTAACGATCACCCGTGCGCCGGTATATTTTGCCAGAAAGGGCGCCAGCAGCCGCCCCCAGGTGTCGTATCCGCCGCCGGGTTTGTATGGGACAACCAGCGTCAGATTCTTGCCTTTGTAAAAGCTCGCTGCATCAGCAGCCAGGGCGGTTGTTGCCGTGGCGGCGGTTACGAAAAGAACTACCGCGGTGAACAAAATGGCGACCATCGCCCCGGGTACCATAATCCGAAGACTGTTTTTGAATCTAGCTATCATTGTTGGGCCCTCCTTTTTGGAATTGACGGTTGAAATAGCATCCCCGGATGCAATTTTTCATATCGTCTCATGCAATAAGGCTCCTGCTTTATCGATACTATTTTGCAGTTGCCGCATCACTCGTTTTATCAGTCTTAAACTCGGGGGCGTCTTCCAGCTGCTCCAGATCATCCAGACCCATGAAACGCACCATGCGGCTCTCGGCGGAGATGAATCGCACCGGGTTGTCGGGATCCGCGTTAAAATGCTGGTGGACCGTGTTGGGGGGAATGTAAACCGAATCGCCGGCCTCCCACTCCCACCGGGATGATGTTGCGGGTATCCGCCAGCCGTAAGCGTCGCCCAGCTCCATTTCCACATCCCAGTGAAGGGAATACCCGCGGCCCTCGAGAATAAACATGTACTCTTCGCCAAAATGGCGATGCTTGCCTGACCGGCTGCCGCCGGGAATGAGCTGCATCACGAGGTCCAAAGTATTTTCGGCGGTCCCCATTTTTTCGTGCACCAGGTGCTTGAGCAGCCCCTGGGGGTAGGTTTCCCAGGGCATATCCTCGGGCGTGACAATGGTTTTCAGATCCTCAGACCGGGCTCTCAGTATCTCTGCCGCTTTCAGTCTTTCGGCGTAATAATCGGCCGTCTTTTCTCTGATCAGCGCGTTTTGCTTTTCTTCGTAACCCATGGGTGTTCTCCTCTGTTATCCGATGGCATCAGGTGATGCTGGGTTTAAACTCTTCATGCCCCGGCACGGGATGTTTGGGCTGCTCCTCCACCACATCCTGGAAAAGCATGTTCATGAAGAGGAAGAACGGCTTGGATTTTATAATGATGGCCCTGGCCGGCCTGTCCGGATCGGCGTTGAAATGCTGATGCACGGTGGCATTGGGTACGATGGCCACATCGCCGGCCTTCCAGTCCGCGCGCTTGCCGTCGTGAATGTCATAGCCCTGGCCGTCCAGGATGTAAAAGCAGGCTTCGTTCACATGGCCGTGTTTCTGGGATTTGCCGCCCGGCGCAATCACCACCATGTGCGCAAAAATGGACTGGGAGGTGCCGTTTTTGGGGCTGAGGATGGTGCAGTTGAAATACTGGGGCCCCTTCTTGAAATTTAAATCCTTGCCCTTGATGACGCGCGGCAGGCTGCGCAGCCGCTTGAGCTCATCGTCAAGGCAGTAGCTCATGCCGCTGATTTCCCGGACATAAAGCCGGGGCTTTTTGTAATGGCGCTGCCCCGCTTCCCAGTCTTCGTATTGGTCTGCGGTTTTCTCGTGATCCATACCAGTCCCTCCAACCATCTTTTTTCAGTCAATGCGGGTTAGTCGCGTCCGAAAATCGTATCCCGCCACTTTTCCAGGGTGGCGCTGCGAAGCTCCGGACTTGATTCCACCACCGGAAAGAACTCGTCTTTCCACTCATAGGGTCGGCAGGCGTCGATGATGGCCCGCGAATTGAAGCCTTTCTTGCCCACCGGAATACGCGGGTCCAGGGGCCCGCTCCAGCAGCGGCGGATGATTTCGATTGATTCGGCCGGTTCCGAACGCGAAGCGACGGCCCACAGCACATCAAATGAATTGGACGGGTCGATGTCCTCGTCAACCACGATGACATATCTTCCCAGATAGGCACCGGCATGACACTGGGAGGTCACCATGGCCGCCTGGCGGGCGTGTCCGGGATAGGACTGCCTGATGGAGACGATGTTGAACATGCGCCCGCCGCCGGCTTCATGACACCAAACGCCTTTTACATTGGGAATCCCGGCTTTTTCCAGCTCGTCCCATATCATCCCTGATTTGACGACACATTTGCTGAATGAATAATCCGAGGGGGGCCGTCCCGGTCGCGCGCAGCACAAAATCGGGTCGTTGCGGTAATAGACGTTTTTTACCTGTATAACCGGCTCCGGCCTGGCGCTGCTGGCATAATAGCCGGTCCATTCACCAAAGGGACCTTCCTTTTGCAGATCACCGGGCACGGCTTCGCCTTCCAGGACTATTTCGGCATGGGCGGGTATGGGAATCCCGGTGTACTCGCCTTTGACCACTTCGATCGGTTCGCCTTTGAATCCGCCGGCGAAGTCATACTCGGAGAGGCCGTAGGCGACTTCGTTGCCGGATGCCAGAAAAAGCAGGGGGTCCTGTCCGACGCAGACAGCCACGGGGCACGGCTCGTTTCTCTCGAAATATTTCTGTCGCTGCAGGTTGCCGTGCTTGCCGGGCGAAATGTAAAAGGCCACCCGCTTCTCATCGTGAACCATGACCCGATAGGCCCCAAAATTGACCCAGTCTTCATCCGGGTCACGCGTAATGATGAGGCAGGCAGTCCCGATATAGCGTCCCCCGTCCAGCTCGTGCATTTTGGGCACCGGGAATTTCAGGACATCAACGGCATCGCCACGGTCCACATTCTCCAAAATCGGTCCGTCGTCGACAAACCTGGGCGGAATCGGTTTAATTTTTTTGATTTCATTGCGATAGGTCTTGACCAGATCGAGACCGGTCTTGATCGATGACGGGAAGCCCATGGTGAGCGCCATGCGTTCCGGCGAACAGGTGGCGCCGAACAGCGTTTGGAAGCCCTTGGGATAGCCGGGGATGTCGTCGAACAGGATCGCCGGCGGTGTGCCCTGCCCTTCGTGGTAGATCAGCTCGGTGATGGCCCCCATTTCCAGGTCCCATTCGGCCCCGCTGATTCTTTTTAGCTGCTTGATCTTTTCGGCCTCGGCAAGCCAGTCACGTAAATCCTTGTATGCCATGGTTTTACTCCCTTTTCATCCGGGTGTTAATCAAGTAAATAAGCAAATTTTTCCCTGGTCTTACGGGCCACCTCCGCACTGGGCACATTGACGACGGGGAACTGATCCTTCCATGCAAACGGGCGGGTGGCATCGATGATCGCCCGTGAGTTGGTCAATTGCCCCTTTTTTTTATGCTCGGGCGAAATTCTCGGATCCAGATGCGTGGACCAGGCGTTATGAATAATATCGATGGACGTGGCCGGGTCACTGCGCGTCAGCATGGCCCAGACAAGTTCATCGAGCTGGGTGATATCGATATCATCATCGACCACAATGACGTATTTACCGGCGTAAGCACCGACATGACACTGGGAGGCCACGTGACCCACCTGGATGGAATGACCGGGATAGCGCTGCTCGATGGCGATGGCCAGCAGCATCCGCGAGCTTCCGACTTCATGGGCCCAGACCGCCTTGATGCCGGACAGGCCGGATTTGGCGAGCTGCTCCCGGAGCAAGCCGGAGCGAATAACGGCCCGATAGCGGGCCAGCTCGTCGGGCGGGCGATTGGGGGGACATCCCAGCAGGATGGGATCGTTGCGGTGATAGACCGCTTTGACGTCAAACACCGGCTCCTCGCGCGAGCCGCTGGCATAATAGCCGGTCCACTCGCCGAAGGGGCCTTCCTTGCGAAGTTTGGTTGGATGTACAAAGCCCTCCAGGGCAATTTCCGCATGGGCCGGGATCGGCAGGCCGGTAATCCGGCCTTTGATCACAGGATAAGGTTTGCCGCGCAAAGCCCCGGCCAGGTCATATTCGCAAACCCCGTAAGGCACCTCATTGCAGGCCATCAGAAAAAGCAGCGGATCGCCGCCGACAACAATGACCGCCGGCATGGGCTCGCCAAGGGCCATGTATTTATCCCGGTGAATCCGTCCGTGCTTGCCGGGTGAGATATAGAACCCCACGGATTTTTCGTCGTGGACCATTACCCGATAGGTGCCCAGGTTCACCCA
Source organism: Deltaproteobacteria bacterium (assembly GCA_019312835.1). GTDB lineage: Bacteria > Desulfobacterota > Desulfobacteria > Desulfobacterales > JAFDCJ01 > JAFDCJ01. The sequence continues at coordinate 14,150 of JAFDCJ010000087.1, forward strand.
GTCTTCATCCGGATCCCGGGTCACATTGAAGCTGCCGGTACCGATGTAGCGGCCCCCGTCGCGCTCATGCCACAGGGGTGTGGGAAAGGAGAGCACATTGACCTGCGCGCCGGTTTGGACGTTTTCCATGATCGGCCCGTTGTCGACGACCTCATGGGGAATCGGATCGGCATCGCGGTAAAGCGCGGTGAAGGCGTCGGCCAGCTCCACCTTGTTGTCCACCTCCGGAAACCCGAGGGTCATGTTCATGCGCTTGCCGCCGAAAAAATTGGTCAATACCCGGAACCCCTCCGGATAGCCCGGAATTTTATCAAACAGCGCCGCCGGCGCCGGATCGGAATGGTGCAGGAGCTCGGTTGCCATGCCGATATCTTCCTGCCAGGTGGCGCCCTCGACATCGCGCACTTCGCCGAGCTCCCTGGCAGCTGTCAGCCAGCCTCTCAAATCGTCGAATAAAAACCGCGGTTCCATCCCCCTCCTCCTCTAAAAGAACCAAGCCGCATCCAGTATGCCTTCAGACCAATTTTTTTACAACGATTATGTATTGTTCTCACACCAGCGCTTGAACAGATTGTTATCGATATGGAAACAATCCAGCACCTTGCCGACGAGATGATTGATCATATCCTCAATGGTTTCGGGACGATGATAAAACGTCATAAACGGCGGCACAATCATCCCTCTGAGCCGCTCCACTTTGGCCATCAAATCCAGATGTCCGCAGTGAAGGGGGGACTCTCTCGGCACGACCACCAGGCGTCTGCGTTCTTTCAAGGTTACATCCGCTGCTCTGATCATCAGGTTGGTATTGAAAGAGTTGGCCAGGGCCGACATCGTTTTCATGGAGCAGGGAATAATCACCATGCCCCGGGTGATAAAGGACCCGCTGGCAATCGACGCACCGATATCATGAAAGTCGTGCACCACATCGGCCAGTTTTTTGACATCCTCCATCTTCCAGTCCGTTTCCAGATGAATCGTTCTCTCGGCCGAGCTGGAGATCACCAGGTGAACCTCAAAGTCGGTATCAGCAAAAAACTGCAGCAATCGAATGCCCAGGATGGCCCCTGACGCCCCCGACATACCCACAACTATTCTTTCCATTCGTACCCCTTTTAATCCATTGAAAATGTTTGCACCGCCCGTTTGCGCGCAGCCGCATTACCCGATGGCACCGGCATCGCTCAACTGGCGGTATTCTTCCTCGGATATACCTAAAAATTCCTTGAATACTTTCTCATTGTCTTCCCCGATGCAGGGAAAGGCTTTTTCAATTTTAAACGGTGTTTTGGAGAGCGCAAACGGCGGTCCCTCGGCATGATGCTTTCCGACGACCCTGTGATCGACGGACGCCCAAATGCCGCGGTGCACCAGTTGCGGATCCTCGAAAAGCTCATCGATGCCTTGAACAATCCCGGCGATGACACCGTTGGCCTGCAAGGTCTCGAAGACTTCCCTGGCCGTCAGCTGCGAGCTCCACTCGGATACAACGGCGTCCGCTTCGGCCTCATGCTGTTTCCTTTTAAGGACGGTTTCAAAGCGGGGATCTTCTGCCAGATCCTCCCGTTGCATCGCCCTGCATAGCCCTTGCCACTGTTTGTCCGTAAACACACTGATCGCACACCAGCGGTCCTCCCCCCGGCAGGGATAAACATTATGGGGAACGGCGTAGCCGTGCTGATTTCCGCTGCGCTCCATGATCCGGTTGTTCACTGTGTATTCCAGCAGCGCGGGCATCATAAACTGGATTCCGCATTCGTACTGGGCCAGGTCCACCAGCTGCCCTTCGCCGGTCTGCCGCTTGTGCTCCAGGGCGGCCACCAGGGCGATCACCCCGTATCCCACCCCGATGTGATCCACGTAGGGACCATATAAAATGGCCGGATCGCTGTCCGGGTAGCCGCTCACCGCGGTAAATCCGCACAAAGACGACAGGTGCGAGCCGAACCCGGGATGGCGGGCATGGGGACCGCTCTGGCCCTGGTTGCACGTGCTCAACATGATGATGTCGGGGTTGATTTGGGTTAATTCTTCATAACCCAGCCCCAGCTTTTTCATGGTGCCCGGCGTAAAGTTTTCCGTTATCACATCGGCCCACTGGATCAGTCGTTTGGCCAGATCGATGCCCCCCGGGGCTTTCAAATTAATGGTGACATCCAGCTTGCTGTTGTTGCATATCCCGAAGGAGCCCGAGCGGTCATAGCCCGGCTCGTTGTCCTTAAACGGCGGGTAATTGGCCCGAAAACCATCGGGCCGGGCGTAGGATTCCACATGCACAACGGTGGCACCGTGATCGGCCATGAATTTGCCGATGAGCGGCCCGGCAGCGATGGCGGCAAATTCAACAATCTTGACGTCTTTAAAAATGCCCTGATTCATAGGTGTTCTCCAGTTGCTCAGTTTTACAGTTCCGGCGCAATGGGTCTAGATGATTTTGGCCCGTTTCAGATCGAGCATTTCGTCATTCGTATAGCCCAGTTCCCCATAGATTTCGCCGTTGTGTTCGCCGATCTTCGGGGCGCGCCGCCAAAAATCGCATGCAATGGAAGAAAATTTGCCGAAAAAGCGAGGATAGACGATCTCTTCATCAATATCCTCATGGGCCACCGACTTCCACAGTTCCCGGGACTGGAGCTGCTCGTCATTCATGATGTCCTCGGAAGTGGCCACCGGATAACCCAGCATATCTTGCTCAAGAACTTTTTCAAAAAATTCTCTTTTGGTAACGGTTTTCAGAAAGGCGTCGTTGGCGGATTCAATTTCATCGATCTCTTCCTGGGTGACCGCCGCGATATTGAATTTTTTCCAGTCTTTTTCTTTGAGATGCGCGGGTGCCATGCCCTTGCTGTCCATCCATTCCGTCATGCGAATATTGGTCCGAATGCCGGCCGGTCCGCCGTAAATGATGTAGTTGAGGTACCCATCCTTACAGGGACTGACCGCGCGCATTTTCGCTCCGGTAATACTCCGGCCGGTAATGAAAGCACCGGCCCGCTTGGGGACCTCTTTGTTGTAGTCGTAAAATGACGGTGCAATGGAGCAGGCCAACAGCAGGCTGGCCTGGGCGGAGACATCGACGTGCTGTCCCTCACCCGTCATTTGCCGGTGGTAGTGGGCCATCATCGTTCCGGCCCCGGCATGCATGCCGGTCCACATGTAACTCTGGGGAAGGGTCACCCTTACCGGTGGTTTGTCCGGATCACCCACCAGGGACATGAAGCCGCTCATGGCCATCAGGGTCAAATCGGCCCCCTGGTAGTCCCTGTACGGTCCGGTCTGCCCGAAAGGTGTGATCGACGTCATCACCAGTCCCGGGTTGATCCGGCTCAAGGCATCGTAATGCAGCCCAAGGCCTTCTAAAAATCCCGGGGGGAAGGTCTCGATGATGATGTCGGCCGTTTCAGCCAGCTGTTTGAAAATGCTGGCACCGGTCGTGGTTTCGATATCCAGGGTTATCCCCCGCTTGTTGTGATTGTAAGCAAACCAGTAAAGGTTTTTTTCCGGA
>JAFDCJ010000088.1 GCA_019312835.1 Deltaproteobacteria bacterium
CTGCGCGGGAATGGCCACAGGGGGCTCTAGCATCAGAGCGCTTGCAATCTCAATTTCCATAGTACCCATTCAATCCACTAAAATAATCTGACTCGACCGGTCTCCTTCCATTCTCTACCCGCTGCTCCTTGACTTTAAATCGCGAATGCTGGTAGAGATGTTCTATCAGAGATATTAATCAAAATTGCCCGCGCTGCCGATGAATACACTCCTTGAAACTGGAGAATTCAAATGACAACCTATTCCCGGGTCTTTCTTCTTGCTTTCCTTATCATCTGGTGTGGGATGCTGCTGGATCCACATCAGATCCTTCAAGCTGAATCGGCGGGCGAAACAGATGGCGAAAAAATCGTTTTTCAATGGGCCTTCTGTGCCCAGCACAAGGCTGATGCCGGACAGCAGCCGATTGTTATTACCCGCGATACCACCTTGAAATCCGGTGATCAGATCAAGTTCTTTGTCAAACTGGAGCCTTCCGTCTATCTCTATCTTATTTACCGGAGCTCGCAGGGGGATATCAGCGTCTTATTCCCCTACCGGTTCGAGCAGCTCGACGATCCCAGCTCACTGTCCGGCAAGCATTATATCCCCCGGGGCGATCGGTGGCTTGAGCTGGACGATCACACCGGGGAGGAGAAATACTATTTACTGGCCGCCGCCGACCGTCTGCTCGATCTGGAGGCGTTGATAAACCAATATGAAAGCGCAGATAAAGCCAAAAAGTCGGGACTGTCCGGAAAAATCACGACGGAAATCCGCAACCTGCGAAAACGTCACCTTAAATTCAAGACCTACGCCGAAAAGCCGGTGACCATCATCGGCAATTTGCGGGGCACTGAAAAGTCATCAACCCCGTCCACCAGGGATATTGCCGATTTTGCTGTTGAAATCTCTACGACCACCTTTTTTAGCCGGACATATACGATTGACCACCAGCAGGAATAGAAAACGCCGCGTTTTCACCGGGATGCCATGCGCTTAATGGCGCAACCGTGACCGCTGCCGGTATACCCGGCCGGCCCCTGAAGCTTGGCAAAGCCGGGGCGGAGGTTTCTTTGTCCCGGGCGGTCAATTTTAGAATCCTGCGGGCATATGTGCCGAAGTCAGGCCGTCGTCGGATTTGGATTCCAAAATATCATTCGGGGTTATCCGTTCGTGCGTTGCCTGGGTATCCGAAGAAGTGAAGCAATTTTTCGCCACCAGAAGCCGGGATTGGAATTGCCATGACGCATGAAGCCGTTGATCTATTATCGCGCTATTTAAAAATCGACACCACCAACCCGCCGGGAAACGAAAACAGGGGCGTCGCGTTTTTCGCCGATATTTTTGACCGGGAGGGCATCGCCTACAAAACCTATGAAGCATCTCCAGGAAGGGGCTCGATCCGTGCCGTTATACCGGGAAGCGGTGAAAAAGGGGCGGTCATATTGCTCAACCACATCGATGTGGTTCCCGCCCGGGCGGACGATTGGTGCGTTGATCCGTTCAGCGGTGCCATCAAGGACGGGTTTATCTATGGTCGGGGAGCGTTGGACATGAAAGGACAGGGTATCCTCGAGTTGCTCGCCTTTCTGGAAATTAAAAGAAAAGGGCTTCGCCCCTGCCGGGATCTCATATTTCTGGCAGTCGCCGATGAAGAGGCCGGCGGCGCAAATGGCATCAAATACCTGTTAGACCAGCATGGGGAGGAATTCCAGGCGGATCTGGTTATAAACGAGGGCGGCTTTGGCCTCAGCAACGTGTTGCCTGACAGGGCGCTGTTTATGATCGCAACCGCCGAAAAGGGTGTGTGCCGCCTCAAGCTGATGCGTAGCGGTCCTCCCGGCCACGGCAGCACGCCCCACGGCCAAAATGCCCTGGAAAAACTGGTGCAGGCCCTAAGCCGCCTGCTGGCAAAAGAAAATCCTGTCATCATCACCCCTTTGATTGCGGAATACTTCAAGCAGCTTGCCGTTGCCTGGGAGTTTTTAATGCCCTATGTGCGCGACGGCGAGCCCGCAACGCTCATTGAGATTTTAACCCAAAACGGCATGCTGGAAATTCCCCAGATGGCCGCCATGTTAAAAAATACGATTAGCTTGAACCTGCTGCATTCCGGCAACAAGGTCAATGTGATTCCCGACACAGCAGAGGCGGAACTGGATATCCGGCTATTGCCGGGAATCGATCCGGAGGCGGTTGTGGCGGAAATCAAAGCGGCCCTGGCCGATGATGACATCAAGGTGATAGCCAGTAGATCGTCCCACGCCAGTGAGTCATCTATGGATTTGGATGATTTTGACATTATCAAGAGGGTTCATCGGGAGCATTTCCCCGGCGCCCTGGCGGTTGCCTCCCTCTTATTCGGTGCCTCCGACTCCCGGTTTTTCCGGGCAAAAGGCATCCCCTGCTACGGCGTATGCCCCATGCTCATCAGCCTGGAGGATCTTGGCAAGGTCCACGGCATCGATGAGAGAATATCCGAAGAAAATATGATCAGGGGAACAGAGGTGTTTTGTGATATAGTAAGAAAATTGTGTGATGTCTGAACACAGTGAATTTCTGATGTGTCTGGTATTTAGTGTTTGGTGTTTAGTTTGATCTGCAGAAAGCATGAGTTATGATACCCAGTCTGCTGGTAACCTACCTGCCGAAGAAGGAAACAAGAGAGTATTTCAAGGAAATCATAGGTGATCTTGCCCATATAGTATTTCTGCCAGAAAAAGATAATTCGAAGCGGATTAGATTGCTTGAGAATGCGGATGTAATAGTTGCCTTGAGTTTTGCCGCAAAGGAAATCGATTCCCGGGAGGTCGCCCATCTTAAAAAACTTGCCTTTATCCAGCTGGTGTTCGCCGGGGCCGACGGCATCCCCTTCGATCGAATTCCCCAAGAAGTCATAATAGCCAGCAACGCCGGTGCTTTTGCCGAGCCCATTGCCGAACATGTGCTGGCGCTGGTGCTGGCCCTGGCCAAAAATATCATCCCCTATCACAGTATCCTGGCTGCGGGTCGATTTGACAGGCCCTTATACAATCAAGAGCTCAAGGGCGGTGTCTGTGCCATTATTGGATTCGGTGGCAACGGGAAAGCCATCGCAGGCCTGATGCAGGCCCTGGGTATGAAGATATTCGGGATCAATCGCAGCGGGACCACCGATGTGCCGGTTGATTTTATCGGCCGGGTTTCAGACCTGAGAGAGGTCCTGCCGCAGTCAGATGTGGTTGTGGTCACAACCCCGCTCAATCGGGAGACCAGAGACCTCATCGGTCGCGAGGAACTGGGGTGGATGAAAGCAGATGCCATCTTGATTAATGTGGGCCGCGGCGCGATCATCAACCAGCAGGCCCTTTATGAACATCTTAAGACGCATCCGAACTTTCGCGCCGGGATCGACACCTGGTGGTCGGAGCCGGCCGACCGCGGAAGATTGAAATTGGATTTCCCCTTTTTCGAATTGCCGAACATTACCGGATCCACGCATTGTGCCGATTACATCCCGGGCGCCATTGCCCGGGCGACCGAGCGGGCGTTGAAGAATGTGAAGCGCTTTTTGCTGGGCCAAGAAATAAGAGGCGTGCTGGACCGAAATGACTACATCGAATAAGCAGAACTTTTGGTGTGGTGAAGCAACTTAAATTGTTAAGGTATTGTGGGAGCGGCTTCCAGCCGCGATTGCCTCTTTAAGCCTGACACATTATCGCGGCTGGCCCCGATTAAGAACGTCGGGATGCAAGCAAAAGCCGCTCCCACGACGATTGGCAGATATGTATAAAGCACCGGGATTAGAAATCCCCCTCGATCCCCCTTTGAAAAAGGGGGAAGAAAGGTTCCCCCCTTTGAAAAAGGGGGGGTAGGGGGGATTTTTCTGATTGTTTTTAACAACCCGACTATCATTTTAATCTAGATTTGTTGCCGATATAGCGGTCTATTTTAAAAAAACAAAGGATAAATTGAGTGCTAAAATTGAAGTTTCAAACCACTTGGGCGGTTATGGCCATCGGCATCGGCCTGCTATTGCTTGCCGCCTGTGCAGAAGAAAAGGCGCCCGCGCCTCTTGATATCGGAGCCAATCCCGATCTGGCCGCCCACAGCGATGAGTTCAGGCAGGAAGTTATTGAGGTTACCGACGGGGTGTATGTCGCCATCGGTTTCGGTCTGGCCAACAGCATCCTGCTGGAAGGCGACGATGGCGTCGTCATCGTGGATGCCATGGAAAGCGTGGAGGCGGCCATCCCGGTAAAAGCCGCCTTTGCTGAAATCACTGCCAAACCGGTTAAGGCAATCATATACACCCATTATCATTCCGACCATACCAACGGGGCCTCTGTCATGGCCGGTGATGACAGCCCGGATATATACTCCCATGCAACCACATCCTTATATATGGACCGCATCGCCACCATTACCCGGGAAACTACTTATCGCCGGGCCATGCGTCAATTTGGAACCCTGCTGCCGGAAGGCGGCCTGATCAATGCCGGCATCGGCCCGCGTCTGGAGTTTGATGAAGGCAAAACGCTGGGGATGCTGCCACCCACTAAAACGTTTTCGACAGACCGCCGCGATCTTGAAATTGCCGGTTTAAAGCTATCTCTCTTCTTCGCCCCCGGTGAAACGCCGGATCAGATTTTTGTCTGGATGCCGGAGAAAAAGGTTCTGCTGCCGGCGGACAATTACTATAAGTCATTTCCCAACCTTTATGCCATTCGCGGCACTGCCTACCGGGATGTCAAAAGCTGGGTGGCCAGCATCGATAAAATGCGCGACCTGAAGCCGGCGTACCTGGTGCCCCATCATACCCGGCCGTTAATCGGTGCTGAAGAGATTTATCAGGTTTTGACCAATTACCGGGATGCCATTCAATTCGTTCACGATCAGACCATCCGCTGGATGAACAAGGGGCTGACGCCCATGGAAATTGTTGCAAAGGTCAAACTGCCGCCCCATTTGGCCCGGCAACCCTATCTGCATGAATACTACGGAACGGTCGACTGGTCGGTGCGGGCTATTTTCGACGGGTATCTGGGATGGTTCGGGGGTAACGCCACCGACCTCTACCCGCTGCCCCTAAAAGAGCGTGCCAGGCGCTTTGCCGATCTGGCTGGCGGTGAGCAGAACCTGCTGGCAGCCGCCCGGCAGGCAGTTGGCGGCCAGGATTACCAATGGGCACTGGAGCTGACTGACCAGCTTTTACAGCTTGACCCGGAATCCGCCAAAGCCCGTCGTCTCAAGGCTGCAGCCCTGAGAGCCCTCGGCAGTCGACAGGTTGCTGCCACTGCCAGGAATTACTATCTCACCCAGGCGCTGGAAGTCGAAGGCCGACTGCATATCGGTATGATGAAGATACCGGATAAACGCCTGCTCCAAAAACTGCAGGTTGCGGATATATTCAACGCCATGGCGGTTAAGCTCGATCCGGAAAAAAGCATCGATGTGGATACCATCGCCGGTTTTCGCTTTCCGGATACCGGCGAAGCCTACACCGTTCACGTGCGTCGTGGGGTGGCCGAAATTCGGCCGCAGTTTCCGGACAACCCGGATATTTCCCTGACGGTCGATGCCGCCGTGTGGAAAGAGGTAGTCACCGGCTTTCGCAATCCGGCAGTCGCCCTGGTCAAGGATGTGGACAAAGAAGGGGGCCTTTTGGACATCATTGCGTTTTTAAATCTTTTTAAGTCAGATGAGTGATGTCGAAAAATAGGTTTCAGGTGTCAGCAGGGCCCGCCACCGCTTGGCGCGGCGAAGCTTTAGCGAAGATGGGTGCCCGCCGGAAGTAACCTATCTTGACACGCCGCAATATCGCCGGCACGGTGGCCGGCCCTGCTGCAGAGTTTGCTGTTTGGTCATTCCGGGCTTGACCCGGAATCCAGTGCTATCTCAAAGACGCATGTTTCTGGACGCCGGATCAAGTCCGGCATGACATGCAGTAGATAAGGGTGCTTTTGAATTCTAAAATTGCCTTTTTGGAGGATATAACGGTCCAATTCACAGAAAAGCCCCTCGGACTCTAAACCCAATGAACTCAATCAACTCAACAAACTATCGACCGGAGGAGACGCCATGCCCACACCCGCCTCACAGCTTGCTTTGCGGGGACTCAGGGACCTATCGACCCTCAAGTGGTATGTGATTCCACTGCTGGCCATTGTATTTTACATCTACACGATTGAAATCAAGAAGGCCAAGAACTCGGGTAACTGGGATGCCATCTATGCCGGGTTGACCCTTTTCGGGATGGATTTTTTCAATGAGACCTGGAACGGCTGGATATTTCACTTCACCCAGCGTTCGGCTTTCTGGACCACACCCGGCGAGACGGCCCTGCGAACCATGATGGGATGGAACATCGAGATTATGTTCATGTTCGCCATCTCCGGCATCATCTACTACAACACATTGTCGGATGACAGGGATGAGGTCATCCTGGGCCTTCCCAATCGCTGGTTCTGGGCCATCGGTTATGCCCTGTTCTGTGTCTTCGTGGAGTGTCTGCTGAATATGGGCGGGCTGCTGGTGTGGGAGTACCCCTGGTGGAACCGCACTTTCTGGGGCGTGTGGCTGATCTTTTTCTTCGGCTATTTCCACTTCTATGTCGCCATTATTATCGTTATCGCGATGCGGTCGGATAAAAGCAAGATTCTCACCATCGCCGGCATCTATGCCGTGGCGGTTTTGATGAATGTTTGGGGGCTGGGGATTATGGGCTGGATTTATTAGCAGCAGGGTGGGCAATGCCCACCCTGCTTGGTTGCCCGTGTTAGTTTCGCGTCCCGAAAGTTTATTATTCTATAATTTGGCCACCCTTCGTTTCCCCTCCCTTGACGGGAGAGGACCAAGGGGAGGGTGATAAAAAGGATACGAATCATCTTATTCACCCTCACCCCGGCCCTCTCCCGTCAAGGGAGCGGGAGATTACTCGCCCAAGGGGTAGGGGGGAACCTCTGCTCGCGAATAGCGCCTCAATGATCTGCCGTGGTCAAATTTCAATCATTGGAACTATTTTAAGCATTACCCCTATCCCGTATAGCACGCACCTGCCGAGCTTGTGATAAACTGCGCAATACAGCTTTTGTGCTCCACTGATAGTCCGCGACGCAGAAATCACTTGCAATCCTGCTTAATGAAGTTATCCTTATCTTATGTGGCTTTTGCGGCCCTGACCTTCAAACCTGCCTTAAGATGGAGGAACAAAAAGCGATGGGATATGCAGCCAGAATCACCGGTACCGGCTCGGCTTTTCCTGAAAGACGAATGACCAATGATGACGTTGCCCGTAAACTGACCGAATTCGGGTTGGAAACCAGCGACCAGTGGATCCAGGAGCGAACCGGCATTGTCGAGCGCCGCATATCGAATGTTGGCAATGAGGCCGAGCGCAATTCTTCACTGGCTGCCCGGGCAGCGATAAAAGCCCTGGAAATGGCCGGCCGCCAGGCTGAGGAAATCGATCAGATTATATACGCCACCTGCTCGCCGGACACACCGCTTCCCTCCACCGCCTGCTGGCTGCAGCAAAAGATCGGGGCCCACCGGGCCTGGGTAATGGACATCAATGCGGCCTGCTCGGGATTCATTTACGGGGTGGTTACCGCTGAGCAGTTTATCCGTTCCGGTCATTCCAGGACCGTGCTGGTAATAGGCGCCGAAGTTTTAAGCCATTATATCAACTGGCAGGACCGTACCATTTGCATTTTGTTCGGCGACGGGGCCGGGGCAGCCGTGGTCGAACGGGTCGCACCCCGATCGCGCCGGCGGGTTCTGGCCAGCTACCTGTCTTCCGACGGCACACTGAGCGAGCTGCTGATCGTTCCGGCCGGCGGTTCCGCTCTGGAGGTCACCCCCGAACGCTATGCCCAGAACCTGCACAAGATCCGCATGAGCGGCCGGGAGATATTCAAAGTGGCCGTGCGGACCTTGTCCGAATGCGCCCTGCGCACCCTGGAGCAGGCCCGCATCCCGGCAGTCAAACTGGACTGGTTTGTCCCCCATCAGGCCAATCTGAGAATCATCGAAGCTGTCGCCAACCGCATCGGCATGTCGATGGATCAGGTGATCATCAACCTGGATCGCTACGGCAACACGTCAGCCGCCACCATCCCCACCGCCCTGGATGAGGCCATTCGCGACGGCCGCATAAAGGAGGGCCAGACGGTTCTGACCGATGCGTTCGGCGCCGGGCTGACCGCCGGCGCGATGGTGTTTCGCAGGTAAGAATTCCGGAGTTGGCGTATTGATTCTCTCGTTTCGGGATTATTAGGATCGCCGAGGTGGAAATACCCAACTGCCCGGCAAGCTCGGCAAAAATCACCCAGTGTGTTTTAACCAGCCCAGATGTATTCCGACACAAATCCCTCTTGACTTTACGTTTCTCTGATGCTAATAATTGTTTTCAAAATGTGGCAATCATGGGCACTGGCACGTTTGTTTGCACTCAAAATTGAATGAAAAGTAATTGAAGTTTTCCATTTTTTTGGAAAGCTTTTTTTTATGGCATGGCGTTCGACAATATTGATGACGCCTGCCAACGGCACCGTCTTGTCCGGGTCAGGTTGTCACAACGAGATTTGGAAAATGTGATGCGAATGTGCGTTAATCCGTGCTTAGCTTGCGGCGCCTGCTGTGCTTTCTATCGTGCCTCTTTTTACTGGATGGAGGCTGATGTTTTCACGCCCGGAGGGGCCCCTGAGGAATTGACCCAGAAGTTAAACGACTTCCGGCTGGTCATGAAAGGCACGAACGGAAGCGTCCCGCGCTGTATCGCCCTGAACGGCATTGTCGGCAGGCAAGTCACGTGCAGTATTTATGAACGGCGCTCGTCGGTCTGCCGCGATTTCGAGCCGTCCTGGCAGAACAATTCCTGCAACCCGGACTGCGACAAAGCTCGGCGGGCCTGGGGGCTCGAGCCAATGACACCGGAGTTTTGGTTTGATGACTGGAATTTCCCCCAAGCCGCCTGATGCTGGACTGAAGCCTATTCGGCATGCCCTCTGAATTTAACAAGGTCCAGGCAATCTGGAAAAAGGAGATCTGAATCATGTTGAACAAGAAACCGCATATAGAAAACCATAAGATCCTGGCTGAAAGCAAGCTCGCGACCCGTATAGAAAACCTCAAATCAAAAGGCAAGACGGATGTTCAGATTCAAAGGGATTCGGCTGTAAAGCACCTCAGGGCCGAGATAAGCCAGGCCAGGCAGCAATTGGCGAGTATCGCCAAACTGGAATCGGATATCGCCCGCAGGGCTGAAGAAAAGGCCCGAAAACTAGCGGCCCCGAAATCTGAAAAGCCGAAACCCAAGCCTTCCGCTCAGGATCCAATGAAGAAAAAAGCCAGAAAGGAAAAAAAGATCGCCGCCGCGGCCGCGACGGAAGAATAGCATTTAGCGGGCTTGTTTTTTTGCGCTACCAGGGCTGGCCGTTTAACTGCCGAGTAATTTGTCAATCTCATCTGCAGGCAGAATATCTTCTTCCACCGCGATCTCGCGGATCGTCTTGCCGCTTTCATAAGCCTTCTTGGCAATCGCCGCCGCGCGGTCGTAGCCGATTTCGGGGACCAGGGCGGTCACCAGGGCCAGGCTTTTTTCGATATAGCCGCTGCAGGCCTTGCGGTTGGCGGTGATGCCGGCAATGCATTTGTCGGCGAATACGGCGGCGGCCTCGGCCAGCAGGGAAATCGACTGCAGCAGGTTGTAGGCGATCACCGGCAGCATCACGTTCAATTCGAAAATGCCGCCCTGGCCGCCCATCGTAATAGCGGCATCGTTGCCGATTACCTGTGCGGCGACCTGTAGCACCGCTTCGGGGATGACAGGGTTGACCTTGCCGGGCATGATCGAGGAACCCGGCTGCAGGGAGGGCAGGTTGATTTCGCCCAGTCCGCTGCGGGGACCGGAGGCCAGCCAGCGCACATCGTTGGCGATTTTCACCAGGCTGACGGCCAGGGTTTTCAGGGCCCCGCTGGCTTCAACAGCCGCATCCTGGGCGGCCTGGGCCTCGAAATGGTTCCGGGCTTCGACAAAGGACAAGCCGGTGTGGTCGGAAATCAGGCTGATGACCCGGCCGGCGAATTCCGGATGGGTGTTCAGGCCGCTGCCGACGGCAGTGCCGCCCAGGGCCAGCTCACTCAGGCGGGGCTCAACCGACCGGATGCGCTCGACGGCGAGTTCTATTTGCCGGGCATAGCCGCCAAACTCCTGGCCCAAATAAATGGGAATCGCATCCTGCAGGTGGGTGCGACCGAGTTTGCGGATATCTTTGAATTCATCCGCCTTGGCGGCCAAAGCATTTTCAAGTGATTCAATCGATGGAATTAATTCTGCATGAATCAACCGCAATGCCGTTATGTGAATCACCGACGGAATCACGTCATTGCTGGACTGTCCCAGGTTCACGTGATCATTGGGGTGAACCGGTGATTTACCTCCTTTTTGACCGGTCAGGATCTCATTCGCCCGGGACGCCACCACCTCGTTCATGTTCATGTTGGTGGAGGTGCCGGAGCCGGTCTGAAAAATATCCACCACAAACTGGTCGTCATGTCGGCCGTCCATGACCTCCTGCGAGGCCCGGCCGATGGCATCCGCTATTTTTTTATCCAACAGGCCGAGCTGATGGTTGACCTGGGCCGCACAACGTTTTACCAGCGCCAGGGCGTGGATAAAACCGGCCTGAAATCTGAGATCGCTAATGGGAAAGTTATCCACCGCCCGCTGGGTTTGGGAGCCGTAGTAGGCGTCTTCTGGCACCATTACGGTTCCCATAACGAATGTAGATCCGGCAAAGTCTTTTCTCGTATTTCAGACTCGCCACAATCTTAACCGGCCTGTCGGATCTATGATTCGGGGCCGGATTGATGCTACAGGAGATAACTTAGAGTTCACGCGGGTCACCGATGAAACGTCCACCATGACAATTCAATGGTATGTGGTCGAGTTTTTATCTGGCGTCAGTGTTCAGCGGGGTGAGGTCACACAAAGTACAACAACCATAGACGTGCCGATAACCCCTGTTGCCTCTTTGAACCAAGCCTTTGTCACCTGGTCGAAGACACCCTCGGCAACTGACGGCAGCTATAGTCAAGATGATCCCATTCTTGGGGAATTAACCGCGACTAATAATCTTCAGTTTAGAGTTGGAGGTGCAAGTGCTAATCATATCATCTGGTGGCAGGTCATAGAGTATACTAATCCTGCAGATGTTTATGTTCAGAAAGGTTCTGCCACCCTGCTGGGCGGAGTGGACATATCTGTTGATGTCACCCTAGGGACTCCAGTTGATGTGAACGCAACATTCGTCTTGGTAGGGTTTTCGACGGCTGGGAGACTCGATGTTAGTGCCAACATGCTCCGGGCACAACTTATTGACTCAAATACCATCAGGATTGACCGAAGCAGTTCGGGAAATGGAAACCCTCCTGATACGGAGCCGGACGATATTAACATTGTCTGGCAGGCCATAGAGTTGAAAGACGGATCTACGGTGCAAAGAGGCAGCGAGCCTTTTGCAAGCGGTATTGGTCAAAAAGTCGTTTCACTTGGCACATCGGTCAATACAAGCCGTTCAATAGCCTTTGCTTCGGTCCAACCGGTTGGTGGGCAAAATATGGGTCGAACCAATTATTCGGTGGATAACATCATTGGTGTAGGTTCGGTCACGATGGACCTTTCTAACACGGCAATTACGATGGACCGTAACAATACCGCCGGAGACGCAGATATTGGTTGGTTTGTTGTAGAGTTTCCAGTTGGTTGTTTATTCAACTATCGGAGGCAGATAACTTTTGATTATACAAAGGTTGGAGTGGATAATAATCCGGGATTTCTAACAGATTTTCCCGTACTTGTCAGCTTAGCCGGAAAATGGTTAAGGACCACAACCGCAGACCCTGCAAATGGGCGCATAGAGAATGCCAACGGCTGGGACATCATTTTTAGAGAATCGGATGGGACTACTTTGGACCATGAGATAGAAGCGTACGACGGATC